>JACDAJ010000045.1 GCA_013695475.1 Rubrobacter sp. | reverse complement strand
GTTTACAGGTTCGCGGGATGATGGACACGAAGCCGTCGGCTTGCTCGTATGTCGAGCGAGTTATTTTCGGGGTTTCTTCATAATGGAAATCGTGGGCGTTCTCGAAGAAAAGCTCGGGCATGCCGGGGAGTTGAATTTGGGGGATCGGGACGGCGCCGACTCGAAGGAGCCGCGCATAGACTTCCTTTACGAGAGGCGCGGCGGCGGCACCGCCGGAAAGCACGACTTGGTCGCGTTCCTTCGCTCCGAGCGAATAATCCACGAGAACCCTCGCCAACTTTTCGAGCCGTTTATCTTTCATAGAATCTCCTTCGGTATTTGACGCTCGAGAGAGCTTATCATCCGATCCGGGGCGGCCTCGGTGTTTCTCCGACGGTCACGCCCCGCTCTCGCCGGAGGAAATTTCGCCGCCCCATTCCTCCACATCCATAGGGTCGAGGCGGACGATGCCTTCGGCGGACATGATGTCGAAGTCGCCGTCGGCGCTCGCGATCCTTTCGGCTCCCGTCCGGAGCATGACGACGGCGTGGAGGAGGTCGCGGGCGGAGAGCGCCGGAGCGTAATTTTCGGCGAGGCTCGCGGCGCGTTCGACGTCTTCTCCGTGGATCGGCTCGATGCGACCGCGCATTAGTTTCGCGAAACGGGTCAAGATTCCCCGACCATCTTCGAGCCTTCCGAGGGAAAGATATCGGTGGAAGATTTCCTGAAGAACCTCCGCGCTCGTGAAGAAGAGAGCGGGATGGTCGGTGATGCGCGAAAGTATTTCCACCGAAGGGTTTTTCAGAGGGTGGTCGCGTCCCGCCGCGTACATGGGAATGTTCGAATCAATAAAGATCCGGGCCGTCATAAGCACCCTCGATCTGGCGTTTCAACGTTTTCATGTCGGGCATGTCCTCGAGATTCATGGCCGAGATCTCCGCCACCGCCCGCTTCCTCTCCTCCGAAAGCTCCTCCTCATACGAACGGTCTATCTCACCCCGCAGCCACTCCGAAAGTGAAACGCCGCGAGCCTCGGCGATCGTCCTCAACTTCTCCCGATGCTCCCAATCCAAGCGAAACTGAACCCGCTCCGTACTTTGCGCCATACCATTTCTCCCGAAATCCGCCGCACATTTTTGTACGCCGCAAATATATCATGCCGGGAGAACGAGCCCCTCCCGTACAAACCGGAGTGCCTCCCCCATCCTCTCCAGAATCTTCTCCGGATGCGGAGCGCCGGCCTGAAATGGTTTGAGTTCCAAACTCACCGCTCCGGGATACCCGTCCCTCGCGAGCGCGGCGAGGAACGGTCGGAGCGGGAGTCGGCCTTTTCCGGGGAGCCGATGTTGATCGCCGCCGGAAAGGTCGGAGTCCGAAAGATGCACATGCCGGAGTCTCCCGGCGAGAGCCGCATACACCCCCATGAGGTCGAGCCGGCTCGCCGCCACATGGCTCGTGTCGAGCGTGAGTTCTCCGAGGCCGTCGAGATGCTCCGGCAAATATGAACTCCCCGAACCGCCGAATCCGAGGAATCCGCGAGGCTTCAACGATTTCGGCATGTTTTCGACGGCGACGACCACGCCTTCCTCGCGGGCTTTCCGGAGCGGCCCGTCGTGCCACTCCCGGATCTCCGCGGGGCGCGGCGGATGCGCGACGACGGTGGGAATATCGAGGGACTTCGCCATCCTCGCCGAACGGGCGAGGGTTTCACCCGGCGGAAGCCGCCACGCACCCTCGTATATCGGGGGATGGAGAGCGAGTATCCGAACACCGTGCCTATCCGAAAGGTCGCGCAAATAGTCTTTTTGATGCGTGTCCCACCGATCGTCCATCATCACCTCCGCGCCGTCGTACCCGGACTCGGAGATCCACGAAAACACCCGCTCGATGCCGAAGGTATAAAGAGACCCCGTGCTGAAAATTACGGGGATGCTCATGCGACATCCGGCGGATCGCTCGCTCCGCCGCGTCCATCGGCGGGTTTCGAGAAAACGACGAGCGCGGCTCCCACCCCCGCGAAACATGCACCCGTCGCCCGAAACGCTTCGCCCGGACGCGGCGTCACTTTTCGCCCCGGTACACTTCGAGAAATTGCGTGAGCGTCGAAGGCGAGTGGTTTTGATAATGATTGTTCGCATACGCGAAAACCTCCCGCCCCTCGCCGAGAAATTTCTTCGTCTGCTCCGCCCACCATCGGAGGTCTTCGCTCCGATCCCTTTTCGGAGCGGTGTGGTCGGAGGGAAACTCGCGCCGATCCCCGAGCCACCGTATGTACACGAAGTCCGCGGTCGCGGCCTCCATGCGCGGCATCCGGGGATAATCTATGAGCGTGAGGGCGACGTTCTTTTCTCCGAGCATCTTCGCGAGGTCGGAGCGGAGCCAGCTTCGATGCCTCACTTCGACGGCGTACCGGAAACCTTCGGGGAGGTCTTTCAGGAAATCTTCGAGGACACCCATCCCATCCACATCGAAGGACGGCGGAGACTGGATGAGGAGCGGCCCGAGTTTGTCCCCGAGGAGATCCATCGTCGAAACGAAGGAGCGGGCGAGGTCGGCGCATCCGGCGAGGGTTCTTTCGTGCGTTATTTCTTGCGGGAACTTCGCCGCGAACCGGAATCCGTCCGGCGTAATTTCGCGCCATTTCTCGACCGTCGAACGGCGCGGAGTCCCATAAAAAGTGGAGTCTATTTCAACGGTGGCGTACTTTTTCACATACTCCGAGAGACGCGCTCCGGCGGGGAGCCTCTCGGAATACACCGTGCCTTCCCAGTCGGAGTACGACCATCCGGAAGTTCCGAGATAAAGGCCCGGCTCGGGCGCGTCCACGCTCCCCGGCTCTTCGAGAAAGAGTTTTTCTTGTGGCGAGTTTTCCACGTTCGTTAAAAGCTATCACAGCGAAGGGGCGGCTTTTGGGACATCCTTCGTATGCGGGGAGGAAATGGAGGCACCGGAGGGCGGAGATGATGAGAGTATGATGAACTGGCGGAGAGACATCGGATCGAAGAGGGCATCGAAATTGCGAGGAATCGGACGATGAAGGTTTTTTACAGCGACCATTTCGTTTTGCCTTTGCCGGAGGGACACAAGTTCCCGATGGTGAAATATTCGATGCTCCGCGAGGAGGTCGAAACATCGAATATATGCGGCTCCGGCGAGCTTCGCGTTCCCGACGCGGCGACGGACGAACAAATTCTTCGCGCCCATGACCGCGATTATCTCGAACGGGCGAAAGCGGGCGAACTCACGGACAAGGAGGTTCGGCGCATCGGTTTCCCGTGGTCGGAGCGCATGATCGAGCGCTCCCGGCGAGCGTCGGGCGGAACCATCGGAGCATGCCTCGCCGCCCTCGACGGAGGTTTTTCGGCGAACCTCGCGGGCGGGACGCACCATGCTTTCGCGCACCGGGGCGAAGGGTTTTGCGTTTTCAACGACGCACCCATCGCCGTGCGCGAGATGCAAAATATGGGACTCGTCGAGCGCGCCGTCATCGTGGATACGGATGTCCATCAAGGAAACGGGAGCGCGTCCATACTTTCGGGCGACGACTCGGTTTTCACGTTTTCGATGCACGGCGCGAAGAACTTCCCGTTCCACAAAGAGGAGAGCGACCTCGACATCGAACTCGCCGACGGGACACGCGACGACGAGTTCCTCGAAAACCTCGAATGGGGTCTCAAAAAGTCGCTCGCCGCCTCGCGTCCACAACTCGCCATATACCTCGCCGGGGCCGACCCGTTCGAGGGCGACCGACTCGGGCGGCTTTCGGTGTCGAAAGACGGACTCGCCGAACGGGACCGGATCGTCCTCGAAACCTTGCGAGACCGGAACATCCCCGTCGCCGTGGTCATGGCGGGCGGATACTCGAACGACGTCGAAAACACGGTGGAGATCCACATGAACTCCATAAAAAGAGCCGCGGAACTTCACGGCTCACCGAAAGGAGCATGACCCATGAGCGAAAACACGAACCCGGTATACGTGATTCTCGGAGCGACGGGCGGCATCGGTTCGGAGACCGTCCGCCGCCTCTCCGAAAAAGGCGCGAACCTCGTCATCGCCGCGCAAAACGAGGAGAAACTCGAACGCCTCGCCAAAGAGACGAACGCCTCGCCCGTCGCGCTCGACGCGACGAGCCAAAAACAGACGGACACCGCATTCGAGCGGGCGAAGGAGAATTTCGGGCGGATTGACGGGGCGGTGAACCTCGTCGGGTCGTTCCTTCTCAAACCCGCGCACAAAACGTGCGACAAGGATTTCGATGCGGTGATGTCCCAAAACGTGAAGACGGCTTTCAATACCGTCCGCTCGGCGGTTCGGTTTATGGAGGACGGCGGGTCGGTCGTGCTTATGTCGTCGGTGGCGGGGAGGGTCGGGCTTGCGAACCACGAGGCGATATCGGCGGCGAAGGCGGCGGTGATCGGTCTCACCATGTCGTCGGCGGCGACGTATTTGCCCCGGAACCTCCGCTTCAACGCGGTCGCCCCCGGCCTCGTCGAAACCCCGATGACGGAGAGCGTGACGTCGAGCGACGCCGCCCGGCAAGCCTCGACCGACCTCCACCCGCTCGGGCGCCTCGGCGAGCCGGAGGACATCGCCCCCATGATCGAGTGGCTCCTCGACCCGAGAAACACGTGGGTCTCGGGGCAGGTTTTCGGGGTGGACGGCGGCCTCTCCACGCTCCGCCCGATGCCCCGCCGGGCGGTGAGGAGGTGAGCGCATGACACGGGCATCGGCTTTCGCGGGGACGGGGTTTCAGGAAATTCGTCGCGGTGGAGACGCGCTTTCGGGTCGAAGCCGCGTCGGCGAAGGGATCGTGGCTCACTCCTCATGGACTTCGCTGTGAGCGCGGAAAAGACGCCATTCGTTCGAGGCGCGTATCGTCCGAATAGCCAACCGGGTTCGGCATGAGATGCGTCATCGTCGGGGCGGGCATGTCGGGACTTCTCGCAGCCCGCTCCCTCGAACGGGCCGGGTGGGAAACGGTCGTCCTCGACAAAGGGCGCGGAGTCGGGGGCCGAATGGCGACCCGGCGCGTCGGGGATGGCGTCTTCGACCACGGGGCGCAGTTTTTCACGGCGAGGGGCGACGAATTCAAAAAGCTCGTCGAGGAATGGACGGGGGCCGGGGCGGCGGTCGAGTGGAGCCGGGGTTTCGCGGACGCGGACGGCGAGCGTCCGTCGGACGGGCATCCCCGGTATCGGGGGGCTTCGGGGATGACTTCGATCCCGAAGCATCTCGCCGAGGGACTCGATGTGAGAGCGGGCGAGCGTGCCGTGCATGTGCTTCGCTCCGGCACCGGGTGGGAAGTTCGGTGCGAGTCCGGGCTTTCCGAATATGGTGACGCGCTGCTTCTCACGGCTCCGGTGCCGCAGTCGCTCGCGCTCGTCGGGGGGATCGTGCCGACGTATAAGCGCGAGGATCTCCGGCGGATTTCATACGATCCATGCGTCGCGCTCATGGCGCTCCTCGACGGTTCGGCGAACCTCCCCGAACCCGGAGGCGTGCAAATAAAAGGCGAGCCTCTCGATTGGATCTCCGACAACGAACGGAAGGGCGTCTCGGAAGCCCCCGCCATAACCATCCACGCCGGACCGAAATGGAGCCGCACCCATTTCGGCGACTCCGACGACGAAACGACCGCCGCCCTCCTCGAACTCGCCGGGGAAGCCCTCGGGAAGAACGTCGCCTCGAAGGTCGTCGGGACGTCCGTGGCACGGTGGCGATATAGCTGGGTGACCGAGAACCACACCGAACGGTACTTCGTCGGGGTCGAAAGTCCGCCGCTCGTCTTCGCGGGGGACGCCTTCGGCTCTCCGAAGGTCGAGGGGGCTTCGCTCTCCGGACTCGCGGCGGCGGAGTGGCTCGGAGCGGCTCATGCCGAGTCCGGCTGAATGATTCCGTACTCGACGGCCCGGATCCCAGATACGCTCCGATGGAATGCCTCCCCCGCATGGAGCATTCCTTTGCAAAGGAGACGAGCCGCCGAGCCGTCTTCACGAGAGGAGTTCGGTTCTCGGGAAGTGGGGAAGTGGATCCCGGGAAGTGGATCCCACACAGTTCGGCATGATGGATAAGCGGACGAAGGCCGTTTTCATCATCCACCTCGCGGCGACGATGTTCATGGTCGGGGTGATATGGTTCGTCCAGATCGTCCATTATCCGCTTTTCGGAGCCGTCGGAGACACGAGCTTCGCAGCCTATTCCGAAGCCCACTCGCGCCTCACGACGTTCGTCGTCGCCCCGCCGATGATCGCCGAACTCGCGACCGCCATACTCCTCTTCTTCTTTCGGCCGCCGGGGATTTCCGCCTCCGTTTTGTGGCTCGGACTCGGGCTTGTCGGCGTCGTGTGGCTCTCGACGGCTTTTCTGCAAGTTCCGCGGCATGCGGCGCTCGAGCTTGGCTTCGACGGCGGGGCGCATGAGTTTCTCGTCGCCTCGAACTGGGTGCGGACGGTCGCGTGGAGTTTGCGCGGGGGATTAAGTTTGTGGATGGCCGCCAAAATTTTGCATTGAAGGTATAGCGTCGGGTAAGAAAAAGTGGTACATATGAACTATAAAGCAAGTTCGTGGACGGGTTGTCCGGGTTCCGGGTGAAGGAGCGAAGTTTTGGGGATCAGAAGGGTTGCGCTGAAGCCTCACGCGGTGAAGATAAGGCGATGGGTTGACGACGGGAGGAGCGACGACTGGATCGCGGGCGAGTTGAACACGACTTCGTCGAGCGTCCAAAGTTTCCGCTCCCGGAACTCCATTTACCGCCGCGACCCGGTGAGGCGCGGGCATGTCTCCGAGCATCCGGCGACGCTCGACCTTATAAGCGGCGGCATCGCCATAAACACCGACGCTTGGAAATCCGACGTCTTCGAGCAGGAATGGCGGGGTTATGTCGGTGCGAGTCCCGAGGATTTGCAGGTTGTGATCACACAGGATCGCATATACGTGGAGAAGGTCCGCTGAAAAACCACGGCGAAAAAGTGGACATTCCCCTCTCCCCCGCCGAGGCCGACGCGCTCCACTCCGTCCTCGAAGACATCCTCGAAAGCGGCGCGGGAAACCCGGAACTCGAACGAGCATACCGCCTCCTCGGGTGGAGGATCCTCGCCGCGAAGAGCGAAGCCGGAACCGGACTCATCGGAAGGCTCGTGGAAATCGCGAAGAGCGCCGGGACGCTCGAAGATTTCGAGAAGTCACGGGACGAGGAGCTCGGGCCGATCATACAAAGGCTCGAAGGCCCGGAGAACCGCGACCCGTGACGCCGGAGATGCGACCGGCTCTTTTGTTATCGGAATGTAATCTCGTGGTGACGGTTTTGTAATTGCGTCCGTTTATATTGATCGTCAATGGGCTAACCCCTTCAAGCCCATAAGAAAACTCCGGGTCGCGGATTACGCGGGACTCGGAATAATAAACAGAGGCCGCGACGGTTGCCGTTCTTCCCCTTTCCTTTCCGTCGCGGCCTCGTTTTCGCTCTGTTTTCGCTCCGCTCATTCCAGTTTTCTTCACGTTCGTCGGACTATGGCTATGCTAACCTCTTCCGCGTAAACGCTCGTCTCCACCGATTTTAGAAAGGCTGTGGATGGCTACCGCTATCGCCACGCTCGTCCTCGCCGCCCTCGTTGGCGGTCTCGGGTTCCTCGCGCAGTCGGCCCGCGCCAGCCGATACGCCCTCATCGCCCTCTTCGTTGTGCTTCTCGCCGCCTCGGCACTCGTGTCGCTCGTCGGGGTGTTCGTCGGAGTGGGATTCTTTTTCGTCGCGTCGGGTTCCGGGGGCGGGGCAACGCAAATCACGGGCGGGGATCAAATCCTCCTCGTCGGCGGAGGAATCGCCGCGTTCGTCGCGGGGATACTCGGGATCCTCCTTTGCGTGCCTCTTTTGAGAAAGATACTCGGTCGGAACATGAGGCGGGAGTTCCTCGCCGACCCGCCGATCACACTCGCGCTTTGGCTCTCGGTGATGGTTCTCGCGAACAACGCGGTGAGCTTCCTCATCTTCACGCAAGACCCGGACATCGGCTCCCTCTTCCCCGACGGAAGGATTTCCCCGCTCCTCATTGTCGCCAGCCAACTCCCCTTCATCGTCGTCGCCGCGATGGGGGTCGGCATATTCTTCCGAAGAAACCTCCGCCAGACGCTCGAACGACTCGGATACGGGTCGATCTCGATGAAGCATCTCGGTGCCGTCGCGCTTTTCATAGTCGCCGCGCTCGGACTCTCCGTCGCCGCCGACACGCTCTTCGCCGCCCTCCAGCCGGATTTATATTCGCAAGTCGGGGAAATCTCCGAGAGCCTCTTTGACCCGAGCGGACTGTCTCCGATATCCGCCATCCTCTTCGCCCTCCTCATCGGCATCGGGGCGGGACTCGGCGAGGAGACTCTCTTCCGGGGCGCGCTCCAGCCCGCGCTTGGCATCGTCTTCACCTCCATCCTCTTCGCCACGCTCCACGTGCAGTACGGCCCGTCGCTCCTCCTCGGGTACATCCTCCTCCTCTCGTTCGGACTCGGATACATAAGAAAGCACATAAACACGACCGCGAGCTTCCTCGCCCACGCCGGATACAACACGGCGAGCGTCCTTCTCTCGTATTTCCTTCTCGGGGGTTGAGTTTCGCGAGTTTTAGCCGAAATGCACGAGCGAAGCGAGCTTACGCAGCGAGGGAATCCGCGACCGAGACGACTTGCGCGGGTTCGAGGGAGGCGGCGATCTTCGTGAGAAGCTCGCTTATCTCCACGTCGAGTCCGGCGGAGATGCTTTCGAGGACACGGGACGAAGGGTCTTTCTCCCCGCGCTCGATCTCGGCGAGGTACGAAACGGAGACGTGCGCCCCTTCGGCGACTTGCTTCAAAGTGAGGCCGCGCTCGTTCCGCTCGGAGCGGAGCGTCTCCCCGATGGCGACGAGGAGGTCGCCCTTTTGACTCTTCGGGTTTATCTCGATAGTCGTCACGATCTGAATTTTATAACCCACCAGCCTGTATACGCAACCCGCCGACAAGTTCTTTGACCCTCCGAATTTGATCCGCGTCCACCTCCGGCGTCGCATACGGTGTCTCCATAACGAGCGGTATGCCCGGAAGCTCACCGAAAAAAGCCGTCCACGAATCCTCGGGAACCTTCCCCTCCCCGATCCTCGCGTGACCGTCCCGCCGACTCCCGAAATGGTTTCTCGCGTCATTGAGATGGAAAATGCCGATGCCGTCTCCGAGCTTTTCCCGAACTTCTTTCCCCGTCTCCTTCGCGGCATCCGGCGACGAAAGGTCGTGGCCGGACACGAAGGCATGGCACGTGTCGAAACAACATCGGACATCGGCGCGCCGCAAAACCGAGGCGAGAGAGTCGAGGTCGGAGCAAAGCTGCGTCCCCGCGCCGCACGAGTTCTCGACGAGCGGCTCCGCGACACGCGAACCTCCGGCAAACTTCGCGGCGAGTTCCCTCGCGCTGTCGAGTCCTTCGACGAGGCGTTCCATGCCTTTTTCCTCGCCTTCCCCGCCGTGGCTGCCGGAATGGACGACGACGAAGTCCACACCGAGTTCCCCCGCCACGACGAGTTCGCGGGCGAGGGCGTTCGCGGATTTCCCCCTTTGCGACTCGTCTTTCGAGGCGAGGTTTATGAGGTACTTCGCGTGGGCGACCATCGGGTGTATTCCGAGTTCGTCCTTGCTTTTCACGAACGCTTCGGCGTCGGGGCGCGGGGTCGGGTCGGCCCATTGCTGCGGGTTCGAGACGAAGATTTGGATGGTCTCGCATTTTTGGTCGGCTGCTTTTTGGAGTGTGTTTTTGAGTCCCCCGGAGGTCGGGAGGTGTCTTCCGATGCGATTCGTTCGACCGTTTTCTCGATTTGGCATGGCGGGGATTTTATCCGCAAAGAGACTGTTTTGCTGGAATGTATAATCAGCCGGAGTGTTTCACAATTATGGAGGTGCTTCATCGCATGGCGGTCGAGGGCAAAGTAGCGAAAATACTTGGAAACAACGAGATCGTAATAAACCGCGGCCGCATAGACAGCGTCCGGCACGGCATGGTCTTCGAGGTCTTCACCGAAGGCGGCGAGGAAGTCTGGGACCCCGACACCGGGGAAACCCTCGGAACCGTCGAGGACGTGAAGGCGAAGGCCGAGGTCACGGAGGTCAAAGACCGCCTCGCCATCGCCCGTTTGCAGAGCGGCCAGCAAATGCCTCTCGGGGCCGCGGGCATGGGTGAGATGCAGGAGCAGCTCCAGCGTATGTTCGGCCAAATGTTCGGCGACGACGTGCGCGTGCAAGGCTTCGGCATGAACCCCGGACAGTCCGACGACGACAGCGACGACGACCTCGAATCCATGATCGGCGGCCCGCTGAAAGACCTCTCGCAAGTCCAGGTCGGCGACGCGGTGCGCGAAGTCCGCGAGACCCAAAGCCGCAAACCCGGTCGCTTCGGGTAGCCGAACCACCAATTGAATCTCTTCTCCCGGCTCCCGGTAACGTTCTCTCTCATCTCGGCGTGCGTCCTCGTATACGTGTGCGTCGCCGTCCTCGGGATGCCCGCCACCCCGTGGAACGTCGGGCTGATGGCGCAGCCGGGCGCGGTTCTCGAAAGGGGCGCGCTGATTCCGGCGCTCGTGGCGCGGGGCGAGGAGTGGCGGCTGCTGTCGAGCATGTTCCTCCATTCCGGCTTCGTACACCTCGGCTTCAACATGCTCGCGCTTTATTTCCTCGGCTCCTTCGCCGAATCCGCCTTCGGACGAGGCCGCTTCTTCGCCCTTTTCCTCCTCAGCGGCCTCTCTGGTGGCATCGCGTATTTGTATATCGGGGGTTTCAATTCGCTCGCGGTCGGGGCGTCGGGGGCCATCTTCGGACTTCTCGGCGCGATCCTCGGCTTCTCGATGCGGCAAGGAACTTTCTCATGGCAAAACCCGATCATCCGCCAATTACTCATCCTCCTCGCGATAAATTTGTACATCGGGTTCTCGATCCCGAACATAAGCAACACCGCCCATATCGGCGGCCTCGTCGGCGGACTGGCGTTCGGCTGGCTGACGGCCCCCACTCTTTACGCCCGGAAGAACTCCCGAGCCGCCGCGCCCTTCCTCATCATCCTCGGCGTCGAAGTCGTCCTCGTCGGAGCGTGGCTGCTGTTTTTCAGCCCATAGCCGCCAGCCGCCAGCTTTTGTCATTCTCCGAATCACGACCCCCGACGATGAGAGCGGAGCTTCCTCCGCAAACTTCGCGCCCCGAGCAGCCACCCCCTCCCACGCCTGTCTTCAGCCGACGGCTGACACGGGATCCGAGCGAATGATTCCGCGCTCGCTGACGCTCGCTTCGGCAGTGGAGAGCCGGGGGGAAGACGAATACGGCTTTCGGGAAGCGCAGCCCATCGCAAAGACTGCTCGGCGAGTTGCCCTTCGGCGCGGAAACACGTTCCTCCATCCACCTGTTTTTAGCTGAAACGCTGACAAGCGCGAAGCTCGCTTCGCTTTCACACGAGAACCTTCTCGAACGCCTCCCGATACTCGGCCTCGTCGAGGTTCCGTCCGATGACTACGAGTTCGGAGCCTCCGTCGTGCTTCCCTTCGTATGTCTCGAAAGTGTACAGGCCGCGCACGGCTTGGAGAAGCATCGGCTCGTCCATCCCCTCGAAATGGAGTATTCCTTTGGCGCGATATATTCCCTCGCGCCGGATCATCATCCGGCGGTGGAACGAAACCCAATCCTCGATCCTCAGCGGACGCTCGGCCCGAAGCGTGACGGAGCTTATGTTCTTGCCATGCGCCAGCTTATGCCCCCTCGGCTTCCAGTCCGGCGAGAAAGCCCCGAGGCCGATGATGTACTTCGTCTCGACCTTCGCCCGGCTCGTCTTTATGACCTCCGCCATCGGATTCAGTTCTTCGATGATCCCCTCGGCCTCTTCGAGCTTCGCCACCCCGACGAGATCCCCTTTGTTCAAAACCACCACGCTCGCATACGCAAGCTGGGACTTCCCCTCGGGCGCCTCGTCCATCGTCTCCCTCAAATTCACCGCGTCCGCGACGGCGACTATCCCGTCGAGGTCGAGGAGGCCGCGCCATTCGGTCGTGAGTAATTGCTGCGCGACGGGAACCGGGTCGGCGAGCCCGCTCAGCTCGATGAGGATGTGCTCCGGCGGCTCGTCCCGGCACACGAGACCATACAATGCGACGGAGAGATCCTCGCGTCCGACGCAGCAAAGACACCCTCCGCCGAGTTCCGCGACCCCGCCATCCTCCATCTCCTCGATAATCTCCGAGTCAATATTCACATCCCCGAATTCGTTGACGACGACGCCGTATTTTTTCTCCCCCGACTCGATGAGCCGATTCACGAGCGTCGTCTTCCCCGCCCCGAGAAACCCCCCGACGAGCGTGACCGGTATCCGCTTCTTGAATCTCATGGGTCGCTCCCTTCGGTCGCTCCCGGTTATTGGTTATTGGTTATTGGCAAAAACTGAAAACCAATGACCCGAGCGAAGCGAGACGTCAATGCTCCACTCCCCCCTCGCCATGCACATGTCCATGCTCGACCTCCTCATCCGTCGCCGCCCGGACATCGTGGACGATTCCCTCGTATTCGAGTGTCTTTCCGGCGAGTTCGGGATTCGAGTCGAGGGTGATGTCGTCGCCGTCCACGGAGATTATCTTCGCCGCCACCGGAGTCTCCCCCTCGTCCTCGAAATAGAATTCCTCCCCGACTCCGACCTTCGCATCTCCGGGGAAGTCGCCCCTTTTCGCCGTGAACACTTTGCCCGGGTCGTATTCCCCGACGGCCTCGTCCGGCGCGAGCGTGACGCGGAAAGAGCCGACTTCCCTCCCGGAAAGCGAATCTTCGAGGCCGGGCGGGAGAACGTGGCCTTCGCCGTGGAGAAAGAGAATGCGCTCGCCCTCGGGAGTCGAATCCACGATTTCACCTTCGACGCGCAAAACGTATTCGATGGAGACGACGGTGTTCGGGGCGACTTTCAAAAGATTATTCGGGGCAGTTCGTGCATCGTCCGTACAAAGTCAGGCTGTGACCCTCGACCCGGTAGCCGCCCGGCAGGGTCGTCCCGTCGGGGATGCCGACCGGGCATTCTTCGAGGTCGAAGGTGCGCTCGCAGTTTCTGCATCGGAAGTGGTGGTGGTGACCGCGGCCATCCGGCTCATAGCGCGGCTCCTCGCCCGGAAGCTCGACGGCGACGATCACACCCTCCTCCTTGAGGAGCTTTATGTTCCGGTACACAGTCGCGATCCCGAGGCCGGGTATCTCCCGCCCCGCCAATTCGTGAACCTCGCCCACCGACAAAGGCCCGTCCGAACCCTCGATCACACCGAGGATCGCCTCCCGCTGCCTCGTCCGCCTCTTCACAGCCATGCCAAAATACTATCATGACCCACCCCTCGGCGATTCGCCGTTATCGTTTTCGGGGGCGAAGGCGCGACCCATCCGCTCGACTGCGAACCGAACCCCGCGCCGCGGCGATGCAAGATTTCCACCGGAGCCGATCACTCACCGAAGAGAGAGGCGTCGAAGAGGGCGAAAGCCGCGCGGCCTCACGGAACCGGATCATGGCCGCCTTTGCAAAACGGATTGCAACGAAGCACGCGCCATGCCCCGAGAGCGACACCCTTTATCGCCCCGTGCTTTTGTATGGCCGCGACAGCGTACTTCGAACACGATGGCGTGAATCGGCACGAAGGCGGAAGCAGCAGCGAAATGAACCGCTGGTAAACACGGATCACCGCAATGAACCCACGCCCGATCATCCCGAAACCTTCCCGCAAATCTCCATCCCCCTATTTTATCCCGTCCCGCCTCGACCATTAAACGATAATATGTTATTAATTATGGACTTCGATGGTTTCGTCGGTTCGGACACGGAAGAGAGGACGGCATGGCGGTGGAGGGAATTTCGAGGGTGGGATGGCGAGGGGCGTTGCTCGCGGTGGGAACTTTCGTTTTGTTCTTCGGTTTGTACACGTTTTTCGACTTCCGGGAGGGTGGGCCGGGCGTGGAGAGGGCGAGTTGGCGAAGGTCGCTCCGCTACCGCACTTGGTTTTTGGTTTTTGGTAAAAACCGAGGGCGAGCTGGCTATCAAAGGATGAACCATGGCGATGACGAATGGCGAGCGTTTCGACGAGGAGCGGGCGGGAAAGTACGATGCGTGGACCCGGAAGACCATCCCCGGCTACGAAGCGCTCCACGACATGGCGATGTTCTTCATAAAGACTGGAATGGAGAACGCCCCCGAAACACCCCGCCTCCTCATCGCGGGCTCCGGCACCGGAATGGAGCTTTCATACTTCGCCGAACGCAATCCGAAATGGACGTTCACCGGAGCCGACCCCTCCCGCGAAATGACCGCCATCGCGAAACGCCGCCTCGAAGAGCGCGGCCTCTCCGAAAGAGCCGAAATCCACACCGGATTCGTCCACGACCTCCCCGAGTCCGAGCCATATGACGCGGCGACGCTCATACTCGTGATGCACTTCCTCCCCGACGACGGAGAAAAGCTCGCCCTCCTCGAAAGCATCTCCGCCCGAATGAAGCCCGACTCCCCCTTCATCCTCGCCGACCTCCACGCCGACAAAAACTCTCCGAAGTTCCCCCGCTTCATGGAGACGAAGAAAGCCCGCCAAAGCGCCACCGGAATGAGCGAAGAAGACCTCGAAAAATGGTTCGACGACCTCCACGCGAACATCCACTTCGTCCCGGAGGAGCGGATACTCGAACTTCTCGGCGAGGCCGGATTCAAAGACGTCGAGCGGTTTTACAACGCGATACTCTTCGGTGGATGGGTGGCCCGGAAAGGCTGATCCGGCGGCTTGCGAAGCAAAGGCAAAAACGCCCTCGGACAATGACGCTTCGGCATGATGGGCGAATCTCCGGATGTCGCTTCAAAGCCGGGGAAGCGGAAGCGAGATCAACCGCATCCGATGGCGAGAGCCGCGAACGCAAACCACCTCATCGGCGAGGCTTCCTCCCGCAATCGCCCGACTTTCGTCTTTGCTGACGGCTGAAAGCCAATCGCTGAAAACTACGAAGCCTCCCGAGTCTCCATCTCGGCGCGGATGCGTTTTTTGAGGCGCCAAAGTATCGCCGAAATCCCTCGCTGGCGAAGCGGCGAAACGACCTCCGACAAACCCATCCGAATATAGAAATCGTCGGGGGTTCCGAGGATCTCCCCGGCGGTGAGTCCGTTCAAACCCTCGTACACGACACCCGCGAAACTCCTCGTCGTCGGAGCCTCCTGTGGAGCGTCGAAGTACATCGTCACCCGCCCCTCGTCGTCTATGTCCTCGGCGAGGAAGAACGGGGTCTGGCATTCGTGGACTTGCTCCATCGCGTCCTGCCGACCTTCGAGATGCGGCGGCAACGGTGGAACCTTCTTCGAATATTCGAGGAGCATCGGCAACTTGAAAGAAGCCGGAGCCTCCCTGAATTCCTCGACGATCGCTTCGAGCCTTTTCGGTGTATCCATCATTCTCCGATGATACCAAAAACTTCCCCTTGACCATTACGATATTAAATTATCATTTTAAGATATTCGGTTGGCGGCGACGAGAGGAACTTCGGTATGAAGGTGGCTTATGTTTTCAGCAGTTCGGGGCATACCGCGAGCTACAAATTGGGGCGGATGATCCTCCCCCAGCTCGAGGACGGCGACCACGGCGCCGATGTCGTCGGAATGTTCTTCTTCGACGACAATACGTACCTTCTCCGGCAGGGAGACCCGATGGGCGAACGTCTCTCGAAAGTCGCGAAGGAGAAGAACGTCATGCTCATGCTCTGCGATCAATGCGCTCTCGAACGCGGCCTCGCCGAAGGAGAGGCAAGATCCGCGAAGCCCATCGGAACCGTCGAAGGCGTGAGCGTCGGGTGCTTCCCCGACCTTTACGGCGCGCTCTCCGGGAACCCTCCGGATCAAGTAATAACGCTTTGAAGACCGGAATTCGAGAGGTCGCTCCGCTTCGGGAGTCGAGAGTTGGGAAAGACGGGGGAGCGAAGCCCGCGCCGCCGCCCACCCCCCACTCCCGGCGAGCGGAGCGTGCGAAATACATGCCTTCGGACGTTCTCAAACTCGGGCGCGTCCTCCTCGACCAGCAAATGTGGTGCTTCGGACGAGACATCTCCCGCGCCCCCGGGAACGCGCTCGTCGCATACGGATTCTCGAAAATACCCCCGCCAGACGGAATGAACACACCCTCATGTTATGTCTGGAAAGAGCCGAAGAACCGTCGTGAAACCCGGCTTTGGGGCTTCGGAATCGTGTATTTGGAGGAGGGCGTCGGCTCGCTTTATCTCGAACGAAGAAAGTTCTCGCCGAAGCTACTTCCCGGCAGCCGGCTCGACGGTATAGCGTGGCGGGCTTCGGATATGCCTCGGTGCCGAATGCCCCGCTCCGAGCGGGAAAGGACGTCGGCGTGGCGGCTCCTCGCCGGGATTTCGGAGCGTCTCTCGGAATACGAGGCATGGGTTCGAGACGATTTCGGGGAGGAGTATCGGAGAGCTTGCGTCGCTTCGTGGCCGAAGAAGTCCGCGTCCTCGGAGGGAATGCCGGAGGCGTGGATGGAACTCGCCCGGTTCTTCGGGGGCGGCGAGGCAATTTCCAACTCCGGTTTCGACGGATCACAACGGATCAATAATGACGTATCATTATGAACTGGAAGAATTTTCGAGGAGAAAGGAAGGGTTGGCATGACCGAGGTTTTGGAGGGGAGTCGGGTTCCGGTCACGGTATTGACGGGGTTTCTCGGGAGTGGGAAGACGACTTTGTTGAACCGGATTTTGACGGAGAACCACGGGAAGAGGATCGCGGTAATCGAGAACGAGTTCGGCGAGGTCGGCGTGGATCAGGAACTCGTCATCGGGGCGGACGAGGAAGTCTTCGAGATGAACAACGGCTGCATTTGCTGCACCGTGCGCGGCGACCTCATCCGCATCCTCGGAAACCTCATGAAGCGGCGCGACCGCTTCGACTACATCATGATCGAGACGACCGGAATGGCCGACCCCGGCCCCGTCGCCCAAACTTTCTTCATGGACGACGAAATGCGAGACAAAATGCAACTCGACTCCGTGACGACGCTCGTGGACGCGAAGCATGTTTCGCAGCATTTCGACGACAGCCCCGAGGTCACCGAGCAAATAGCCTTCGCCGACGTCATCCTTTTGAACAAGGTGGATCTCGTCGAGGAGGGCGAGGTTGACAAACTCGAAGCCCGCATCCGGTCCATGAACGCGGCGGCGAAGATATACCGAACCAAAGATGCCGTCCTCGAACTCGACAAAGTCCTCGACGTCGGTGGTTTCAACCTTGACCGCGCCCTCGACATCGACCCGAAGTTCATGGAGCCGGAATACCCGTTCGAGTGGGCCGGAGTCTACGAACTCGAAGCCGGGAAATACGAGTTCGCCTTCGAGGAAGGGCCGGACCCCGCGATGAAGGCGGCGATTCTTCCGATCTCAAACGCCGACTCGGTGGAACTCGACCTCGCCCGCGACCGCACGGTGCTTCTTTTCTCCGGCGAGGAGCATCCGGTGGAGGCCGGGAAGAGCATCGTCCCGTCGCAGAAAGTATATGAACTCGACCTCGGGGGCGGCAAATCGAGCTTCGGGGTGGAAATTTCCGAGGCGGGGGCGTACGCGCTTTTCACGGAGCATTATCCGGAGGAGTTCGAGGCTGAGCTTCGGGGGAACGGGACTCCCCTCTCGCCCGTTCTCGAAAGAGAATATGCGCCGGACCACGAGCATGACGACGAGGTGACGTCGGTGGGGATCACGACTCCCGGCGACCTCGACGTTCAGAAATTCAATGCGTGGCTCGGGGACGTCCTTCAAAATCTCGGGCAGGACATCTTTCGCATGAAGGGAGTTTTGAGCCTCGCGGGCGAGGACACGCGCTTCGTTTTCCAGGGGGTGCATATGCTTTTCGACGGGAGGCCCGACCGCCCGTGGAGGGAGGGCGAGGAACGGACGAACTCGCTCATCTTCATCGGTCGGAATTTGAACCGGGAGGAACTCAACAAGGGATTCGAAGCGTGCCTCGCGGAAAAGTAGCCGGGAGGAAGGCGAACGGCCTCGACACTCTCTGGCGGGCCTCCCTCGACGACTATGTGAACGACCTCGCGTGGTCTTCCGACGGGCGAACCGTCGCGGCGGCGGACGTGGCGGAGCCGATCTCGATCCTCGAAGCGGACACCGGGGAGGTTTTGAAACGCCTCTCCGGCCACGGCTTCGGGACGACCTCGCTCTCGTGGAATACTCGCGGTGTCCTCGCGAGCGCGGGTCAGGATGGGAAAGTCCGGCTGTGGGACGTAAACAGCGGCGAAGGGAAGGAACTCGACGGCGGAAGTCAATGGGTCGAGAAAGTCGCCTTCTCGCCGGACGGGAAGCATCTCGTGAGTTCGGCGGCGAAGAAAATAAGAATGTGGAAGAGGAGCGGCGAGCTTCTCTGGGAATCCGAGGATCATCAAAGCACCGTCTCCGACGTCGAGTGGAAGCCGGGTTCGGCGCGGGATCTCGCAACGTCCGCATACGGCGGCGTGAGCCTGTGGAAGCCCGGAAGCCCGAAGCCCGCCAGGAAATTCGAGTGGCAGGGTTCGACGCTCAAAATTTCGTGGAGTCCGAACGGGAAGTACATAGCGACCGGGGATCAAGATTCCACCGTCCATTTCTGGATCGTCTCGCACGGCATGGATCTCCAAATGTTCGGCTACGCCACGAAAGTCCGCGAACTCGCATGGGACGCGCACAGCCGATACCTCGCGACCGGAGGCGCCGAGGCCGTGACAGTATGGGACTGCGGTGGAAAGGGGCCGGAGGGTTCGCGCCCGCTCTCCCTCGAAGCCCACACAGAGTTCGTGAGCACGCTCTCGTACCAGCGAAGGGGGAACCTCCTTCTCTCCGGCGGCGGCGACGGCCTCGCGGTTCTCTGGGAGCCGGGCCGGACGGAGAGTCCGCTCGCCGTCACGACACTCGGCTCCGCCATCTCCACGCTCACGTTCTCGCCGGACGACAAACGGGCCGCCGTCGGGAGCGATGACGGAAGCGTGTGGATGATGGGGATTTCATGAGCGAGGCGAAAAGGCATCGGACGGCGCGGCAGCGGGAGATAGACCGGAGGACGTGCGACGCCCTCGAAAAGCGCGAACTCGGGGAGGAACTCACGGCGTACGAGTGGATGGTCGTGCAATACGCCCTCGGCGGCGCGTGCTCATCGTGCGGCGGACGAAAGGCGTCATGAAGGGGGGCATCCATCGGCGACCGTATGTCGTCGCGACGCACAGCATACTCGGCGACATAGTCGGGAACGTCGGCGGAGGCGGCATCGAACTCGCGCCCCTCGTCGGTGTGGGCGAAGACCCGCACATCTTCGAGCCGAGTCCATCCAAACGCCATACCACTTTCGTGAAGGCTTTCCACCGGAACGTCTGTTTTGTGAAGTGCATTCCCCGGTGGCGAAGACGACCCGCCGAACCGTGTCCACGGGTGGGTTCGGGGGAGCGATGAGCGAAGGTTTTTACGCGGTATTAGCGAAGGTGAGATTCGATGGTTGAGAACGTGGGTTGCGGAGGGTTTTCGCTTTCGGGATCTCCGCATAACGGAGAGGAGTCACGGTGAAACGTATTTCGAGGGTCGGTATTCCGCTTGCTTTGGCTATGTTCGCGTTCGTCCTCGCGGGATGCGGTGGCGGATCGGGGGCCGGACAGGAGGCGAGCGGCCCCCGCGTCGTCGCGACTCACAGCATTCTCGGCGACATCGTCGGGAACGTCGGTGGAGATGGAATCGAACTCACGACCCTCGTCGCCGCAGGCGAAGACCCGCACGTCTTCGAGCCGAGTCCGTCCGACAGCGCGGCCCTCTCCGAGGCCGAAGTCGTCTTCGAGAACGGCCTCGAATACGAGACGTGGCTCGACGACATGTACGAATCATCCGGCTCCGAAGCCGAGCGCGTCGCCGCCACCGACGGCCTCGAACCCATCGAAGGCGGACACGAGGAACACAGCGACGAGCATGGCGACGAGGAACATGCGGATGGGGGCGACGGTCACGGCGACGAAGGGCATGAGAAAGAGGAACGTGGGAATGAGGAACATGACGACGAGCATTCCCATGAAGGCGACGAGCATGCCGACGAAGCCTCGCACGACCACGGCGATGAGGGGCATGCCGACGAGGAATCGCACGATCATGGAGATGAGGAACACTCCGACGAACATGGCGACGAGCATGGGGATCACGAAAGCGAAGGTCATGGCGAGTTTGATCCGCATGTGTGGGGCGATGTCGGCAATGCCATCTCGATGACCGAGGCCGTCCGCGATGCGCTGGTCGAGGCCGACGCGGAGAACGCCGACGTGTACCGGGAGAACGCGAGCGAGTACATAGCCGAGCTTCGGGAATTGGAAGCCTCCGTCGAGGAGAGCGTCTCGGGTGTTCCGGAGGAAAATCGGAAGCTCATCACCGCCCACGACACCTTCGGATATTTTGCTGAGGCATATGATTTCGAGGTCGTCGGGACAGCCATTGAGGGCTTCACCACCGAGGCGTCCGACCCGGCGGCGGGCGACATCGCCGAGCTGTCCGATGGGATCCGGGCGACGGGAGTGCCGGCGATCTTCCCGGAGACGACCACAAACGAAGCCATCATGGAGCGCATAGCGAACGAGGCGGGCGTCGAACTCGCCCCCCCGCTGTACACTGACGCCCTCGGCGAAGAGGGAAGCGAGGGCGACACATATATCGGCATGACGGAATACAACGCCTCGACCATCGCGGACGCCCTCGAATGAGGAAAACCGGGAGTCGGGAGGCACTCGTTTCGGAAGTCGGGGTGTTCTCGACTTCCTTTCATACGGGATCCGGTTTATTTCTTCGCGGCTTTCGTTGTTCGGAAGTCGGGGGTCGGGAAGGGCAAAGATTTTCCCCAAAGCGAGCGACGAAACCTTTCGCCCGGATCCCACACCACCCGACGCCTTCGCCCTCACCCCCGACGCCGACAAACTCCCGCGAAATTCGAGGGGAGGCTTCGGCGGCACGTTTTTCGACACCGTGCCTTTCCCTGCTTCCCACTTCCTTTCCTCCGACACCTTCGCCCCGCACCCGACGGACTCCCGCGAAATTCGACGTGGGGCTTCGGCGGCATGGGTTTCGATACCGCGCCTTTCCCGACTCCCCCACTTTCTCGCCTCCGGCACATTCGCCTCCGAGCCCGATGGACCCTCGATGAATTCGGTGGGAGAAATTGGCGGCGCGAGCTTCGCCTCCGTGCCATTCCCGACTCCCGGCTCCCGTAGCGGAGCGAAGCGAATCGCTTCCCGACTCCCGGTATTTTCGTACGCCGGGGGGCGGCATGCGGATCCGGTCCCGGACGCTGCCGCGCTGGCGGTTCGCAGCCTCCGCGCATCGCATCCGGGGATGGAACATCCCGCGCTCGACGGGGTTTCGCTGAGGATTCCGTCCGGCACTCGGGTCGCGCTCGTCGGGCCGAACGGGTCGGGGAAGTCCACGCTATTAAAAGCGGTCGTCGGGCTTTTGAGGCCGGAGTCCGGTTCGATTCTCGTCCATGGAAATCCGGTCGGGGCGTGCCATCACCGGGTGGCGTATTTGCCGCAGCGCGGAGAGATAGACTGGCGGTTCCCGATCAACGTCCGCAAGCTCGTGATGACGGGCCGCTATGTCCACCTCGGATGGCTGAAAAGACCGGGGCGCGAAGACCACGAACTCGTCCATGACATCCTCGCCCGCCTCGGCATCGAGGATTTGTCTTCGCGCCAGATCGGGCAATTGTCGGGCGGCCAGCAGCAACGCGCCCTCCTCGCCCGCTCGCTCGCGCAAGGCTCCGACCTCCTCCTCCTCGACGAGCCGCTCGCCGCCGTGGACGCCGAGACGCGGGAAAAGATATCCGCCGTCATCCGCGAACTGTGGGAGTCCGGGAAGACCATCGTCACCGCGACCCACGACCTCGAAAGCCTCTCCTCGGACTTCGACGCGGCATTTTATCTGCGCGAAGGACGCGAGGCCGCTCCGGAGGCCGAGGCTTTCACGGGCATTCCGCTGCGATGAGCTGGCTGACGGGACCTTTGCAATATTCGTTCATGCAGACCGGGGCGGTCGCCGCCGTCCTAATCGGGGCGACGTGCGCCATCCTCGGCGTTTATGTGGTGCTTCGCGGGATGGCTTTCATGGGGGATGCGCTCTCGCACACCGTTCTTCCGGGGCTTGTCGCGGCGTATCTCCTCGGGGTGAATCTTCTCGGGGGGGCGATCGTGGCCGGGGTCGCGACGGCGCTCGGGGTTGGCTGGCTGTCTCGCCGCCAGTCGCTGCGCGAGGATACCGCCATCGGCATCACATTCACCGGGATGTTCGCCCTCGGCGTGCTTCTCATGAGCACGGTGAGTTCGTTCCGCGATTTCACCCACATGCTCTTCGGGAACATCCTCGGGGTGACGAGCGGGGATCTCATCGCGATCTCGATCCTCGCCGCGCTCGTGCTTTTGTGCCTTTTCCTGTTCCACAAAGAACTCGAACTCACCTCCTTCGACCCGACCCACGCCGAGGTGGTCGGGCTTCGAGCCGACCGCGTCCGATACGGCCTCCTCATCCTCCTCGCCCTCACAGTCGTCGTCGGCATACAAGCAGTCGGCGTCGTCTTGATCAGCGCGCTCCTCATCACCCCCGCCGCGACCGCCTCCCTCCTCACAAAGAGCCTGCCCCGCATGATGCTCCTCTCCGCCGCCTTCGCCTCGGCCTCCGGCCTCGCCGGACTGTACGCCTCGTACTATCTGAACGTCTCCTCCGGGGCGGCCATCGTCCTCTCATGCACCGCCCTCTTCATAGCCGTGTCAATCCTCGGATCCCTCCCCACCCCGAAAGCCACCGGATAGCCGGGAGGTCGCTCCGGTTTTTGGTTTTTAGTTTTTGCCAATAACTATGAACCAATAACCGACAATGGGCGCGAAGTACCCTCGCTTCGGAAGTCGGGAGAGCGGTTCGCCTCCGGCTCGCTCTCTCCGGGGCTTCGCGCGGTTCGCATTCTCCGGTGTCTTTCCGCTTTGCCGCTCGAAGGAGACACTCGCCGTGGGCGGAGAGCGCGTCGGCGAGGGAAGCGTTGCCTCCGGACTTCCCCCACTCCCCACTCCCGAAGCGAGCGGAGCGAGCGCCTCCCCACTCCCCGGAGCGACCGAAGGGAGCGACCTCCCTTGACAGCCCGCACATGACGATTTATCATTTCATGTAATGATGAATCGTTTGATAGAGACGGAGGTTGGGATGGAGCCGACGCCGACGTGTCGGGGGGAGGATCACGGCGATAGCCCGGAAACTTTCTCCCCGTCGAGCGGCGAGTCTTTCGGGCGGGCGGCGAGGATGCTCCATGCGGCGGGCGACGAGGCTCGGCTGCGGCTCATGATCCGCTTGTCGGAGGGTGAGATGTGCGTCACGGAGATCGCCGCTGAGAGTGGCGAGGGAATGTCCACCATCTCACAGAGGCTGAAGATCCTGCGTGGCGAAGGTCTCGTCGTCGGGAGGCGGGAAGGCAAGCACGTATATTATTCGCTCGCCGACCGGCACGTATACGATGTGATCCTCTCCATCCTCGCCCACGCGGACGAATAGAAAACGTAAAGCTAACGAAAGGAACGAACATGACCGAAGTACACACCGGACACGACCACGTCCACGGCCCGGACTGCGAACACACCGCAGTGAAGCACAACGGCCACACCGACTATCTCCACGACGTCCACCTCCACCACCAGAAAGACGATGGAACCGTCGAGGAGCACGCCATCGAAGTGAGCGGCGCGAACCCGGACGGACACAACGACCACGACGCCGAGCATGGCGACGACCACACCCACGGCCCCGGCTGCGGACACGAGGCGGTTCCGCACGGCGACCATACCGACTATCTCGTCGAGGGCCATCTCCATCACCCGCACGACGGCCACTGCGACAACCACGGCCCCGTGGAGATCGCAAGCTAAAAACAAAAGAGTGTTCTTCGCGGCTCCCGGCTCCATCGCCGGGAGCCGTTTTTTCGTTTCGTTATCGTTTTATCGGCATGCCGAACTCGACTTTCCGTTCATGTTCGCGCATCGCATCCGAAAAATCCCCCGCCGTCGCGGCGTAATGGACGGTGTCTCCGGCGGATTCGCGGTGGGTCATTCCGAGGCGACCCATCATCGAGCGCCACGCGGAGTTTCCGGCGCGGGTGCGCGTCCATATTTCGTCCATTTCGAGTTCGTCGAAGGTGTGGGCCATTATTTTCCGGCACGCTTCGGGGGCGAGTCCCATGCACCAATGATCTTTTCGGAGCGCATACGAGAGGACGTACCTTCCTTCTTCCCGCGACACCCCGACGTGTCCGATGAGTTCCCCGCCCTCTTTATAAATTATGGCGAGGCTCCCGAGGCCATTTTCGTACTCTGCGATCCATTCACGGAGTTCGGCGGCGACGGAGCTTCGGTCTTTCGGGCCTTCCCACGCGAAGCCACGGGTGTCGGGGCGAGCGCATATGTCCGCGAGAACATCGAGGTCGGAGAGCGCGAACGGTCGCAAATGGAGCCGCTTTGTTTCGAGGTTCATGGCCGCTCCGTACCCGGCTTCGCCGCCTTCGGCTCCTCTCCGGTTAATGGTTTTTGGTTGTTGGTTTTCGTATTTGCCAATAACCAATAACCACGAACCAATAACCGGGAGCAACAGCGACCAAAGCGACCCTCACTCACTCCGATTCCACCGGATGAGCCGCGCCGAGTTCGCGATGACGGGGATGGACGAGAGTTCGTGGAGGAGGGCGCCCGTCACAGGGGTGAGGATGCCGGGAATCGTCAGCCCGACGGCGACGGCGAGGACGCCGAGCGAGAAGACGAGGTTTTGCTTGATCGCGCCCATCGCCTTCTTCGAGAGGCTGGCGAGATGCGGCAGCCTTGAAAGCTCGTCGGAGAGGAGCGCGACCTCGGCGGTCTCGACGGCGAAGTCGGTGCCGCTCAGCCCCATCGCCACCCCGACGTCGGCGGCGGCGAGCGCGGGGCCGTCGTTTATCCCGTCCCCCACGAAGGCGACTTTCCTCCCCTCTTTCTGGAGCCTATCGACCACCTCGACTTTCTGCTCTGGGAGAACCTCCGCATGAACTTCCTCGATGCCGAGCCTTTCGGCGACCCTCTCGGCGGTTCGCCGCTCGTCGCCGCTCACGAGGACGGTTCGCAGGCCGAGGGCGTTTAATTCTTCGATGGTCTCCTTCGCCTCCGGCCTCAATTTGTCTTCGAGGACGAAGAGTCCGGCGAGCTTTCCGTCCACCGCGAGCGAGACTACGCTCCGCCCCGACGACGCGCCGACGAGGTCGGAGGCCGCCCCGTTCGACTCGATGCCATGCTCGGTGAGGAGGTCGCTCTTCCCGACGAGAACCTCCCTCCCGCCAGAGGTCGCCCGAACACCCATGCCCGGAAGCGCGTCGAAATCGTCCGGGTCGGAGACGGACGATTTCTCCTCGGCGGCGCGGAAGATGGCCCGTCCGACAGGATGCTCGCTGAATTTCTCGGCGACTCCGGCAAGGCGGAGGAGTTCGTCCTCGGTGATGCCGTCGAGCGCGGCGCCCTCGACGACCTCCGGCTCCCCGAAGGTGAGCGTCCCGGTCTTGTCGAAGGCGACAGTGTCTATTTTCGCCAATGCCTCGACCGTCGAGCCTTTCTTCACGAGGCTCCCTCGGAGTGCGGCGTTCCCGATGGAGGCGACGAGCGCGGTCGGGGTGGCGAGAACCATCACGCATGGGCAAAAGACGATGAGCATCGTGATAGCGCGTAATGGATCTCCCGTCCACCACCATAGCGCGGCTCCGAGAATCAGTGCGATCGGAGTATAAAACTTCGCGTACTTGTCGAGGACGCGCTCTATGGGAGCCTTCTTCTCCTTCGCCTCCTCGACCATGCGCCGTATCCGCCCGAGCGTCGTCTCCTCCCCGACCTCCGTAGCGAGGATTTCGAGGGCGCCGACCTCGTTCAATGTCCCGGCATAAACCGTATCCCCCGCCGCCTTCTCGACGGGCATGCTCTCCCCCGTGACGGCGGCCTGGCTGACGGAAGCCTCGCCCTTCACGACCTCGCCGTCCACCGCGACCCCCTCGCCGGATCGGACGAGAAGCACGTCCCCCACTTCGACTTCTTCGAGGCGGACGACGGTGTCGTTTCCGTTTCTTCGAACCGTCGCTCGGTCGGGAAGCAAACTTGCGAGGTCGCCGACGGCTCGTCCGGCTCGGGCGGCGACGAACTCCTCGAGCATACCCCCGACGAGGAGCAAAACCGCCACGATCGCCGCCGCCGAATACTGCCCGATGGCGATGGCCGCGAACGTCGCTATCGAGACGGGAACATCCGCGGTGAAGTCGCGCTCGCGAATTCCCTGTATCGCCGACCACCATATATACACCGACCCGACGACCGCCGAGAACACGAACAAAACCGTCCCCGTTTCTTCGGGGGAACCGCTGGAAAGAAGCCCGCCGGGATTTTGAATCGTCGCCGCGACGAGGAGCAAAATGCTCGCGAAAGTGAAAAGCGTTCCGGCGTCGAGGAGAAACTCCCGGTACCTCCCGGCGAAGTCCCGTCCGTATCGGGCGCACGTCGCGCATGTTTTTCTGAAATTACTCGCCATCCGAGTCCCCTCGTCCTTCGAGCCGGGTGTGATCCACGTGGAAAAGAGCCTCGCGGAGCAAAACCTCGAGATGGCCGTCCGCGAGCGAATAAAACGCGCTCCGACCCTCCCGCCTCCGCTTCACAAGGCCGCGATCCCGAAGCACCCGCAATTGATGGCTCGTCGCCGAATCACTCATCGAAACCTCCTTCGAGACCTCCCCGGCGGAAAGCTCCCCACGTTCGAGAAGCGCAAACAGTACCCGAATGCGACTCGGAGCCGAAAGAGCTGCCATCAAAGCCGACACCCGCTCGTCAATGCCCGGAATCTCGCTCCCGAGCACGTCGCGCGGCTCGAGAAGCCGAGCGTCCGAAGGTGCTTTCTTGAAGTGGGCCATGCTGCAAACTATATGTATAATTGAACAGTTTTTCAACTAACAATAAGAAAGAGGGAGCATGGCACGGGACAGTGGCGAGGGGCATCGGCACGAGGTTGGCGGGCATGTCCACGGGGCGGTGGATCCTTCGATAGCCGCCTCCGAGCGTGGCATGTGGGCGGTGAAGTGGTCGTTCGTCGGACTCATGGCGACGGCTTTGATGCAGGTTGTGGTGGTCTTTTTCACCGGGAGCGTCGCGCTTCTCTCAGACACGATCCACAACGTCGGCGACGCGGCGACGGCAATTCCGTTGTGGATCGCATTCGCCCTCGCGCGCCTCGGGCCGAGCCGCCGCTTTCCGTTCGGATACGGTCGCGTCGAGGATCTCGCGGGGGTCGTCGTGGTTCTCATCATCCTCGCCAGCGCGATGGTCGCGGGTTATCAGGCGGTGAGCCGGTTCTTCGATCCGCAGCCGATCACGTTCCTGTGGGCGGTCGCGGCGGCGTCGGTCGTCGGGTTCATCGGCAACGAGGCGGTCGCCGTCTTCCGCGTCCGGGTCGGGAGGGACATCGGCAGCGCGGCTCTCGTAGCCGACGGATACCACGCCCGGACCGACGGGTGGACGAGCCTCGCGGTGCTGTTCGGGGCGGTCGGAGTGTGGCTCGGATACCCGCTCGCGGATCCGGCCATCGGCTTCCTCATCTCCGCTGCGATCCTCGTCATCGTCTGGCAGTCGGGCAAGGCCGTCTTCACGCGCCTTCTCGACGGGGTGGAGCCGGAGGTCATCGAGGAAATAAGGCACGCCGCGAGCCACGTCCCCGAGGTCGAGGGCGTGACCGAAGTGCGGGCGAGGTGGCTCGGACATCGGATGCGCGCCGAAGTCAACGTCAGCGTCCCCCCCGAGCTATCCGTCGCCGAGGGGCACGGCGTCGCCCGCGAAGTCAACCATCGGCTCGTCCACCATCTCGAATATCTGGATGCGGCTGTGATCCACGTGGATCCCATCCGCGAAGCCGGCGAAAGCCACCACCGCATCCCCGCCCACACCCACGACGGCCTGCCCACCCACTCACACTGAAAGCACGATAAATTCAGGAGTCAGAAAAACCGTGTGCCGCCAATCGAGGGAATACGACTCCCGGCGGGCTTATTCCCAGTGGACTTCGGAGAGCTTCTTCCTTCGTCCGGTGAGGACGAGGGTTATGAAGAAAAAGGCTGTGGCGGTGAGGATTATGGCGGCTCCGGAGGCGACGTCGAGATAGTACGAGAGATATATCCCGAGGAGGGCGGAGAGGCATCCGATGCCCATGCTCGCGAAGATCATGGTGTGGAAGCGGTTCGTCAGCAAATACGCCGTCGCGGAGGGCGTCACGAGAAGGGCGACGACGAGGACAATGCCGATGGCTTGCAAAGAGGTCACGATCGTCGCTCCGAGGAGGCCGAGGAGGAGGTATTCGAGGAAGCGGGTGGGGAGGCCAGACGCCGCCGCAACCGCCGGGTCGAAGGCGGCGAAGATGAACTGGCGGTAAAAAGCTGCGACGACGACGAGGACGAGGACGCCGGATACCGTGATGGTGATGAGGTCGCTCCGGGTTATTGAGAGTACATCGCCGAAAAGGTATCCGAAGAGATCCACGGTATACGCCTCGACGCGGCTGATTATGAGAATTCCGAAGGCGAAGGTCCCGGCGAAAAGAACTCCGATGGCGGTGTCGGCTCGGACTCGCCCGCCCTGGCTGAGTGCGCCGATGCCGAGCGCGGTCCCGAGCGCGAAGATGAACGCCCCGAGATAAATATTCGCCCCGAGTACGAACGCGAGCGCGACCCCGCCGAAGCTCGCGTGCGCCAAAGCGTCGCCGATGAACGCGAGTCCTTTGAGAACCACGAAGCATCCGAGCGTTCCGCAGATTATGGCGACGAGGCACGAGGCGAGAAGTCCGCGCTGCATGAAGCCGAAGGAGAGCGGCTCGGCGATGAATTCAAGCACGGTGTTCGGTGGGATGGTGGTTGACGTCCTCGACGGCGATGGTGCGTCCGCCGACGTTGAGGATCATGAGGCTGCTGTCGTACGCCTCGTTGAGTATCTCCGCCGTGAAAACGTCCTCCGGCCTCCCGACGGCGACGACGCGCCTGTTCAAAATGAGCGCGAGTCCGAACCGCTCGGCGACCGACGAGAGGTCGTGGGTCGTGACGACGACGGTCTTCCCGGCTTCGCGGAGGTCGTTGAGGAGACCGAAAACCTCGCGCTGGGAGGGGGCGTCCACGCCGGATACCGGCTCGTCGAGAAGGAGGACCTCCGCGCCTTGCGCCAAAGCCCTTCCGAGGAAGATCCTTTGCTGCTGACCGCCGGAGAACTCCCCGATCTGCTTGTCGGCGAAATCGGCCATCCCGACGTCCGCGAGCGCCTTCCACACGGCTTTCTTGTCCTCCGACGACGGGCGGCGGAAGAGCTTCATCGAAGGTACGCGGCCCATCATCACGACGTCGAAGGCGCTCACGGGGAACTTCCAATCCACCTCCTCGCGCTGCGGGACGTATCCGATGAGGCGGCGCGAGCGACGATCCACTTTATTTCCCGCTACAAAAACTTTGCCGCTCGAAACCGGGGCGATGCCGAGGATGCCTTTGAGAAGGGTGCTTTTCCCGCCGCCGTTCGGGCCGACGACCCCGAGGATTTCCCCCCGAGGCAAGGAGAGTGAGGCTCGCTCGAGCGCGGGCCTCCCATCCCCGTATGAAACGGTGAGTTCCCTCACCTCGAGCGCGGCGTTCTCCAACTATCCGAGACCTTCCACGAGACGGTCTATGTTCGTCCGCATCATCGCCTCGTACGTGTTCCCGGAGTCGTCCTCGACGAGCGTGTCGGAATAAAGTTCGAGCACCTCGACATCGGCCTCCTGTGAGATCGTGTCGGCGAGTCCGCCGCTGAATTGCGGCTCGGTGAAGATGGCGGGGATATTCTCGTCCTCGATCCTCGTGACGACCTCGGCGACCTCGCGGCTCGACGGCTCGGCCTCGGGATTGCTTATGATCGAACCTTCGAGTTCGAAACCGTACGCCTCGGCGAAATACGCGAACGCCTCATGCGTCGTGACGAGCTTCCGATTCTCCTCGGGGATGCTCTCGGCCTGCTCGGCCATGTACCCGTCAAGCTCTTCGAGGGTCGCAAGGTATTCCTCGGCATTCGCCTCGTATTCCTCCGCGCCGTCCGGGTCGGCCTCGACGAGCGTGTCCCGAATCACCTCGACGTAATGCTCGGCATTCTCGACGTCGAGCCAGAAATGCGGGTCGCCCCCGGCATGCTCGTGCGCGTCTCCGCCAGCTTCTCCGCCAGCGGCTTCCTCCTCGGCATGCTCCTCGTCGGAATGCTCGTCGCCTTCTTCTTCGGCGTGTTCCTCGTCACCACTTTCTTCGGCGTGTTCTTCATCGCCGTGTTCGTCGGAATGTTCCTCGTCCGCGTGTTCTTCGTCACCATGCTCTTCGTCTCCATGCTCATCGCCTTCTTCTTCGGCGCCATGCTCATCGCCGTGTTCGTCGCCGTGCGCGCCGCCTTCGATGGGTTCGAGTCCTTCGGAGACTTCGACGACTATTTGATCCTCGTTCCCGGCGCTTTCGACGAGGTCTTCGATCCAGTCGTCGAGGCCGAGTCCGTTCTCGAATACGACCTCGGCTTCGGAGATCCTCCCCGCGTCGCCCGGAGAAGGCTGGAAAGTCTCAGGGGAGCCACCGATCGGAACGATGGTCTCGACCTCGACCCGATCCCCGCCGACTTGCGCGGCGAGATCCTGTATCACCGAGGTCGTCGCCGACACCCGCATCGTTCCGTCCTCGCCGCCTCCCCCTTCCTGCCCCCCGCCCGCACTCCCGCATGCCGCGACGAAACCAACCGCCAATAACAAAGCCGGCAGAATTATGAGCCTTCTCAAACCTTTCAAACCAATCCCTCTCTCTGTTCGCAGTCGAAAATATTTTTCACTATGCTGGAAATTTTTTTCGTCGCGCGGCAAATTTTAGAGGCATTCGGCGCAGTTTCCGTACACCTCCACGCTGTGCGAGCGGACTTCGAAGCCGCCTTCGACATCGAGGCGTTCGGGGTCTATGGGGCAGCCCTCGAACTCGGAGATGCTTCCGCACGAGTCGCAGATGAGATGATGGTGATGGGCTTCGGCGAGTTCGTAGCGCGAACCGTCGCCGAGGTCGAGCCTTCGGACGGCTCCGATCTCGGAGAAAAGGTCGAGGGTGCGATACACGGTGACGAGGCCGACGTGCGGGCATTTCGCGTGGATCTCATCGAGGCTTTGGTGCTGTTCGGCGGCGAGGGCTTCGAGGATCGCAACCCGCTGCGGAGTGGCTTTGTAACCCCGCCCCTTCATCTTCCCTATGACCGTGGATACTCGCAGTGTCGCCCTTCCCGAATGAAAAATCTTTGCAAGCGTCTCAATGGAAGTTAGCAGGGGGAATCGGGATAGTCAAGGAAGAAGCGAGTCGGACACGGGGATGACACGGTATCGCCAAGCGAACCCGGACGTTATCCGGGATGCGAGTCATCGCCACTTTCGACGGACCTCCATAGCGAAGCGTCCGACGAACGCGGCATCGTACGGAGTCCGGTTGAATATCTCCGGAGGGCCGGATCCCACCATCCTCTTCGCAAATACGCGCCGCCGGAGCGCCTCCTTCACGAACCATCCTCCATCCACCGCGCGAACGTCCAACCGGGCAGCGGACGTCGGAGCCACGGGAAGCGACTGACCGAATCCCGTATCGCGCGGAACGCGGATAAAAAGCTCCCCCCGAAGAGCGCGGTCTTTCGTAAAGTCGCATGGCATGCGGCCATCGCGGCGAGGAAGGATCGCACGGGTTCCGCATCGCACGAGAAGCCCGAGCCATCCATGAAAAATCTATGAATCGGCGGTTTTGTTCGCCGGGCGCGAGTGGCGGAGGAAAAGGAACATAGCGAACACGAGGGCGAGAACGCTGCTCACGAAGAGGTTCCCCCGGAAATCCCCCCCGATGAGGAAGGCCGGGTCAACGCGGAGCGTCTCAACCAAAAACCGTCCGACCGAATACAGCGACACGTATATGAGGAAGAGGTCGCCGGGACGGAGCCAATCCACGAAACGCCGCGCTATCCACAAAAGGGCGAGGCACCCGAGGAGGTTCCATATGGATTCATAAAGGAAAGTCGGGTGGAAAGCGGTCGCGTCGGCGAACTCGACGGGGCGGTTGTCCGGGGAGATGCGGATGCCCCACGGAAGCTCGGTCGGGCGTCCGAAGAGTTCCTGGTTGAAATAGTTCCCCCACCGTCCGATGGCTTGCGCCAGAATCAAACCGGGCGCGACCGCGTCGGCGTAGTCGAGGACGCTGATTCCGCGGAACCACGAGAAGGCGATGGCTCCGAGGAAGCCTCCCGCAACCGCGCCGTAAATACCGAGTCCGCCATTCCACACCTCGAAAACGCCGGGGAACGGGTCGGCGGCATAAAGATCATAGTCGGTGACGACATGGTAAATACGCGCCCCGATGAAGCCGGGGACGATGATGAAGAAAAGCGAGTCGAGCGCAAGGGTTCCGTCATAGCCCTTATTTTCAAGCTGGCGGGCCGTCAGCCACGTGCCGACGGCGATCCCGAGCGCGATGCAAATCCCATAATAACGGAGCGCGAAAGGCCCGGCCTCGAAGATGATCGGGGACGGCGGACTCGGCAGCGAAAGCAGGCTTATAAACAAGAAATCACTCACGGCGCGTTACTATACACAACTATTCCATGATTTACGGGAGCCGCGAATCGAAATACACCTCCGGCGTTTCGCGTCGCTCCCCGGTGCCTCGGCGAACAAACATCCGCCGATCAAAGCCTCCTCCGACTCCCGACGCGGGATTGTTCCACTATGTCCGCGTCATTGGTTTTTGCCAATAACCAAAAACCAAGAACCAATAACCGGAGCGAAGCGACCTCACTCGGCGGCGCCAGGCATTGACGACGATTGCTGAAGAAGGGCTTCATCCGAAGGGGTCGCGGTCTCGACTCCGTGGTACGACTCGAGGACGTTGCGAACCGCCGGGGCCGCCGTGACCTCGCTGTGTCCGCCACCGTCCACCATGACGACGACGACGAGCGGGTTGTCCTGGTTTTCGGCCCATCCGGCGAACCAGTTCACCGGGTCTTTCCCGTCGCCGTATTGCTCGCCCGTGCCGCTCTTCCCGACGAAGGAAAGCTCCGCCCCCTCGAAGGCCGGTTCCGCGGTGCCGCCCGGCCCGGTCACCATCGAAAGCCCTTCGAGGAGTTCCCGGCGGGCTGTCGGGTCGATGTCTATTTGCCCCTCCGGCTCGGGTGTGAACTCGCGCTCGACCTCGTTGTTCGGCTGCGTCCGGACTTCTTTGCCGACGTGCGGAGTGACGAGGGTTCCGTTGTTTTGGATGGCGGAGTACGCCTGCGCCATTTGCATCGGGCTGACGAGGACGTCCCCCTGCCCGATGGCGATGTTCACCCAGTCGCCGATGCTCCACGGCCTCTCGAGGTATCCGTTGAGCTCCTCGGAGTACGACTCGAACCATTCTTTGGTCGGGACGCGCCCCTCGGACTCGCCGGGGAGGTCCACGCCCGTGAGCGTCCCGAAGCCGAAGCGCTCGTAGAATTCGGGGAGGAGATCCTCATTGTTCGTGTCCTGCCAGAGCAAGTCCGCCACCTGATAGAAGAATTTGTTGTTCGAGTCCATGACGGCCTCGGAGAAATTCTGCGTCCCGTGCGTCGTCCCCGTCCCGTTGAACTGCCGCCAGCTTTGCATGCAAAGATCCGGGGCCGAGGCCGGACTCCAGCAATCTCCGGTGTCGGTGTACGTCGTCGTGGGATCTATGGCGCCGTGGAAGAATCCGGCCATCCCGGTGAAGACTTTGAACGCCGAGGCGCCCGGCCACGAGCCGGATATCGCCCGGTTCGTGAACGGCGAGTTCGCGGTGTCGGAGTTGAGATAGTCGAAGAGTTCGACCTCCTCCTCGCCGGAGATGCCTCCGACGAAAAGCTGGGGGTCGAAGTTCGGGCGGCTCGCCATTGCGAGGATCTCTCCGTCGCGGGGATCCATGGCGACGACCGAGCCGCCTTCCCCCGTATACCCTTCTTGCTGGGCGCGCCCGAGGGCGGCGTCGAGCTCCTCCTCGGCGACCGCCTGCAAATCGGTGTCGAGGGTGAGGACGAGGTTCTTCCCGGCGACGGGATCCGACTGGCTGCTCGGCGGAAGGTTCTCCGGCGGAACCTCCATGCTCCCGTCCGCCCGCGTCCCGTCGGCGTTCCTCTCCGTCACGACGCGCCCGAGGGCATCCACGTTATAGTTTTTGCTTCCGGGGTCGCCTCGGAGGAGCCTTTCGTATTCGTATTCGACGCCGCTTTGGCCGACGACCGAGTCGTTCGTCAAGCCCGCGTACGGCTCCGCGCCGATCTGATCCTCGCCCAAAGCCCCCGTGTACCCGAGGACGTGCGCCGCCATCGAACCCTCCGGATAACGCCTCACCCAGTCGTCGTTTATGACGAGGCCGGGGAACTCCTCGGTCCGCTCGCTCACGTATGTGACATCGTCGCGGTCGGCGTTTTCTTTGACGAGCATCGCCGAGTACGGGTCGAAATCCACGGCCGCGTCGTACCGTTCGAGGACGGTGTCCACGTCCGCGTCCACTATCTCGGAGAGCTCGCGCATCTTCGGGCGATCTATCTCCGAAGGTATCACCGTCACGTTGAGGCCCGGGACATTGCTCGCGAGCACATCCATGTCCCGGTCGTAAACGACGCCCCTTTGCGCGGGTATTTTGACCTCCCGCGTCTGGGTCGCCTGCGCGGAGGCGGCGAGCGTCTCGCCCGAGAGAACCTGCAAATACCAAAGCCTCGCGCCGAGCGCGACGAATATGATCGCCACTATGAAGGCGAGGGTGACGACCCTCACTTGCATGTTCCCCTTCGTCATCGGCGGGGTCGGCTGCCGCTTCTTCGCCGTCGGCTTCCGCGTCGTGCTTATGCGCCTCGGGTTGCGAAGCACTAATCCACCCTCTCGGCCTGGATGATGAGCCGCTGCGAATAGTCCGGCAGCGTGCAAGTTTGAAGCGTCACGATGTTCCGGCCCTCGACAGGCTCGGTCACGTCTGTGTCCGTCGGCTCGACGATCTCGCTGTTGAAAACCCGGTACGTATAGTCGCGGTCCTCGGCGTCCGTGAGGACGACTTCATCGCCGTTCTCCAAATTATTGAGGTCGAAGAAAGCGAGGAAGCTCCCCGTGTTCGGGTACCCGAGCCGATGTCCGGCCACGTACACGTTCGCCTCGCGCTCCCACGGGAAGCCCGTCCCGGCGAGGTGTATCGCCGAATGCTCCCGGAGGCTCTCCTCGTCGTTCCCGGCGGCGTATGGAATCTCCACATCCTGGACGCGCGACATGCCCGGGACGGTGAGCCGAAGCCCCTTGTCGTCCGGGACGGGGGATATAACGTCCTCCTCGGCGACCTCGCGCTCGTCCGGATCCACCGACTGCTCGCTCTCCGTGATGACCGGGACATCGAGACCGTCCGGGCCGGAGGCCGACGAGTCCGGCTGGCTCGTCGCGCTCGCCACCGTCTCCGGCGACGCCGAGGTGAAGAAGAAAGTCCCGGTCAAAGCAAGCCCCGCCACGACGAGAACCAAGCTCATCACATTGAGGACTATGTTCGTGGCGCGTGCCATTTCCCTCCGATTCTCTACTTGCGGACGAGCCAGCCTCCCCCTTCGAGACGAGGCGGAATCGCCTCCATTGTATCCGATAATCCGCTCCGGTTAACCCGCTCCACCCATCTTTACCGTCCCCGCTCAACTTTGGATCACAAACCGTTTGCTCGCCGCAACCGTGCCATCCACCTCCACGTCCACAACGTAGTTCCCGCCGGGGAGCGAACGCCCCTCCCCTCCCCGAACCTCGAACTTCACGACCCCCGAAACCCCCTCCTCCGACGGCGCGAGCTGCTCCTCCCCACCCTCCACAACCCGAAGCCCGCCCCCCGAACCGAAAAGACGCGAGACCGGAGAACCATACCCCGACCTCTCCACGCGCGCCTCGATGTCCGCCCCCTCTTCGAGGTCGCGCACCGCGAGATACACATAAACGACCTCCGGCCCGCCCTCGAAAAGAAGGATGTCCCGAGGCGGATAAATCGTGTCTTCGAGGCTCGCGGCGATCTCCTCGACGGCGGGCGAATCCACGTCCTCGCCGGGGGAGAAATCCTGCCCGCCGAGAAACGCCACGACCATGAGGACGGCCGCGACGACCGCGATCCCGAGAAGCACGAAGTCCGGCCACCGCCGCCTCGGCTCCTTCGACCGGGTGTCCGGGATATATTTCACGCCGACTTCCACTGAGCCTTCCACACGAGGAGCGTGATGGCGTTATGAAGCGCATGCGCCACCGTCGGAGCGAGAAGGCCGCCAGTCCGCTCATACAAAATCCCGAACAAAAACCCGGCGAGAACCACCCACGCCGTCCACACGAGATACCGCCTGTCCGGCCCGATGTGGACGAGGCCGAAGATAATGGACGCCGCGACGAGGCCAATCTCTTCCTGGAGAACCCCCCGGAAAACCATCTCCTCCCCCACACCCGAAAAGATCGCGACGAGGACGAGTCCGACCCGGCTCGAGCCGTCGAGGATCGTCGGCGCGAGCTCGTCGGCGAGCCGCCTGAACACCGGGAGGACACGGTACGTCAAAAACCCGAGGGAGACGGTCATCGCCGCCGCCGCGACCCCGAGGAGGAGGCTCGAAGTGAGCGAGTCGCCGAAGAGGGGGAATCCGCGTCCTCGGAAAGAGTTCCATATCACCGCGAGGATGGCGAAGGCTCCGTAGAAAAGAGCGGCTTGTCTGACGAAGCGCGGGGTCAAGATCACCACTCGAAAAAATGTAGACTGCACGGAAAGCTATGAACGGTTATTGTACCCAAAGTGCGAACGCCGTCGGCTCGCCGTCGGTCGTGCCTTCGGGCATGAAGGGAAAACCGGAGATGGAAGAGGGATGATGATCGACGAGTCAATCTTCAAAGCCTATGACATCCGGGGCGTGTACCCCGACAGCCTCGACGAAGACCTCGCGAGGGACATCGGACGCGCCTTCGTGAACCACCTCGGACTCTCCGGCTCGCGCGTCGTCGCCGCCCGCGACATGCGCCTCTCCGGCGAAGCCCTCCAAAAAGCCTTCATCGAAGGCGTCACCGAATCCGGCGCCGACGTCGTTGACCTCGGCATGGTATCCACCGACGCCATGTATTTCGCCGTCGGCCATCTCGAAGAACATGGCGGGGCCATGATCACCGCCTCCCACAACCCGAAACAATACAACGGCCTCAAACTTTGCCGCGAGAACGCCATCGCGCTCTCGGGCGAAGAGGGCATAAACCAGATTCGAGACCTCATAACCTCCGGCAAACTCCCCGGCCCCTCCGAGTTCTCTGGCTCCGTCGAAGAGTCCGACATCACCGACGAATACGCCAAACATTGCCTCGGATTCATTGACACGGAAAACCTCCGCCCGCTCAAAGTCGTCGTGGACGCCGGAAACGGCATGGCCGGGAAGATGGTTCCGCCGATCTTCAAAGGTCTCCCGTTCGAGATCATACCCATGTACTTCGACCTCGATGGCTCGTTCCCGAACCATCCCCCGAACCCCATCGAACCCGAGAACATGGAGGAACTCCAAAAACGGGTCATCGCCGAAGGCGCGGATTTCGGGGTCGCCTTCGACGGCGACGCCGACCGATGCTTCCTCGTGGACGAGAACGGAAAGACCGTCTCCGGCGACCTCGTCGCCACCCTCGTCGCGAGAAACGTCCTCGAAAAAGAGCCGGGCGCGACGATTCTTTACAACGCCATATGCTCGAAGGCGATGCCCGAACTCATACAAAAAGAGGGCGGACGGGCGATACGAACACAAGTCGGACACTCCATAATAAAGCCCCGGATGCGCGAACACAACGCGGCTTTCGGGGGAGAACATTCCGGCCATTTCTACTTCCGCGACAACTATTTCGCCGACTCTGGCATCATCGCCATGCTCACCGCCGCCGAGCTCGTCGCGAGGCAGGATGGCCCGCTCTCGGCGCTCCTCGAACCCATTGACCCGTACATAAGAAGCGGGGAAATAAACTCCGAAGTCGGGAACCAGTCCGAGACCATGAAGAACATCGAGGATTTTTACGAGAAGCGCGGCGGCGTGGACATGGATCACCTCGACGGCCTCACGGTGGACTCGGGAGACTGGTGGTTCAATCTCCGCCCCTCGAACACCGAGCCGCTCCTCCGCCTCAACGTCGAAGCCCCCGACGAGTCCACGATGGAGCGAGTCCGCGAGGAAGTCCTCTCGCTTGTGCGAAGCTGACGTTTCGCATCGGCTTCGCGCTGATCAGCACGCTTCGCTCATCAGCATTTCAGCAAAAACCGAAAACTTCGCAAAGACGATCTCCGAACGAAAACGCCCCGCCGAAAACAGCGGGGCGTTTCTTCGTCCGATTTCGCCGTCAAAAAGCTGACAAGCTGAAATGCTGACTGGCTGACAAGCTATCCCACCGAAAGGAGGTTCCTCACTTCGCGGACGCCTTCGGTGTTCTTGGCGATCTCCTCGGCGGCGCTCTTCGCGGCCTCCGAGGGGACGGCTCCGCGTAGTTCGGCGACGCCTTCGGTGACGGCGACGTTTATCCGCGGCACGTCCTTCGTGCGGTCGTCTTCTCCGAGGGCGGTCCGGACTCGCTGTTCGGCCTCCTCGCTCTCGGGCGGAACTCCGGTCGTCGCCGTCGCGCCGCCTCCGCTTCCGCCGATGAGCGGGCCGTCGGACGGGGAGGAATAGCCGCGCTCCGCGCCGGAGCGGTTCGCATCGCCGGGGCTTTGGAAATCGGAGCCTCCCCACGTGTTTTGGCCGTTGTTCGACTCGGCGGCGCGTTTGAGAATCATGCCGATTCCCACGCCGATGGCGGTGAAGATGGCGTACTTCGTGTACCGGGCGCTCCTCGGCTCACGCGAGGAGAGGGCTTTTTGAATCAGCTTCGCCTCGGCCTTCCCGAGCCTCCACGCATTGCGGCCCATGTGCGGAGCCACCCTACGCCCGGCCTTCGCGCCGAGCTTCCCGGCGGCCTTTCCGGCCCTTTTTTTCAATGGCATTCACGTCCTCCTTCATGTTAGTTGGAGATTAATTGAACGTGATACCCGAAGGCCACGCTCGCAAAACAGTTACGAGGCGAAATGTTTTTCGTTGCGCCTGACTTTACTCACCGCGCCCGAAGCACGGACGCGGCGACGTACTCCCCGGATAACCGCCCGTTTTCACGGAGTTTGCTCACGACCCCCTCGACACCCCCCACCGAACGGACGACCGCCTCGACCTCCTCCCGAGAAGCCTCGCCCCCCACGACCCCATGAAGCGTGATGACGAACCCGCATGAACTCACGTTCACGCCTCGCCCCTTCTTCCCGAGCGCGGTGCGGACGAGTTGTATGAGATGCGCGTCATTTGCGGGATCACTCACCGGACTTATACGGAATCCGAGTGAACGCTTCCGAACTCGGTCGGCGGATTCGGGAGTCCGGAGGCCGCGTCGCTCTTCGGGAAGGAGATGGAGGAGTCGCGTTTATCTTTCCGACTCCTCCACTCCTCCGGCGGCGAAGCCGCCTCGGGAATTGCCGACCGACGAACATGGCTTTCGGAAAGCGGTTCTCCGAGTTCCGCATCACATCGAGCCCCATCGTGGCGAGTCCCTTCGGAGAGCCTCGGAAAGAGGCGGAGCGCCGCGTCCGCGCGCTCGTCGCCTCTTGAAAACAACGCCGACTCCTTCACCCGGACTCACCCTCCGGGCGGAGCTTCGGTGCGAGGGTGAGCCTCCGGTACCGCATCCTCCGCTCGTTCACCGGCTCCTCGAACTCCGCCTCGCGGGCGAACGATACTCCTCCCGACGCCGCGCCATCCACGAGGGCGGCGATGTCTTCCTTCTCCGAGGGCGTGAGTCCGTCGGAGTCGGCGTATATCTCCTCTTTCTCGAACGAGCGCACGCGGCGCGCGAACGACACGAAAACGCTGCATGGCTCGGGGCACGGAATCTCTCCGTCCCCGCGCTCCGCTTCGAGGGGCGTGTCGTCGTCTATGTCCCACAGGGTTTTTTTGAGGCACACGTCGTCCTCGCAGCATGCCTTCGCCGCGTTTTGGGCGGCCTCGTCGGAGAGGTGCTTCGCACGCTCGTACATCCCGCTCTGCCGAGAAGCGTTCTCCCGGAAGCTCGTCGTCTCGAGTTCGCCCTCCCGGTCGAGGTGCCAATGTACGGCGCCAGCCGGATAAAAATAATTCATCGCCGAAACGAGCGCCGCCTCGCCCGAAAGCCGCAATTCCCACCTTCGCCGGAGGTTCGGGGAGCTTTTCAGCGGACGGTATTCGCCGCTCTCGGTGAAGCGTGAAATCTCCCGCGCATCGGTCGGGTCGGTGGAAACGTCGAGGTTTTCTCCACCCTCGTCCTCGATGTGGCGAATCGAATATCCCGAGCCGTCTTTCTCGATGCGAACCTCTCCGAAGACGCGGCCATCGTCGGACTCCGAGATCCACGCGGCGAAGGCTTCCCTCGCCTCGGCGGCGACGTTTCCCGTCCTCTCACGCAAGGGAGGCGGCCTCCGCTTCGCGGGCGCGGTCGGCGATGAGGCGAGCCATCGAAGGGTGCGTCCCGACCGGAGCGCCATAGAAAACGGCCTTCCCGTCGCGGACGGTCACTTCACCGTCGAAGCCGAGGTCTTCGGGAATGGTCTCCCGCGTGTGCCATCCCTCGGCGATGAAGACCGGAATGACGATGACGTTCTCCGCCTCGACGTTCTCGACGACACCGGATATCTCCGGTTCTTGATCGAGGAACCCGACCTCGACGAGATCGTAAATATTCCGCTCCCGTATCCTCTCGGCGTTCAAATAAATGACCCCGGAGGAATTCTTGTTCAGATCGGTGCCGTGCCCGAGAAGCACGAGCGCGGTCGTTCCGCCCGCCTCCTTCCCTCGCATGAGGTCGGCGGTGCGCTCCAAAATAACGTCCGGCATCCCCTCGAAGGCACCGAGCGGCCCGGCATAGTGGATGGTTTTTCCATCCTTCTCCGTGAGCGAGCCGTCGAGGCCGAGTTCGCGGGGGATGACTTGCTCGGTGAAATATCCTTGCGAGATGAACGCCGGGACGATGAAGACTTCGTCCGACTCCACGGTGTCGAGGACGTGGCGCATCGAAGGTTCTTCTTTCCAGAAGCACTCGACGACCTCGTCGAAGCCGCCGATTTCCCTCCGGATGCGGGCGGCGTGTTCGTATATGGGGAGGCTCGAGTCCCCGTTCAAATGCGAGCCGTGTCCCACTATGACGAGCGCTTTCAAAAGTCGGCCTCATTCCTCGGTTTCACAACATCCATCGGGATTTTACCCGGATTCCGGCGACCGCCTCCGGGAACGGTTTCACTCTCGAACGCCGAAGTTCACGGTGTACATCGTGGCGGGCTGTTCGTAGTCTTTGTATTCTCCGGTCGCCGCTCCGATTCCGACCTCCCGAAACTCCGGGTCGAGGAGATTTCTTCGATGTCCCTCGCTTTCGAGCCATCCCTCGACGACGAGTTCCGCGTCCGAAAGCTCCGGCTCCGGCCCGGACTGGGTGCGCCACGCGAGGTTTTCGCCCGTCTTTATGGACGAGTATCCGTCGTCGAGGGTGTATCCGGCGCGTTCCATCCGCTCGAAAGCATCCACGTCCTCCGGGGTTTCGTGGGCGAAATAGTCGTGCTCGATCATGTCCTCCGAGTGGATACGCGACGACTCCACAAGCTCCTCCCGGACGCACAGGCTCGAAATATCCCTCGCCCCCCGCTCCTCGTTGTGAAGCTCGAAGAGCCGGGCTTCGATCCCACTCAGGCGAACCTCGCCTCCCCCGCACCCCTCGACAATGACCTCCGAAAATGGCGAAGAAGATTCGATCTCCCCGACATCCTTCCGAGCCTCCGAAAGTGAGGAAATCCCACGCCCATCGGAGGCTTCATTCGCACCCGATCCCGACTCGCCGTCCGGCGCGAGGTTTTCGGACTCGGCTTCGGTTCCCTCTTCATTCGCCGCCCCCGAAAAAAGGAAAGGCTGTTCGGAGAACTCGGCTCCTCCCCCGCCATTTTCGAGAAAAGAGAACACGGCGAGCGTGGCCGCGAGGACGGCGGCGAGGGCGAGGAGGCTCATGGACAAACGTCTCACGGCCTCCCACTACGAGGAAAGACGGGCGAATGTTTCCATATGGAGGGTTTTGTTATGCGCGGAAGGCCGGGCGGAGACGGCGGTTGAGCGCGTCCGGGCCGTATTCCATGCACACCATGAAGGCGGAGGCTATGACCACCGGCTCGGTGGCGGTCGGGGAGAGGCGGGGGTCTTCGCGGAGGATGCCATCGAGGTTCGCGAGTCCTTCGAGGCCGCGCCGCGAATGCGCCCCACCCGCTTTTAGTACGCCCTTTGCCATGCGCGAGACATCTTCGGACTCGCGTTGTCCGGCTCGCGCTGTGATGTCGAGGTCGGGGATCTCGGCGAGGACTTCGAGGTATGCGTGGACGAGGGAGGCACGCGCCGACTCGGCCCGGGAGAGGGATGAAAGTATGGCGGGGCGGGCGAGATCCCTCGGTACTTCGTAGTTCCGGGCGTAGTCGCGGGCGAGCGGGTCGCGGCGGGAGGCGAACCCCATCGCGTCCCGGAGCGTGGAGTCGTCGCCCGCCGCCACCGCGGCCCCGAGAACCTCGACGAGCGGGCCGCCGATCCCAGCCGCCTCGAAAGCCCGGACGAAAAGAGGGATCTCATCCCGCCCGAGCCTCGACAAAACGTTCCGGGTCGGCACTCCGAGAAGAGCCGCCTTCGCGAGCGGGGCGAGGTACGCGGCGGATCTCACCTCGGCGTGGCCGCTCGCGTCGAGGGAGGAGCGGGCGGCTTCGAGAACCGTCTCCCCCACCCCGACGCCGTCGCCGGAGGCGGCGAGAGCGTCCCTCGCGGCGAGGGTCGAAAGCACACGCGATTCGTATGGGGCGGCCCCGGAGAGCGGGCTGTCGGCGTACCGGGAGCCGACGCCGGGGGTCGGGGCACCATATACGAGAACCATCGCCGTCGCGACCGAGGCGGCGACGAGCGATTTCGGGGCGGGGCGGGGGGCTTTGTATGGCTCGGTCAAACTGGCGGGTTAAAGGACTCGGTCGAGGTCTTCGAGGACGGCCTCGATCTCCGGGCTTCTCGCCGGAGCTTCCTCGACCTTCTTCGCCCGTATATCCCCGTCCCCGCCGATGACGAAGTACGCCCGCTCGGCGAACCCTTCCTTTCGGAGAACCCCGTACTTCTCCGCGACCTCGCGGTGGAAGTCCGAGAGGAGCGGAACCGTGAGTTCTCGGGAGTGCGCCCATGCGTCGTGCGACCACGGGGAATCCACGCTCACGGCGACGACGCGGGCGTTTCGCCGCTCGAACTCGGGGAGGCGATCCTGGATGACCTCCATTTGATCCGTGCAAACGCTCGACCAGTCGCCCGGATAGAAAAACAACACCACCGGGCCGTCCTTCGTGAAGTCGTCGAGCGAGACTTCCCTCTCCCATGAATCCGTGGGAAGGGTGAAATCAGGAGCTTTGTCTCCCACCTCAGCCGACATTGGAACCTCCTTCGTATTTCCGAATACGCCTACGCCAAAGGATATTTTATCCCCGACGCGATTTCCCGGTAATATACTCCCCGAAATGACGACCGGGAACACAAAACAAACCTTCGAGACCCTCATCCCCGAAGACGCCTTCGAGCGAGACACCGCCGAAGGAACCCTCGGCGCGGAAGAAGAACTCTGGCTCTCCGACCCCAAAACCGCGAAGCTCGCGGGCGGCGCCCAGAAAATACTCGCCGCCGAGTCGGACAAAGAATTCTCCGGCGAACTCATTGACTGCGAGATCGAAGCGAACACCGGAGTCCACAAAGAACCCTCGGGCGTCGCAAACGACCTCATGGAAAGACGGGAAATCCTCCTCGGACACGCCGATAAGCTCGACCGCCTCCTCGGGACGAGCGGGACGCACCCCATCGGCGACTGGCGCGAACAGGAAATCATTGACAAGCCACATTATCAAAGGCTTAAAGACAAACTCGGGTGGCTCATCCGCCGAAACAATACGTTTTCGCTTCATGTCCACTATGCCGTGAACGGGAAAGAGAAGTCCGTGTACATGTTCGACCGTCTCCGGGAGTATGTGCCGCACATGCTCGCGCTCTCGGTGAACTCGCCGTTTTGGCAGGGTGAGCATACGGACATGCACTCCTCGCGCGTCCTCATCTTCTCGCGCTCGATGCACCGGGCGGGGATGCCCGAGCCGATGGCGACGTGGGAAAACTACGAAAAATACGTTGACTTCGCGCAAAAGTCGGAGGCCATCCACGCCCTCAGTGAGATATGGTGGGACGTGCGTCCGCACCCCGGCCTCGGGACGATGGAGATCCGAGCCTTCGATTCACAGGCGGATCCGAGGCGGACGGCGGGCCTCGTCGAGATGACCGCCGCCGTGTGCGACATGATCTCCGCCGAATACGAAGCGGACGAACGCCTCCCCATCCGCCCGACGCGCGAGATCGAAGAAAACAAATGGAGCGCCCAAAGAAACGGCATGCTCGGCCACCTCACAAACCACGAAACCCACGAAACGATTCCCACCCGCCAAGCCCTCGAAAACCTGGTCGAAGAGGCGAAGCTCTCCTCGAAGCGGAACCTCTCGAACCTCGAAGCCATGCTCGGCGAGAAGACCGAGTCCGAACGGCAACTCGAAGTGTGGCGGGAGACCGGTTCTCTGGCGGAGGTCGTCCGGGAAATATCGGGAAGGACGGGGAGCGGTTTTTAGTTGTTGGTTGTTGGTTTCTGTTTTTGCCAACAACCAATAACCAACAACCAATAACCGCGAGCGAAGCGAGCCTCACCGGGCGAAAATTCTCTTCGTCACTTGCCTCATCACAGCCTTGCGAACCCTCTCGTTCTTCATCACCTTGACGGCGAGCCTGTGGGCTTGCGGGCTTTTGACGATCTTCATCGCCTGCGGGCTTTTGGCTATCTTCTTCGCCTGCGGGCTTTTTAGCAGCTTGAGGGCGATGTCTATTTTCTTCATTTTTCCTCCTCGAATGCCTCCGGGGCCGCTGTCGGCCATCATTGGTACGCGGCGGCCCCGGACGGGTTGCGAATATTATGTCGTGCGGTCTATTTCGGCGTGGTATCGGCCTCCGAGGCGGCCCCCGGCTATGCCGCCGAGGACGGCTATGAGGACGGCGGCCACGGCGACGGCGATTCCGACGGCTCCGAGGTCGAGGACTTCCCCGGCGAGTGGCATCGCGGTTCCCTGTATGAAATCACGCATCGCATCGCCAGGCGGGCCGGGAAAGAAGCTGGCGATGACGAATCCGAGGAACCCGATTATGAGGGTCCACACCACGCTCATCGCGCCGTTCCTCCCCCCGTCGAAGCGGGCGAGCCGCCCGGCGACGTACCCGCCGAAGAGGAAGGTGAGGAAGATGAGGACGGCGAGGAGCGCGAGCGCGGTTATGGCCGCCGGGCCGAGTTCGCCGCCTATTTGCACAGAGACCCCGAGCGGCACGAGGACGAGGCTGAGGATGGAGAAAAGCACGCCTCCGGCCACGGCCGCGAACACGAATCCGAGGAAGCTGGCGAGCCAATCCACGCCGCCGTACATGTCGGTGAGGCGGTCTTCGCGCTCCTCCGCCGCCTCGAAGTACCCCCTCGGATACGCTCCGGTGTCACCGCCCCGGTTCGCCGTCCGGCGGTCGCTCCGGCGCTCGGTGCCGGGGGTCCTTATGACGCGGGTCTCCTTCTCCTCGCCGCCCGTCTCATTGTCGAGGCGGGTTTCTTCGTTGGAGGCGTCCCTCGGGAGGGAGCCTCCGCGCCTCGTCTCGTCGGCCGGAATTTGGCGCGTCTCCTCAGCGTCCCCCGAAGCCCGAGCCTCTTCTCCGGAGCCGTCGTCGCCCAGAGGGCAGGTCCGCCCGGTTCTCCGAGGCTCCTCGGAGCGGCTCCCCTCGGAGAGTCCTCCGTCGGAGCGGTCTCGCGGGTCGTCGGTCATGCCTCCCCCTTCCGTTCCCCGGATCGGCGGATGCCCGGAGAAACTTTCCATGTTGTCGTATTTTTATCCAAAAGCATTGAGTGCCATTCTACCCCGTGGCCCGCCGACACGCCGAAGCAACAAAAAGCCGCGAAGCGACCGATGGTTTTTCGACGCTGGAAGATTTGGACATGCGTTTTTGGGGAGCATGGGAACGCCATCATTCTTCCGAAGCTGACAAACTCGCCCAGCCTCTCCGACGGACGGTGTGGGATCCCGGCGTGCGCGGCGACTGGAGGCTTCCGCCGTTCGAGAAGCCGCGAAAAGGCGGGAACAGCGGGTCGCGCTTCTCCAATTCACGATTCGTCGTTCGAGATCCACGGTCTTTCCTCCCGGCCATGCCGACGGTGGAACCATTCGCCCGTGTCCCGAAGCGGCGCGGATGAGGCTCGCGGACGGGTGATTTTTGTACGCTCGGCTAAAAATGCTGAGGTTTGGCGGTCTCCGGCTTGTGCCTCCGGCCATATCCGGGGGTGGCATGGCTTCCCTATCATGGACTTTGTTCAAGATTGTTCACGAAGAGAGGAGATAATTTTGGCTGCGAAAACGCGCGAGGATGTGATCCGGGAGGCGCAGGAGAACAACGTCAAGTTCATCCGGCTGTGGTTCACCGACATTCTCGGGACGCTGAAGAGCTTCGCCCTCACCGTTGACGAGCTCGAGGACGCGCTCGACGGCGGGATGGGCTTCGACGGGTCGTCCATTACCGGCTATCAGGACATCGAAGAGTCGGACATGATCGCCATGCCCGACCCGTCCACGTTCCAGATCATCCCGTGGTCCCCGCAGGACATGCCGACCGCGCGCATGATCTGCGACGTGCGTACCCCCGAAGGCGACCCATACGTCGGCGACCCGCGTCACGTCCTCCGAGGCGCCCTCGAACGCGCCACCGAGATGGGCTTCGACAAATTCTACTGCGGCCCCGAACTCGAGTTCTTCTATTTCAAAGACTCGAAGGGAACCGAGCCACTCGACTACGGCGGATACTTCGACCTCACCACCCTCGACGCCGCGACCACCCTCCGGCGCGAGACGGTGATGGCCCTCCAGGATCTCGGCATAAAAGTCGAGTACTCCCACCACGAAGTCGGCATCTCACAACACGAAATAGACCTCCGCTACGACGACGCGATGACGATGGCGGATAAAGTGATGACTTATAAAACGGTCGTCAAGGAGATCGCCACACGCCACGGCGTGTACGCGACGTTCATGCCGAAGCCGCTCAAAGACCAGAACGGCTCGGGTATGCACACCCACCAAAGCCTTTTCACGAACGGCAAAAACTCGTTCTTCGACGCGAACGACGAGCATTATCTCTCCGACGAGGCACGCGCTTTCATCGCCGGACAACTCCGCCACGCCCGCGAGCTTTCCATTATCTTCGCGCAGCACGTGAACTCGTACAAGCGACTCGTCCCCGGCTACGAAGCCCCCGTGTACATCGCGTGGAGCCGAAGGAACCGTTCGGCGCTCGTGCGGGTGCCGCTTTACCATCCGGGCGAGGAGAAAGCGACGCGGATGGAGCTTCGCTGCCCCGACCCGGCCGCGAACATATACCTTTGCTTCGCCGCGCTCCTCCACGCCGGGCTCGAGGGCATCGAGAAAGGATACGAGCTCCCCGAGCCGATGGAGCGGAACCTTTACAACCTCTCCGGCGAGGAGCGTGAGAAGATGGGCATCGAGAGCCTACCAGCGGATCTCGGCGAGGCGATAAAGGCCGCCGAAGGCTCCGAGCTTCTCCACAAGGCGCTCGGCGAGCACGTGTACTCGCGCCTCCTCGAACTCAAGCGCGAGGAGTTCGAAGACTACCGCGTCCAAGTTACGCCATACGAACTCCAGAAATATCTCCCGGTGCTTTAGCCACACGAAATCAGCGGAGAGTTTTTCGAGGGCGCGGGTTTTCTCCGCGCCCTTTCTCTTTGCCTTTTTCACCTTTCGCTTCGCCGCTTTTCCGTATAATCGCGGACGGACGTTTCTCGAACCGAGGGGAGAATTTTTTGATACTCGACATGCTCACGGTCGGGCCTTTTCAGGAGAATTGCTATGTCGTCGGAGACGAGGGTTCGGGGGTCGGCGCGCTCATTGACCCCGGAGACGAGGCGGCGAGGATCTCGATGGCCGTCGAACAAACCGGCCTCGATATATCGAAGATCATATTGACCCACGCCCACATTGACCACGTCGGGGTGGTCGTCGAACTCGTGAATGAATATTCATGCCCCGTCCTCGCCCACGAGGAATCGGTGCCGATGCTCGGAGCTTTGCCCACGCAAGCCGTGATGATGGGCATTAAATTCGGCGAAATCCCGAAAATAGACACGTTCATCGAGGACGAGGAAGTCGTCGAAATCGGCGGCGGACTCCGGCTCCGCTCTTTGTATACGCCGGGTCATTCGCCGGGGCATCTCGCTTTTTATGTCGAGAGCGAGGGCGTGGTTCTAGCGGGCGACGCGCTGTTTGCCGGGAGTGTCGGACGTGTGGATCTCCCCGGCGGAGACGGCCCGACACTCCTCCGAAGCATCGAGGAAAGGCTCCTCACTTTGCCCGACGACACCATTGTCCATCCCGGACACGGCCCCGAGACGACCGTGGGGCGCGAGCGCGAGACAAACCCGTTTTTGCAAGGAGGCGTTTTATGAGCGAAGGTCATTCCGGCCACGGACATTCGGATCCGAGCGAGGCCGTCCGCGAGCATCGGGAGGCCGCGCCGGAGAAAGTCCGGGTCGCGGTTCTCACCATAAGCGACACCCGGACCCCGGAGAACGACACGGGCGGAGACACGATCCTCGAACTCGTCGAGGGAGCCGGGCATGAGGTCGTCGCGCGGGGCATCGTGCATGACGAGGCGAGGAACATCCGGAAGAAGCTCGTGGATTTCTTCGCGAAGCCGGACGTGGACGCCGTCATAACGACGGGCGGGACGGGAATATCTGGTCGGGACACGACGTACGAGGTCGCGGAGCGCATGATCGACAAGAAGCTCGACGGGTTCGGGGAGATCTTCCGCATGCTCTCATACGAGGAAGTCGGCGCGGCCGCGATGCTCAGCCGGGCCATCGCGGGATCCACGGGCGGCAAATTCCTCGCATGCCTCCCCGGATCGCGGAATGCCGTGCGGCTCGCGATGGAAAAACTCCTCGTCCCGGAGATGGCGCACGTCGTCTTCGAACTCAAACGCCACGGAAACTCCGGAAAGGAAGGCTGAAAAATGGAGCGCGAACCCCTCGCCCCCGAGAACGAAGCATTGTGGAGAAAACTGTGGGAGATGTGGCAGGAAAACGACGAGGCCGACGTCATCCTCGACGCGGAGAAAGTCGAGGACGTGGAAGATGAGATACCCGCCCTCGAAGGAAAGGTGCGGACATCGCTCTCGTATTTGCAGCGGGCGCGGTACATACAATATCGGACGGGCGTCGGGGACGAGGGTCTCGAACCCATGATCTACGACGTGTACGAGCCTCGGTAGCGTGGGGCGGATGAGCTTCCTTCTCCTCCTTCCACTCGCTTTCATCGGGGGCATGGCCGTCCCGGCGCAGTTCGCCGTGAACTCGCAACTCAAAAACGTCGTCGGGGGAACGTTCTCCGCCGCCGCCGTCTCGTTCATCGTCGGGGCGGTCGCGCTCTCCCTCGGCGCGCTCGTCGTGAGCCGCACGGTTCCGCAATTTTCGGAGATGGCGGGCGCGCCGTGGTGGGTGTGGACGGGCGGGCTTCTCGGGGCGTTTTATGTGCTTTGCTCCATCCTCCTCACTCCCGTCCTCGGCGCCGCCGCGACGGTCGGCTTCTTCCTAGCCGGGCAACTCGCCGGCTCCGTCGCCATAGACCACTTCGGCCTCCTCGGCGTGTCGGCGAGCGAAGTGACACCGCCCCGCATCCTCGGGCTTCTTCTCGTACTCTGTGGAGTGCTTCTCATACAAAGGTTTTGAGGGTCGCTT
>JACDAJ010000032.1 GCA_013695475.1 Rubrobacter sp. | reverse complement strand
CGTCGAAGGGCGGAAGAATATCGCCGCCGGGACGGGGTTCGGGCGGCATGGAGCGGGCCGTGAGTTCCGCTTCGTCCGCGTCGGCGACTTCGTACCGAGCCGGAGAGAAGGTGCGGCATGCGAAGTTCGGGGTGGGGGAGGTCGTGGATGCTTCGGACGGGAAGATCGTGGTTCGGTTCGGGGGCGAGGAGAGGATTTTCATTCCGGATCTCGCGCCGCTCACGAAGGCGGATTGAATTCTTCGACCCGCGCACTTCGTCGCCTCATACCGAGTTCGGTTGATCGCCTCCGCACACGTCCGGCGGAGACGAGACGACCACGTACGCGGAGAGGTTTCCGGCGAAGCTCGAAAGAAGAAAGACCGTAAGCCCGATGCCGACCGGGTGTTCGAACGAATAGTCGAAGTACGGGACGGGGTGTGATGCGAGAGCGTCCCGGAAATAAAGCGAAGCGATGTCCGAGTACGAGGCGAATCGGTCGAAAGAGAAATCGTTGAAGGCTTCTTGTGTATCGGAGCCGTCGTAAAAGAGGATCGGAGACCGCATCCAAAGCCCGAGCAAAGCCATCGCGAACACGCACAAAAGCGGCTCCGAACCTTTGAATATGCGCGGCCTTCCCCACCACGAGAAATCTCCTCTTTCTCGAACCGTACGGAATCATAGCAACGGCCCGAAAGACACGCCCGAAAAGGGGCAGGCTCGGTGGCCCAAAAGTTTCGTTTTCGGCATCGGATTCTCCCCCGAACCCGGACGTTGTCCAAAATCGACTCGGCCATTCGCCTGCCCGGTAATCGTTATCGGACGGGCGGGGCGTGTTCTTTAGCCCGAAATCCGGCGCGTCTCTTTCTCGGTTACAATCCGGTTTTCGGGGCGGTCGGTATAAGAAAAGGGAATGGAGAAGTAATTGAGCCACGTCTATGTCACCGGGCATAAAAACCCGGACACGGATACGATATCTTCGGCCATCGGGTACGCGGAGTTCAAAAATCTCGTGGATGCGGACAACTTTTATGCCCCGGCGCGGCTCGGGGACGTGAACGCGCAGACGGCGTGGGCTTTGGAAAAGAGCGGGGCGAAGAACCCGAAGCTCATACGCCACATCATGCTCCGCGTGAAGGATGTGATGCACGAGAGGCTCATCACCGCCCACCGCGACGACCCCCTCCGGAACGTCGGCATCGCGATGGCGAAGGGGAACATCGGGCAGGTTCCCATAGTGGGCCACGACGGCTCCCTCGCCGGGATCATCACCGAGCGCGACCTCGCCCGCATGTACGTCCGCGAATCCCGCGAAGCCTCCACCTTCGAGGAGTCGCCCGTCTCCGTCGAGGCGATGGTCGAAGTCCTCGAAGGCGAACTCGTCGCCGGAAAAGAGAAGATGACGACCTCCGGCAAACTGTGGGTCATCTCCATGAGCACGAAGTCCATGGGCGGTCGCATGGAAGAGGGCGACGTCGTCGTCATCGGCGACCGCCCGGGCGCCCAGAAACGAGCCGTCGAACTCGGCGCGGGCGTCCTCGTCGTGTCGAATGGAGTCCGCCCCGACGACGAGGTTTTGTCTCTCGCGAACGAGAGGGGAACCTCCGTCATCGTCTCGCCGCTCGATTCGTACGTGACGAGCCGCATGATCCAATTGTCCGTCCCGTGCTGGGAGGTGATGAGCGAGAATCCGCTCACCGTGGATCCGGACGACCTCATAACGGACATAACCGACTCGGTGATGGAGGTTCATTACCGGGCGGCCATCGCGGTGGACAAAGACAAAATGCCCGTCGGGGTGATCTCGCGGACCGACCTCATAAACCCGGAGCCGCGGAAGGTGCTTCTCGTTGACCACGCGGAGGTCGGGCAAAGCATAACGGGCGTGGAGAAGGCGCAAGTCGTGGAGATCCTCGACCACCACCGCCTCGGCGACATCGAGACGAACACCCCCATAGCCGCCACCTTCGACCCCGTCGGCTCCACCGCCACCCTCATCATCGAGCGGTACCGGACTTTGGGCTTCGACCCCGAGAAATCCACCGCGACCATGCTCCTCGCCGCGATCCTCTCCGACACCGTGATCCTCAATTCTCCGACGACCACGGAGCGCGACCACGAAGCCGTGAAATACCTCGAAGAGTATCTCGGCCTCGACGCGGGGAAGTTCGGGATGGAGATGTTCGAGGCGTCGTCCGACGTCACGGGATTGTCGGCGGCGGAGATAACGTCGAGGGACGCGAAGGAGTACGCGACGAGCGGCGGCGAGAAGATGTGCATCGCACAGGTCGAGACCGTCGGCAAAGCCCTTCTCGACCGGAAGGGCGAACTCCTCGAAACCCTCGAAAGGGAGCGGCAAAACAACGGGTATCTCATCTCCGCGCTCATGGTCACGGACATCATCGAGCAGGGGACCGAGCTTCTTTGCGTCGGGGAATGCTCCCACGTCGAACACGCCTTCGACGCGAAGGCGAAGGACGGTGTGATCGACCTCCCCGGCGTGATGAGCCGCAAAAAACAAGTCGCCCCGAAATTGCTGGCGACGTTTTAGGCGGCCGCACC
>JACDAJ010000031.1 GCA_013695475.1 Rubrobacter sp. | reverse complement strand
TCTTCATGGCCTTCTCCTTTTCTCGTAGGTTTCCGTGAACGCTGAAAACGGGTCCGGGATGGACGGCGTGTGTGAAATGGACTTATGACGGTGGTGACTGTCGAAGAGGCGAAGAATCATCTCCCCGACGTCCTCTCCGAGGTGGCGAAGGGCGAGGAGGTCGTGATCGAGGGTGAGGGCGGAGAGGTTTTCAGGCTCGTCCGCTCGGAAAAGCCCCCGAAGAAAAAGCGTGGCTTCGTCGGGAGCGGGAAAGGGTGGTTCGTGATGTCGGACGATTTCGACGAGCCGCTCGAAGACTTCGAAGGCGGATAAAATAGGCTTATGATGCGTGTGGCGACCGAAGAAGCGAAGGAACGCCTCGACGCCCTCCTCGCCCGCGAGGATGGGAGCGCGTTCAAGCTCGTGCCTTCGGAGCCGAAGAAAAAGCGCGGCCTCATCGGGAGCGCGAAGGGGCAAATCTGGATGGCGGGCGACTTCGATGAGATACCCGAAGGCTTCGAAGAATATTTACCGTAGCCTGGCAGGCTCGTGAGTCGCCTCCTCGACACCCACGCTTTTTTGTGGGCCGTCAATGAAAGCCCCCGGCTGAGCCGCCGGGCGCGGGAGGTCGTCGAGGACGGCGGAAACGAACTCTTCCTCAGCGTGGCGAGCTTGTGGGAAATGGCGATCAAATTAAGCACGGGCAAACTCAAGCTCGAACTCCCTTTCATGGAACTCGCGATTCAAAAAACCATCGAGCATGGCATCGGGATAATGAGGGTCGCCGCCACGAGCCTCGACGTGGTTTCGAGGCTCCCATTCCACCACCGCGGCCCTTTCGACCGTCTCATCGTCGCGCAATGCCTCTCCGAGAACATCTCCCTCCTCAGCCGCGACGACGTTTTGGACGGGTATGGGATCGAACGCCTTTGGTGGGATGGAACCCCGCTCCGCCATGAGCGAAGGGCGCCGGGTTCCCGTTGTCGAAACCATTCTCACTCATCTTCCCCTTCGAGGAACTCCCCGGCATGGATGACTTCGAGCGTGTCCGGCTCCTCCTCCGAAGCCATCGCCACATACTCGATGCCCGTCGCGGCGAGTATGCTCCGGATGTCGTCCGGGGAGGCTTCCCGAGGCTCCGGCATGAGCGTGTCCTCGGCCATCCAGTCCGGCATCTCGGTGCCGTACCGTTCCAATGTGTCGAGGTACATCTTCGACTCGGTGAGGTTCCCGATGTGGTCCTCGGCCTTCTCCCTTGACCCGAACACGCACAAAGCCGCCCTCGGGTCTTTCCCGGCGGCGCACAGGAAGAAGTTCCGCGCCTCGCTTTTGAGAACCCACCGTCCGTCCATCAGAGAAGAGCATCCTCGATGTCGTCGAGGACGGAGTCCGCCGCGTATAGTCCGGGGAAGAACCACGCCGTCGAGGTCACGGGATGGACGTTTCCGCTCTCGACGGCCCCGAGGGTTTGCCACAGTTCATTGTCGCGCAAATTCTCGAAGGCCGCCGCGTCCGTCACGTATACGAAAAGCTCGTCGCCATCCATGTCGGGGATGCGCTCCTCGCTGATCGGGAGCGACGAAAGGTCGTCCTCCGTAAGCTCGAAATCCTGCGGCTCGGGCCGCGCGAAGCCAATGTCCCCGAGCACGAGGCTGCTCGGCGAGACCGTCCCGGAGAGCGAAATGCTCTCCGCGAAGACGTTCACGCTCGACACCACGATGTCCCCGGGATTTCCAAGCTCGGAGCGGAGGCTCTCGATGCGTCCTTCATACTCGGCGACGGCTTCCTCCGCGGCTTCGGGAACGCCGTATATCTCGCCGACGAGTGGGACGATCTCCTCTTTCCACATCGGGTTCGAGTATGTGGCGAGGGCGACGGTCGGGGCGATCTCGGACAATTGCCCGTACACGTTCTCGTCGAAATAAAAGCTGCTTCCGACGATGAGATCCGGGCTGAAAGACGCGAGGCTTTCCAAATTCGGCGCCCCCGCCGGACCGACTTCCTCTATTTCGTCGCCAATGCCTTCGACGCCTTCGAGATACGGCGGAAACGGACCGGGCGCATCCTCGGAGGGAAAGATGGGAGACGCGCCCGCCGGGACGACACCGAGTGCGAGCGTGATGTCGAGGAGGGCGGGGTCGAGAACCATGATCCTCGCGGGACTCTCGGGAACCTCCGTCTCCCCATACTCGTGCCGGACGATCCGCCCCTCCGACGTGCTTTCCTCCCCTCCCTCGGACTCGCCGCACCCCGCCGCGCCGAGGAGAAGAAGACTCCCGGCTCCGACGAGGAACTCGCGCCTCGTTGCCGGACGAACCGCGAATGCCGGGAGCCGGGGGTCGGGAGTGGGGAGTCGGGGTGTTCTCGCCTTTCTTTTCTCGGACGCTCTCGCCTTCCCGCCCGACGGACTTTCTCCGAATTCGGCCAATGCTTCGGCGGCGCGGGTTCCGGCCACATATCTTCCCCGACTTTGCATGCCCGGATAATTCACGGAATCCCTCGAAGGCCGGGGGTCGGGGAAGCGTGAAACGCGACTTTCGATTCGCGGCCCATCGGGCTTCCGCCATTCGAGGGAAGAACCGCATCCCGGCGGACGTTTCGTGGATAGCCCGGGTATGGACGTTCCGCGAACCTCCCCCACCGAGGCGGGCGCCAGCGAGCGGCGAACCTCGCCGCCCCGCGTGGAAATGGTCGTGTCCATTCTCATCTCCTCTCTCGGATAGACGGACTACCCGGTCGTCTCCTCGCCGCCATCCACTATGTACTCGTTCAAATCGTCGATCACGCCGTCGGCGGCGGAGTATCCGATGCCGAGCATCCACACGTCGTCGGAGACTTCGTGGACGTCGCCGTCCTCCACCGCGCCGAGGTTTTGCCAGAGCGGGTCGGTCGTGACGTCGCCGAGGGCGGTCTCGGACTCCTCACCGTATACCGTCGTGAATATGACGTCGCCGTCCATGTCGGGGATCGCCTCCTCGCTCACGTTCATGAGCGCGAAGTCGTCCACATCCTGCGGCTCCGGGCGCGGAAGCCCCGCGTCCTCGAGAACCGTCCCGATGAAAGACTCTTTCTGGTAAATGCGCGTGTCGCCCGCGATGAACCGCACGACGGAGACGGCCGGCGGATTCTCTCCGACCGCGGATTGGAACTCCTCCATGCGACTCTCGTAATCCGCGACCACTTCTTCACCCTCATCCTCCATGCCGAGAGCTTCGGCGTGGACATCGAAGTTCTCGCGCCACGTGACGCCCGTTTCCTCGGTGAAGACGGTCGGGCGATCTGCGACAACTGGTCGTATATCCCCTCGTGGCGGAGGTTGCTCGAGAGGATGAGGTCGGGTTCGAGCGTCGAGATCGTCTCCAAATTCGGCTCCTCGATGGTGCCGACGATCTCGACGCCCTCCACCCCTTCGAGATACGACGGGAAGCCCTCCCCCGGAACCGCCTCGACCGCACCGACGGGCGTCACTCCGAGCGACACCGCGCTGTCAAGCTCCCCCGTGTCGAGCACGACGACCCGCTCCGGCTCCTCCGGCACCTCCGATTCACCCATCGCGTGCTCGACGGTGCGGGTCGCGGATTCCTCGCCGCCGCCGTTCCCCTCCGAGCCTCCCCCGCCCGCTCCACCTCCGCATCCGATGGAGATAGCGAGGATAGTCGCCAATACCGCGCACGTTGACAAAAACTTCTTGATCTCGACCATCCCTTTCGTTGCCATGCTTCCCCCGCTCGTGTATCGTGGCTTTTATGCCGCTTTTGAGAACCATTCCCGACTTTATGAGGAAACATAGACTTTGTGTCCGAGGCCGTCAAGCGCTATGTGATCGTGGTCAATTCGTGGTTCCGCCCGCCAATGGACGGGCGGGGCGATGACGCGCTTTTTCAATTCGCGGTTCATGATGCTCTTCGGACTCGCGGTCGCGGTGGGGGTTCTGTTTTTCTGCATGCTTGCGAGCGTCCGCTTCGGGGCGGCGGAGATCGGGACAAGGGAAGTCATCGAGACCTTCACCGACTACGACGCGAATAGCGAAGAAGATCTCATCATCCGAACGCTTCGGGTGCCGCGGGCGATCATCGCGGCTTTGGTGGGAGCTTCGCTCGCGGTCGCCGGAGCCATCATGCAAGGTTTGACGCGGAACCCGCTCGCCGACCCCGGAATTTTGGGTATCGAGGCGGGGGCCGCCCTCGCGGTCGTCGGGGCGGTGTTTTTGTTCGGTGTCTCGTCGCTGAGTACATACGCACTGTTCGCGTTCCTCGGGGGTGGGATCACGGCGCTTCTCGTATACGGACTCGGCTCGATGGGCCGCGGCGGCATGACCCCGATGAAACTGACCATCGCCGGAGCCGCCTTCACCGCGTTATTGTCGTCTTTGACAACGGCCATGCTCATTTTGAATCAGCAAACTTTGGAGGAGATACGTTTCTGGCTCGCGGGTTCGGTGGCGGGCCGCGACCTCACTTTGCTTCTCCAGGTTTTGCCGTACATCCTCGTCGGCCTCGTGCTTTCGCTCGGGATTTCGCGGCAGGTTACGACGCTTTCGCTCGGTGACGACGTGGCGGCGGGACTCGGGCAGAGGACGGGGTGGGTGAAGGCGATCGCCGCGGTCGCGGTCGTGCTTCTCGCGGGGAGCGCGGTCGCCATCGCCGGGCCGATCGGCTTCGTGGGGCTTGTCATTCCGCACGTCGTCCGCTTCTTCGTCGGCGTGGATTATCGGTGGATCCTCCCGTATTCCATAATCGTCGGCGCGATTCTCCTCGTTTCGGCGGACATCGCCGCGAGGCTCGTCCTCCGTCCGCAGGAAATCCCGGTCGGCATAATGACCGCGCTCGTCGGGGCGCCGTTCTTTATTTATCTCGCCCGGTGGAGGATAAAAAGGTGATCGCCAAACGGTGGAGGGGGAAGAAGAACCTCCGGGGCGGGAAGTTCTCCTTCAAAATAGACATGCGCTCCGTGTTCGTATTCATCGTGCTTTCGGCGCTCGCGCTCGCGGGGATCATCATAAACGTCGGGGTCGGCGAATACCCGATTTCACCCCCCGATGTCGTCCGGACCATTCTCGGCATCGAACTCGCGGACGGAAACTACGACTTCATCGTGAATACGCTCCGGCTTCCCCGCGCCCTCGTCGCCTTCCTCGTCGGACTCGCGCTCGCGCTTTCGGGGGCGATTTTGCAGGGACTCACGCGGAATCCGCTCGCCGCCCCGGACATCATCGGGATAAACGCCGGAGCCGGACTCGCCGCCGTGAGTCTCATCGTCGTGTTTCCTTCGGTGTCGGCGGCGTATATTCCTCCGGCGGCGTTCGTGGGGGCGTGCGTGGTGGCGGCTCTTTTGTATCTCATCGCGTGGCGGGGGAATTCGTCGCCTATCCGGCTCATATTGATCGGCATCGGACTCGGCGCGATAGCCGGGGCATGCACGACGTTCATGATCACGTTCGGGGATATTTATGAGGTGTCGCAAGCCCTCGTGTGGCTGACCGGAAGCGTGTACGGACGCTCGTGGGACGAGGTCGCATCCTTCCTCCCGTGGCTCATAATATTCGTCCCGATAGTAATTTTCTACTCGCGCCATTTGAACACGCTCGGCCTCGGCGACGAGGTCGCCGTCGGACTCGGAAGCCGCGTCGAGAGGCAAAGGGGCCTCCTCATATTTTGCAGCGTCGCCCTCGCGGCCTCGGCTGTGGCGACCGCCGGAACCGTCGGCTTCGTGGCGTTCATCGCGCCGCATATCGCGCGGCAACTCGTCGGGCCGAACCACGGAGGCTTGCTTCCGGTGTCGGCGGTTGTGGGGGGGGCTATAGTGGTTCTCGCGGATCTCATCGGGCGGACTATTTTCGCTCCGATTGAGATACCGTGCGGGATCATCACCTCGATCATCGGCGCGCCATACTTTTTGTATCTCCTTTACCGGAGCAGCCAGGTGAAGTGAGCATTATGGAGGTGGTCGAGAAGAGATCCCCCGCTTTACAAGCCCTCGTAAATCTCCGCGAGGGAGAGTCGCATTTCGGGACATGGGACGGGGAAAGAGCCTGTCTCGAAGTGGGCGGCGCGTCCCCACTCCCCTTCCTCGTCGCGGAAGAAGCGTTCGACGACGGGACGGTTTTGCTCGACGATGAGGTACGCCTTCAAAGTGGGGATGCTTTGATAAAAAGCGAACTTCTCGCGGCGGTCAATGTGTTCGGTGCTCGGGGAGACGACCTCGACGAGAAGGCACGGGTCGGTCTCGAAGTACGCGTCGTCGGACTCGGGGCCGCACACGGCCATGATGTCCGGGTAATAAAAGATATCGTCCTCGATCCGGACTTTCGCGTTCTCGATATACACTCGGCATGGGCCGCCCACCGCTTTATCCGCGAGTCTCCGGTATATGTTTCCCGCGATGCGGTTATGCCGCAAAGTGGGCCGTGTCATCGCGTGAACCACGCCACCGACGAACTCGTGGCGCTCGGTCGCCTCCTTTTCGAGTTCGAGATACTCCTCGACGCTCATGAGGCGGTGAGTTTTCCGGGTTTCGGCCATGAAAGAAGTATAGCCCGGAGTTGCATTGCCGGAAACGGCTTCTTTTTACAAGCCCTCGTAAATGTCCGCGAGCGAGAGTTCCGCTCCCGGCGGGCATGGGGCGGGGAGGCGCCCCTCGCCGTCGGTGAGTTCGGTGCGGTTCCATTTTCCGTTCTCGTCGCGGAAGTGTCGTTCGATACGCCTTTGTTTTTGATCCACGATGAGGTATGCGCCCAAAGTCGGGATCTTCCGGTACGCCGCGAGTTTTTCGAGGCGATCCTTCGATTCCGTCTTCGGGGAGACGACTTCGACGAGGAGGCACGGCGCGTCCTCGAAGTATTCGTCCTCCGGCTCGTCTCCGCACGCGACCATGACATCCGGGTAATAGAAAGGGCCGTCGGGGGTGAGGACTTTCATATCGCTCTGGTAGACGCGGCATGGGCCTCCGCGGGCGGCTATCCAAAGAAGGCTGGAAATATTGTTGGCGATGGAGTTGTGCCTCCGGCCCGCTCCGGTCATCGCATAAAGTACGCCGTTCACGTATTCGTGGCGAACCTCCGAGTCCCTCTCGAGTTCGAGGTACTCCTCGACGCTCATGAGGCCGGATGTCGAAAAGTTTTCCACGGACGAAGTATAGCCCGGTCGAACGACCACGAAAACACCCGATCCCGAAAGGATGCCGCATGAAGAAGACGATGCTCCGCAAAGACCCGACAACCCGATTCGGAGAGGGCGCCCCGATGTATCCGAAACGCCTCGATCCGTATTCCCCGACTATCGAGGACATTTCGAGGGGGGAACCCTCCCTCGAGCCGGAGCGGGTGTCGTGAGCAAGATCGAGACGAAAGACCTCACCCTCGGATACGACGGCGAGGACATAATAAAGGAACTCATAACCGAGATCCCATCCGGCAAAATAACCTCCGTCGTCGGCCCGAACGGATGCGGCAAATCCACACTCCTCCGCTCGATGGCGCGGCTTATGAAGCCCCGTGGCGGAGCCGTATACCTCGACGGAAACGCCATCTCCAAACTCCCGACCCGCGAGGTGGCGAAACGCCTCGGCATACTTCCGCAAAGTCCGGAGGCGCCCGAAGGTCTCACGGTTCGAGAACTCGCCGCTCAAGGTCGGTATCCGCATCAAAGCTGGCTCCAGCAATGGTCGAAGGACGACGAAAGCTCCGTCGAAAAAGCGATGGAGACGACCGGGGTTTTGGATATGGCGGACAGGCCATTGGATACGTTGTCGGGCGGGCAAAGGCAAAGAGCGTGGATCTCAATGGCGCTCGCCCAAGAAACCGAGACGCTTCTTTTGGATGAGCCGACGACGTTTTTGGACATGGCCCATCAACTCGAAGTTTTGCAACTCCTCGAACGCCTCAACGAGGAAGAGGGTCGGACCGTCCTCATGGTTCTCCACGATTTGAACAATGCCTCGCGCTATTCGCACCATATCATCGCCCTCTCCGAAGGGAAGGTGTACCGGGCCGGAACCCCCGCCGAGGTGATGACCGAAGACCTCTTCCGCGAAGTTTTCCACGTCGAGGCGGACATCGTCGCCGACCCGAGGAGCGGCATCCCGTTGTGCATCCCGCACGGCCTCCATTATTCGCCGAACGGCCTCACCCCCGACGAGCGGGAGAGTGGAGCCATATGACCGGCCCCCGCGACGGCTTTTCGACGTTCCCGCTCGCCCCGTCCTTCGAGCGAATGGCGGAGATGAGGGACGAGCTTTATCTTTTCGCCCGCCTCGGAACGCCGGACGGCGATGGATGGGTCTCGATGTCGAGGCTCGCGGAAGACGGGGAGGTCGTCCGCGAGCAGCTTCGGATCATGAAAGAGAAATGGGATCTCGACAACCGGAGCGCCGCCATCGGCGTCGTCGGCGGCCTCGCGTGGCAAGTCGTCGGAGCGGCGCTTTTCGTATACGCGACCGAACGCCGCGTCCCCGACCTTTCGCCGGACAATGTGATGCTCCGCATCGCGGATGGCGGCCTCGCCGGAAGCCGCCTTCGTGAGCGGACGCTTCGCCGCTTTGGCGGGCGATTCGGAGGTGGAATCTGCGACTGCGGTATTCGAGGACGGGGATGGGTTGCGGAGCCATTTGAGAGACGGGATCGAAGGGACGATCTCTCCCGTCGTGGACAATGTCCGGGCGGCTATGCGAGTCTCGAAGCGGACGATGTGGAACCGGGCCTCGGATCTCATCGGACAAAGAATGCTCCAGTTCGGCGAGTCCGTCGCGGATAAAGTGTGGTGCGGATACGAGGCGGAGAGGCTCGTGAAAGCGGCTGGCTCGCCGCTCGACGGGGCGACGAGGTTCTTCGTCGTGGAGCATGGTGGGCGGGAGGAAATCTTCATCGTGCGGGGATGTTGCTGCCACGGCTACAAAGATCCCGAGCATGGATATTGCGGAACGTGTCCATTGCTTTCGCAGGAAGAGCGGGAACGGATCGCATATGAGGCCATGTCGGGATGAGCGGGATGGCCTTCCCTCGGCCCGCGCCTCCCGCAGCGACGCACTCTCCGTCCTCAAACGCTGCGGTGAATATCCGCTGGCGGAATCTTCGCGACGCCTCATTCTCGAAACGGAGACAAAGGAAAGGAACATGAAGAAGACCATCGAGGGTCCGGATCCCCGCCCCCGGCATAAAGGATGCCACGAGGCGGAAATTATGCGATAGCATGGGGGCGTGGCGAGGTTCTTCTCCATAGTGCTTTTCATGCTCTTCGCGTTCTCTCCGCTCGCCGCATGCGGCTCCCTGGACAACGCTCCGGAAACGACGGGGACGCGAACCACGGCGCCAGAATCCACCGAGACTCTCTCGGGGGCCACGGTTTCGGAGTCTGCGGAAGGAACCACCGAAGCCCCCGAACCACCCACCGAATCCACCGAAGCCTCCACCGGAACCCCGGAACTCGACGCGATGCGCGACGGAGGGTTCGTCATCTTCATCCGCCACCCCGAGACGGATGCTTCTCCCGTGTCGGCGGATGCGGACGGCCACCTCGAAGATCTCTCCGATTGCTCGCTCCAAAGAAACCTCACGGACGCCGGAAGGGGCGACGCCCGGAGCCTCGGAGAGGACATCGAGCGTTTGGAGATCCCCGTCGGCGAGGTTCTCGCGAGTCCGTATTGCCGGACGAGCGAGACCGCCGAACTCGCTCTCGGAGAGGCCGAGGCCGTCCCGGAACTCGCCACCCCGAGATACCTTTCTCCCGGCGACCCCGAGGCGGATGAGCGCATCGCGTATCTCCGCGAAGTCTTCTCCACGCCGCCCGCCGAAGGCGCGAACACGTGGGTGATGACTCACAAGCTGAATCTGCGCCTCGTGAGCGGGGAGTCTGTGCCGGAGGGCGGAGCGGTCGTCTTCGAGCCTCGGGGGGAGGGGTTCGAGGTCTTCGCGACGCTTCCGCCGGAGTGGTGGGGGGAAAGTCCGTAGTTTGATCGGTCGCGGAAATCTCGTGGATCCCGGCTGCTCGGGAGGAGCTTGCGAACCGACGGTTGCCAATCGAAAATCCCATTCGCGGCTCTCGACCGGATGAAACCTTCGCGGATAATCCGGGTAAACTTGCCGCCGACATCGCATAAAGCAGTTTGCGAAAGGCCACTCTTCGCAAACCGCCGTATACGAGGAGGGTGTTCATGGAGGCGAACAACGAGGTGGACGAAGTCAGGCTTTGCTCGGTCGTGTCGCGGGAGTCCGGCGACGACCCCGCAGGCTCCGCCACACCTTTCGAGCGGTGCCTCATGGTCGAGGTTTCGCCCCCGTACCAACGAAACGCCCCCGACTCGCGCCGCTTCCCGGAAAGGCTTTCGGAGGTCACAGGCAAAGCGATGGACGGCGGCCTCATCCAGAAATTCGGCGCCTTCATGCCCGACCGCGAATACTCCGAAAAAGGAATCGCCCGCGTCTTCTTCTTCCGCCGACCGGAAAACGGATTTTTCTCCTCCTTCGAGAAGGACGACCTTCTCGTTCCACTCGACGACCTCGCTCCCGTCGTCGAGGCTCTCCTCTCCGGGGGTTCGGTTCCCGAGGAATATCGGAAAGGCTCCCCGGATGTCCGGGATGTTTTCGTATGTACGCACAACAACCGCGATGTTTGCTGCGGGACGTTCGGAGACCCGGTATACAAAGAGCTTCGGAGGGAGTGCGCCGACGAGAACCTCCGTGTGTGGCGGGCGAGCCACCTCGGCGGCCATCGCTTCGCCCCGACGCTCATGGATTTTCCATCCGGCATGTGGTGGGGGCATCTCGACCGCGATGAGGCGGCATCCCTCGTCC
>JACDAJ010000011.1 GCA_013695475.1 Rubrobacter sp. | reverse complement strand
CGAAGGCAAGGTCGCACATGGCCGACAATCCCCGGTACCGGTGGCTCGGCGAGGTGTCGCATGAGCGGGTGCGGGAGATCCTCGCCCGGACGCGCCTCCTCGTGCAAAGCTCGTTTATGGAGGGCGGCGCGAACGCCGTCTCCGAAGCCCTCGCGGGCGGGGTTCCCGTCATCGCGTCGCACATCCCCGGCAACGTCGGGATGCTCGGCGAGGATTATCCGGCGTATTTCCCGGCGGGCGACGAAAGACACCTCGCCCGCCTTTTGCAAAGAGCCGAGAGCGACCCGGCTTTTTACGCCCTCCTCGAAGAGAAGTGCGCCGCCCGACGCGAACTCTTCTCCCCGGAGAGGGAATACGCCGCGCTCGAAAGGCTCCTCGACGACGCGATTCGTTGAAAACGGCATCTCGGATATAATCCGGGGCATGGACAAAAGAGAGAAGATACGGCTGACACAATATTCCTCGAAGGCTGGCTGAGCGTCGAAGTTCGCTCCGGGGGTCCTGGAGCAAGTACTCGATGATCTGAAACTCGGCGCCGCGCCGGACGCGAACGGCTCGGTCTCGAGCATGGACACCCGCGACGACGCGGGCTTCATCCCGTTCGGGGGCGGGCTGCTTTTGCAATCCGTGGATTTCTTCCCCCCGATAGTGGACGACCCGTACAAATTCGGGCAAATAGCCGCCGCGAACGCGCTGTCGGACATATACGCGATGGGCGGGGAGCCGCTCACGGCGATGAACCTCGTCGGCTTCCCGGCGAACCTCGAGATGGCGATACTCCGCGACATCCTCGCGGGCGGCCTCTCGAAAATAGCCGAGTCCGGCGCGAAACTTTGCGGCGGCCACTCCGTCGAGGACGCCGAGCCGAAATACGGACTCTCCGTCACCGGCTTCGTCGAGACGGACAAGGTGGTTCGGAACGAAGGCGCGGAAGCCGGGGACGCGCTCGTCCTCACGAAGCCGCTCGGGTTCGGAATTTTGACGACGGCGGTGAAGCGCGAACTCGTGACCGAGGATGACATCGAAGCCGCCATAAACGCGGCGGCGACACTCAACAAATCGGCCGCCGAGGCGATGAAAGAGAACGACGCCTCGGCCGCGACGGACGTCACGGGATACGGTTTCCTCGGGCATCTCGCGGAGATGCTCCGGGCGAACGAGGGAATCGGGGCGGTCGTCCGGCTTTCGGAGGTTCCCGTCCACGAGCGGGTCGCGAAGCTCGCCGCCGACGGATGTTATCCGGGCGGCTTGAAAAACAACCGGGAGTATCTCGGAGGCTATGTCGCGAGCGACGGCGTCTCGGACGAAGAGGCGCTTCCGCTCTTCGATCCACAGACGAGCGGAGGTCTTCTCATTTCCGTGCCGGAGGATTCGAAGGCTTCGCTTTTGCGGGCTCTCGACGTTCGCGGCGTTTCGGCGGCGGTTGTCGGGGAGGTCGTTTCCGGGTCGGGGGTTCGGGTAGTTTCGTGATCCCTCGCGGATAAATTGTTGAAAAATCACTCATTTGAGTGATGCGGCGCGTACTCCACATAGACTAATCTGGCTACATCGAGGTGCGGGGCGGGGTCTTCCACTAAAGGGGAACCTTATGAAATCCGCGCTTCGGAGAGGCAGAGATGTACTTGTCGAAGGTTCACGGCTCGTTGCTTTCGCCGCTTGTGAAGAAAGGCGGGAGCATGTCGAAAAGCATTTCGGCGAGGAAGGCTCGAAGTGCTTCGTGACGCGCCGCGAAGCCGGCAGCCGTGGGAGGAGTTCATCGAGATGGAGGGCAAATTACCGGAGAGGGGCGTGGGGTCCGTCTCCGGCGGGGCGGGCGGGGATCCCCTCGAGGCGGTGAAGCGGAAAGTTTATCTCGCGTCGCTCGCGATCAGCGCGCCCTCGCTCCCCCTCCTCTGGCTCGCGCTCCGCGACACGGACCCCTTCATACATTTCGTCCTCCCGCCAATGGCTCTTTTCTGCGCCGTGGTAGCCGCCGCGCTGTGGCTCGACATCGCCCCGGTGCGCCTCATCGAGCGCGTAACTTTCGCCGCGGTCTCGGTGTTTGCCTTCCTCCACCTCATACATGGCCTCTCCACCACGAGCAGCATCACCGAGCTTCGAGCCGCCGCCGAGGTGACGACTTTCCCGACTTTGATCGTCCTTTATGTCATCGCGTACCTCATCTTCGACACCTCCGACGGGCTCCGGGCGTCGCTACTCCTTTACGGCGCGAGCCTCGTCCTCGTCCTCACGGGGGCGGCGTCGAGCGGGTTCGGCAACCTCGAAGGCTCCGAAATATCGTGGATGGCGCAGACATACGCCTTCATGGGGGCCGTGGTCGTGCTTTTGTATGCGACGGCTTTCGCAAAATCGCAGCTTTCACGGGAGCGCGCCGTCACCGAGGCGATGAGCCACCTCGCCCTCACCGACCAGCTCACGGGCGTCTCGAACAGGCGCAAACTTTATATGGATCTCCAGCGCGAGGCCGAGAGCGCGGTCCGATACGACCACCCACTCTCGGTGGTCCTCCTCGACCTCGACCACTTCAAAAAAATAAACGACTCCCACGGCCACGGCCGCGGCGACGAAGTCCTCCGCGAGGTCGCCAAAACCATCTCCTCCCTCCTCCGAAAGGCCGACCACTTCGGACGCTGGGGCGGAGAGGAGTTCATCCTCCTCGCCCCCGAAACCACTCTCGAGAAAGCCTCGGACCTCGCCGAGCGCCTCCGACGGGCCATCGCGGACATTGACCTCGACCAGCCCGACATCACAGCCAGCTTCGGCATCGCCGAACACACCCCCCGCGACACCCCGGAATCACTCGTCAAACGCGCCGACGAAGCCCTCTACAACGCGAAGGCCGCCGGTCGGAACCGCGTGTATTTTTAGCTGTCAGCACGCTCCGCGGTTGGCTTGTCGGCGAAAACGAAGGACACCGACGCTTCGCGGCGAGAACGCCCGCCGCATATTCGAGGCCGCTTCATGCGGAATACGGCGATCTCGCATGCGTTCTCCACGACCCGGCCCCCGGTCGGAGGCCGGGTGAATAATTCCGCACGGCCGACGGATGATGTCCGGGAACGCGCCTTCGGCGGACGAGCCTTCAGCGGACGCGCCGCCGATATCTTCACCAAAAACCCGGATACCGTATAAAATCCTCGTTTCGTCGTGCAAGTCATCCTCGATACCGCGCTGCCTTTCTTCGCCCTCGTATTCTGCGGATACGGCGCGGGCCGCCTCGGCCTCCTCTCCGAGGCGAGCGCCGCCGGGCTGAACACATTCGTCTTTTATTTCGCCCTCCCGGCCTTCATCTTCTCCCTCCTCGCGACGACGCCCGTGGATGACGCTTTGAATGCATCTTTCGCGGCGGCGTACCTCATCGCCGGACTGGGAACCGCCGCCGTCGCGGCTTTTCTCGGGGTGTGGTTTTTCGGGGCCGGAAGGGGAGCCGCCGTGCTTCGCGGGGCTTCGGCTTCACTCGGGAACACCGGGTATATGGGGCTTCCGCTCATCGCCGCCGCGTTCGGGAGCGAGGCCGCCATCGCCATGGCGCTCGGCCTCACCCTCGAAGTCGTCGTCATGATGCCCCTCGCCATCGTCATCCTCGAAGCCGACAAAGGCCCGGAAAGTAGACTCTCCGAACTCATCTCCACCGTCGCCTCCGCCCTCGTCAAAAACCCGCTCATAATCTCCATCGCCGCCGGAGCCGCCGTCTCGTTCTCCGGCCTCGAGCTTTTCCCACCCGTCGGAAACTTCGCCGAGCTCCTCGGCGACGCCGCCGGGCCGTGCGCCCTTTTCACCCTCGGCGCGACGCTCGCCGGGCGCGAAATCTCCGGCGGCCTCGCCGAAGTCTCATACCTCACCTTCTTCAAACTCGCCGCCCACCCCGCGGCGATGTGGGCGACGATGTCCCTCTTCGGCGTGAATCCGTTGTGGACGAAGGTCGCCATCCTCGGAGCCTCGCTCCCCGTCGCCGCCAACGTCTTCATCCTCGCCCGCCAATACGATGAATACGTGGACCGGACGTCCGGCGCGATCCTCGTTTCAACCATCGTCTCCGTCATAACCGTCTCCGCCCTCCTCATACTTCTCGCGTGAAAGGCGGGAGTGGGGAGTCGGGAGGCACTCGCTCCGCTCGTTTCGGGAGTCGGGATGTCTCGACTTTCTTTGCCGCGATCCCCCGCCTTCCCGCCCGACAAACTCTCGCGGAACTCGAAAAGCGGCTTCGATGGCACGAGCTTCGATATCGAGCATTTCTCGACTCCCTCCTCCCGGACACCTTCGCCCTCCGGCTTGACGAAACCTCGCCGGAGAAAGCTCCGCCTTCTCGCTTTCCCCACTCCCCGGAGCGACCGAGGGAGGCGATCCACCTTGAAGATCATTCGCCGAAAGCTACAATCTTTGGCTGGCTAAATAAGTTCGTGGAAGGAAGATTTCTTGCCAAAAGCGGGTGTGTTTGATCCGGCGGCTCCGAATACTGAGACGGTCGGGTGCGCTTTGGCGAAGGCGGATCGGGCATACCGGGCGAGCGTCGGGGAGATTTTGTCCGGCCTCGGGCTTCATGTCGGGCAAGAGAGGGTTCTCGCCGAGTTGTTCCGGGAGGACGGCCTTCGGAGCGGGGAACTCGCGCTCCGGCTCGGGATAGTCGCGGCGACGGCGACGAAGATGCTCTCGCGCATGGAAACCTCCGGCCTCATCGTCCGCCAGCCCGACCCCGACGACGCCCGGTGCGGGCGCATCCTCCTCACCGAGAAGGGTCGAAGCCTCGAAAGTCCGCTCAAAAAACTCCGCGCGGAGAACGAAGAGAAACTCCTCGCCGGACTCGACGACGAAGAGCGGCGAGAGCTTGTCCGGCTCCTCGGCCACGTCCGGCGGAACCTCGAAAACAACGGGGCGGAGGAATGACACGGAACCCGAGCGAATGGCTCGGTCGCCCGCTTCGGGAAGCGATATTCGCCCTTCCCGACTCCCCACTTCCGAAGCGAGCGAAGCGGGGCGCGAAGCGATGCGGCGTCTCGACTCCCGCCCAAGCGGAGATGCGAGGCCATCTTTCGGGTTGCGTATGAGCGGGACGTCGGGCGTGGAGAACACGCCGTCCTCGACTCGCGCGCTCCTCGTCGTTCTCATCCTCGCGGTGTTCGTCTCGGTTTTGAACAGTTCGATGGTCAACGTCGTCGTCCCGGTCATCGGGGAGGAGTACGGGGTCGGGGAGGCGCGAGTCGGGTGGGTCATCACCGGGTTTTTGCTCGCGTATGCGATCTCGATACCGCTTTATGGTCGGATCTCGGATTTTTACAGTATTCGGAACGTGTATGTGATCGGGTTGCTCGTCTTCGCGCTCGGGAGCCTCGTGTGCGCCCTCGCCCCGAGCCTCCAAATACTCGTCCTCGGACGTGTGATTCAAGCCGTCGGCGGCGCGGCTGTCCCCGCCCTCGGAATCGTCGCCATAACGAAAGTCCTTCCGCCCGGAGAGCGCGGAGGCGCGCTCGGCCTCATCGTGTCGAGCGTCGGCGCCGGGGCGGCTGTCGGCCCGATAGTCGGCGGCGTCGTCGAGGAGTTCATCGGATGGCACTATCTGTTCATCGGCTCTCTCGCCCTCGCCCTCGTCCTTATTCCGGGCGCGATGCGCGTCCTCCCGAACGGCGGCCACGAGGGCGACAAAAACTTCGACCTCACCGGCGGCGTCCTCCTCGGACTCGCCGCCGGACTCTTCCTTTTCGGCATCACACAAGGACAAGTCGAGGGTTTCGGACACGCCTCCTCGTGGGGGAGCTTCATAGGCTCGGCGGCGTCCGGAGTCGGGTTTTTCTGGCGGATAAACAGCGTCGAGCGCCCCTTCGTCTCGCCGGAGCTATTCGCGAACCGGGCGTATGTGGCGGCGGTTCTCGTCGGGTTCTTCCTCATGCTCGCCAACGTCGCCTCGCTCGTCATGGTTCCGCTCCTCATCTCGGACGTGAACGGGCTTTCGCCGGGGGTCGCGGGACTCGTTTTGACGCCGGGAGCCATCGCGCTCGCCATCCTCTCCCCCATGACCGGGCGGCTCTCGGATCGCATCGGGGTGAAAAAGCCGATCCTCGCCGGACTAGCCGCGATGCTCGCCTCCGTCGTATTCCTCTCGACCTTCGGGGCGGGCGGCTCACCGTACCTCGTCTCGGCGGGGATGCTCGGCATCGGCGTCGGATTCGCCTTCGCCAACCCACCGACCGTCAACGCCGCCGCGAACGCGCTCGCCTCCGGAGAAGACGTCGGGGTCGGACTCGGCATCTTCCAGGGACTCTTCTTCCTCGGCGGAGGGACCGGCCCCGCCGTCATCGGCGCGTTTTTGGCGGCGAGGCGCGAAGGGGATTCACAGGCGATCAACCCGCTTTATCTCCTCGAAGCCGCCCCCTTCTCGGACGCATTCCTCATGATGGCCGCCTCGCTCGTCGTCTCGCTCATCGCCTGCTCGTGGCTGAAAGACACCGCCCCGAAAGACGCGAACCGTTGAATCGCAACCCGAGGGAGCGAAACACATCCGGGCGAATGCTTTATGAATGATCCGGGAAAGGAGTCGCCATGACCGGGAAATCAGACTATGGTAGAAACATCGAGTTCGGCATCTTCGTCGAGCCGCTCGCCGATCCCCCCGACCACGCCGCGAAACTCGCCAGGCTCGCCGACCGCGAGGGACTCGACCTCGCCGGAATACAAGATCACCCATACCAAAGGCGCCACCTCGACACGTGGACGCTCATCTCCACCCTCGTCGGGCAAACCGAAAACATCCGCTTTTTCCCGGACGTGGCGAATCTGCCGCTCCGCCCCCCGGCGGTTCTCGCGAAAGCGGCGGCGAGCCTCGACGCCATCTCCGGCGGGAGGGTCGAACTCGGACTCGGAGCGGGCGCTTTCTGGGATGCCATCGAGGCGATGGGCGGCGAACGCCGAAGCCCCGGCGAGGCGGTCCGCTCCCTCGAAGAGGCGATTCGGGTCATAAAGCTCGTATGGAGCGGCGAAAACTCCGTCCGCTTCGACGGGGAGTTTTATTCGCTCGCCGGGATGCGCCCCGGCCCGACGCCCGCGCGCGACATCGGAGTGTGGGTCGGGGCGGCGGGGCCGAAAATGCTCGACCTCACCGGACGCCTCGCCGATGGATGGGTTCCCTCGTCCGGGTGGGCGACGCCGGACAAACTCCCGGATTTCCACAAGCGCATAGACGAGGGAGCGCGAAAAGCCGGACGAAATCCCGCGAGCATCCGGCGTGTATACAACGTGTCGGGGAGAATCGGGGCGGAGGGGGACGGCCTCCTCGAAGGGCCGGTCTCGAAGTGGGTGGAGCGGCTCGCGAGCTTCGTCGTGGAGTATGGGATGGACACGTTCATATTCTGGCCGACGGCGGAACACGGGGGGCATGAAAAACAGATTTCGACCTTCGCCGGGGAAGTCGTCCCGGCGGTGAAGGAAAGGGTCGGAAAAGCGAGAGGAAAGGAAACGGAATGACGAAGAGCGGCGTAATTCCCGACGAACTCGAAGACATCCTCGAAAGCACGGCATTGGCGCACATCGCCACCGTCGGGCCGAAGGGCGAGCCGCAAAGCAACCCGGTGTGGTTCGGATGGGATGGCGAATACGTGAAGTTCTCACAGACGAAGACGAGGCAGAAATACAAGAACGTCGGGCGGGAGCCGCGCATCGCGCTCTCGGTTCTCGACCCGGCGAACCCGTACCGGTACCTCGAAGTACGCGGAGAGGTCGAGAAGATCGAAGACGACCCCGGCAACGCTTTCATAAACGAGATGGCGAAGAAATACATGGACAAAGACGAATACCCCTTCCACCAGCCCGGCGACGAGCGAGTCGTGCTTTTCGTGAGGCCGGATCGCACAACCTCGATGTGAGGGGTCGCTTCGCTTGTCGCTCCCTTCGGTCGCTCCCGGTTATTGGTTACGGGTTATTGGTTTTTGTTTTTGCCAATAACCAACAACCACCAAACAATAACCGGAGCGGAGCCGAAGGCGAAGCGACCAAAAAGGAGAAACTTGAACATGAACACGACGGGCATCCACCACGTAACCGCCATCTCCGGCGGGCCGCAACGGAACCTGGATTTTTACATCGGGGTCCTCGGACTCCGCATGGTGAAGAAGACCGTGAACTTCGACGACCCCGGCACATACCACCTTTATTACGGCGACGGGGGCGGAAACCCCGGCTCCATCATGACCTTCTTCCCGTGGGCGAACGCCCCGAAAGGCACACAAGGAACCGGACAACTCACCGCGGCCTCGTTCTCGATCCCCGAACGCTCCCTCGATTTTTGGACGGCCCGGCTCGCCGAAAACGGAGCCTCCTTCGATGAACCGGAGACTCGTTTCGGGAACACCGTCCTCCCCTTCGCCGACCCCGACGGGATGAGACTCGAACTCGTGGCGGACTCCGAGGACACGCGCGAGGCGTGGGAAGATGGAACGGTTCCGCCGGAGAATGCGGTTCGCGGTTTCCACGATGTCACGCTCTCGGTGGCGAACCCCGAGCGAACCGCCGAGGTTATGACGAAGCGCCTCGGTTTCCGCGAGGCCGCGACGGAGAATGGCCGCGCTCGGTATGAGGCGGGGGATGGCGGCTCCGGAAACTCCGTGGATGTGGTCGAGGGTTCTTCGGACTCCGCCGGGCGGATGGGGGTCGGGACGGTGCATCATGTCGCGTTCCGGGTCCCGGATTACGAGACGCAAGAAAGTTTGCGCGAAGAGATAGCCGCGCTCGGCTTCGATGTCACGCCCGTCCTCGACCGGAATTATTTCCGCTCGATTTATTTCCGCGAGCCGGGCGGGGTTCTTTTCGAGATCGCCACCGACCCGCCCGGATTCACCGACGACGAGCCACTCGACGAACTCGGGACGAATTTGAAGCTCCCGCCGTGGCTCGAATCGAGGCGGGATCGCATCGAAAGCTCCCTCCCGCACCTCGATGTCCCGACGAAGGAGAACGTATGAGCGAAGAGAAACTCGGAAACCTCGGCTTCGTCCATCGCTTCGTTCCGGCGGAGGACGGCTCGGACATCACGATGCTCCTCCTCCACGGGACGGGCGGGAACGAGGAGGATCTCGTCCCGCTCGGAAAAGAACTCGCGCCGAATGCGGCGATCCTCTCTCCTCGCGGAAAGGTATCCGAGTTCGGGGCGCCGCGCTTTTTCCGCCGCCTCGCCGAAGGCGTCTTCGACCACGAAGACCTCGTTTTCCGCACCCACGAACTCGCCGAGTTCATCGAAAACGCCGCCGAGGAATACGGCTTCGACAAAGCGAAGCTCGTCGCGGCGGGATACTCGAACGGGGCGAACATCGCGGCGAGCCTCATGCTTCTCCATCCCGGCCTCATTCGAGCCGCCGTTCTCTTTCGTTCGATGGTTCCGTTCGAGCCGGAGATGGCGCCGGATCTTTCGGGCATCCCCGTTTTCATGGCCGCCGGACGCCGGGATGAAATGATATCGCCCGAGAACACGCAAACCCTCGCCGGGATGCTCGAAGGCTCGGGCGCGGAGGTCGAGCTTCGATGGCGAGACACGGGACACGCCCTCACATACGAGGAGATCGGCGAGGCGAAGGAATGGATGGCGGGTGTTTTGCCGAAGTTCGGCGGGGTGTGAGGAAGAGGTTTCAGGCATCGGACTTCGGGTTTCAGGGAAGGGGCTATGGAGCCGTTCCTTCGGATGGCGAACGTCGTCGGAAGGCGCTTCGGTCGCCGTTTCACACCGGGTATGGGCGATCACAGCCGCGTTCTTCGCAAAGCTCCCGTCTTCCGGCGCACGCCCGGCGATGGCCGATTTTCCCAACCGGACTCGGCGTCAGAAACTGCCTCGGCCATCGTCGCGGTCGTCGAGCAAATTGGCCGCAATGATACAATCGAGGGGCAATTTCGGATAATTTCGGAGGCGTGGAAAGGGCTTTTATATGGGAAATGAGATGGGGATAATCAAGGACGTATGCTCGGCGCGGCGAAGGATAAACACGCTCGTTCTGGAGCAGATCGTGGGCCTCGCGGTGGAAATAGCGCGTGAGGGGAGGGAAGGGCGGAAGATCGGGACATTGTTCGTCGTCGGTGATTCGGAGGCGGTGATGCGCCAGTCGAAGCCGATGATCCTCGACCCCCTCGCCGGACACCCCGAGGACGCGAAACAGATTGACGACCCGAACCTCCGCGAGACGATAAAGGAGCTCGCGCAACTCGACGGCGCGTTCGTCGTCTCGAACGAAGGAGCCGTCCTCTCGGCGGCGAGGTACATTGACGCGAACTCCGAGAACATAAACGTTCCGCTCGGGCTCGGGAGCCGACACATGGCGGGGGCTTCGGTTTCGAGGAGCACGGACGCGGTGTCGGTCGTGGTGTCGGAGAGTTCGATGGTGAGGATGTTCGACGACGGGGAGCTTGTGTCGGAAATAGTCCCCGAAATCTGGATGTGGAACGGATACAACTCGAAGCTCGAAGGCCGCGTCTCCGCCCGCTCCGAACAGGAAATAACGGTCGTCGAAAAGGCGGAGTGATGAGTCGCCCCGAGAAAGTCGCGGAAGTCGAAAAAGTCCTCGCTTTCTGGTTCGGGCGCGAAGGCGACGAGGAATACGGCGAGTTCCGAAAAGCGTGGTTCGAGAGGAGCGACGACTTCGACCGCGAGGTGGCGAACCGCTTCTCCGGCCTCCATAGTCGGGCCGCCTCGGGCGAACTCGACTCATGGAGGGACGAGGCGGAAAGCGCGCTCGCGCTCATCATCGTCCTCGACCAGTTTCCGAGGAACATGTTCCGGGGCGGCCCGAAAAGCTGGGCGACCGACGGAGCGGCCCTCGAAGCCGCGAAGCACGCCGTCGAGCGGGCATACGACCGGGAGCTTCCAGCCTTTCAAAGATCATTCGTATACATGCCGTACATGCACAGCGAAAACCTCGAAGATCAAAAACGGTGCGTCGAGCTTTTCGAGCTTATGGGCGAGAGCGGCAAAAACAACGTCGAATTCGCCATCGGACACATGGAGATCGTCGAGAGGTTCGGTCGCTTCCCGCACCGGAACGAAATCCTCGGGCGCGAGACGACACCGGAGGAGGCGGAGTTTCTGACGCGGCCGGGTTCGTCGTTTTGAGGTCGCTCCGTACCCGGCTTCGCCGCCTTCGGCTCCTCTCCGGTTATTGGTTTGTGGTTGTTGGTTGTTGGTTTTCAGTTTTTGCCAATAACCAACAACCACAAACCAACGACCGTCCTCGCAGAGGACACATTGGCTAATATCGGCCGCCCGCCGTGCGACGAGGGGGTCATAAAGAGCGGGCGTGGGTCGGCTCCTTGCGGGAGGGCTTCGGAGACGTGGGTTCTCGCGGCGACGATCATCGGTTCGGCGATGGCGTTTATTGACGGGACGATCGTGAACGTCGCGCTTCCCGAGATTCAAGAGAGGCTCGGGGCGAGCGGGACGGACGCGCAGTGGATCGTGGAGTCGTACGCGCTTTTCCTCGCCGCGCTTATTTTGATCGGCGGCTCGCTCGGCGACCATTTCGGGCGGAGGCGGATGTTTTGCCTCGGGGTCGTCGTCTTCGCGGCGGCTTCGGTTTGGTGCGGGATTTCGGGGAGTCCGGGGCAGCTTATTGTGGCGAGAGCGTTTCAGGGGGTCGGGGGGGCTTTGCTCGTGCCGGGTTCGCTCGCGATTATCGGCGCGTCCTTCGACGAGGCGCGACGCGGGAAAGCGATCGGGACGTGGTCGGGCTTTTCCGGGATGACCGCCGCGCTCGGCCCCGTCCTCGGCGGCTTCCTCGTCGAGAATGTCTCATGGCGGGCCGCTTTTCTCATAAACGTGCCGCTCGCCGCCATCGTCCTTTTCATCGCGATAAAGCACGTCCCGGAGAGCCGCGACCCGGACGCCCGGAGCCTCGACATCCCCGGCGCCGCCCTCGCGGCGCTCGGCCTCGGCGGGGTCGTGTTCGGCCTCATCGAGTCGTCGGCGCGGGGGTTCTCGGACTTCCTCGTCATCGCTTCGCTCGTCCTCGGAGTGGCGTTTCTCGCGGGCTTCCTTTTCGTCGAAAAGCGGAGCCGGGAGCCGATGATGCCGCTTTCCTTGTTTCGCTCACGCAACTTTTCGGGGGCGAATTTACTGACGCTTCTTCTTTACGCGGGGCTTGGCGGGTCTTTGTATTTCTTTCCGTTCGTCCTCATTCAGGTTCACGGGTATTCGGCGACGGCGGCGGGGAGCGCATTTTTGCCGTTCGTCCTCATAACTTTCCTTCTTTCGCGGTGGGCGGGCGGTCTCGTTCCGAGGTTCGGGGCGAGGTTGCCGCTCGTCATCGGGCCGACTGTCGCCGCCGCCGGATTCGCCATGTTCGCCATCCCCGGCACCGAAGGCTCGTATTGGACGACGTTCTTCCCGGCGGTCGTCGTCATGGGAACCGGGATGGCCCTCGTCATCGCCCCGCTCACCACGACCGCGCTAAATTCGGTCGAAGGCCGTCATTCCGGCCTCGCCTCCGGTGTGAACAACGCCGTGTCGCGGACGGCGACGCTCCTTGCGATACCGCTCCTCGGACTCTTCGTTTTCGGGGCTTTCTCGGCGACGCTCGATTCGCGGGTGGAAGCGCTCAACCTCCCGCCCGAAGCGAGACAAGAACTCGAGGCCGAGAAAGCGAACCTCGGGGCGGCTTCGGCTCCGGAGGGTTTGGATGCGGATACGGTCGTCGCCGTCGAAACGGCCATCCGGGAATCTTTCGTGTCGGGGTTCCGGTTGGCGATGGTTGTGGCGGCGGGGCTTGCGTTGGCGAGTGCGGTTGCGGCGGGGATCATGCTCGAGGGGAAGGTTCGTCCGGAGCGAGTGGGCGGGTCTCGAAGTCCGTCGCCGACGTGAGGTTTCCCGCCCCGGAAAAGAGGCGGGATGCTACGGTCGTGTTTTGAGCGACCGCAGTCTGGGTGATCGTCTGCGGACTGGATCGGGTCTGGAACTGCCCCCCCACCGCACTCGACTGGGCTATCGCGGGCGCCGCCACGAGCATTCAGAGAAGCGAAATTCCCCCAACAAAAGTTTCATGAAGCTCCGGAAAAGATTCACCGATACGCGAGTTCGAGGATCGCGAGCGCTTCCGCTTCGTTATCCCCGAACTCCGAAGCGATGATTTCGAGATCCCGCTCCGGAACGTCATAGTCGGAGAGTTTGCGCGGGAGTTCGAGTTCCCGGACGAGCGCCGCGACCCTTTCGGGCGGCTCGCCGCCGAGAGCTTCGGAGAGCCTCGCCCACCGACCGGATGAAATACTCTTCTTCATCACTTCCAAAGACTGCGCGAGCGTGATGCACGACGTTATGCCGTGCGGTATCCCATAGCTCGCCCCGAGCCTCCGCCCGAGGTTGTGCGAAAGCCCCATCGGCGTGTTCAAAGGCGCGAAGTACGACAGCCACGCCGCAATTTGAAGCTCGCCGCGCACAACGAGGTCGCCAGGGTTCTCTTTCGAGCGCGGCAGACAATCAAAGAGCCGCCGCGTCCCTTCAAGGCCCATGATGTCCGTTATGGGATGCGGCCCGCCATAAAGAAAACCTTCGACGGCGTGGTCGAGGGCGCGTATCCCCGTCGAGAGCCACAGCCGCTCCGGCGTATGAACCGTCGTCTCCGGGTCGAGGACTACGACGTGCGGAACGGCGTCCCGATCCACGAACCCCGCCTTCTTCCCCGCCGCCTCGTCCGTCACCCCGACTCGCTCCGCCCACTCCGCCGCGGACAAGGTCGTCGGGACGGCGATTTGCCTCGGGTATCCGACCTTCCGCGCCACCGCCTTCGTCCCGTCAATGACGCTCCCGCCCCCGAAGCCGATTATGAGGTCGCATCCCTCGGTGAGGCGCGCCGCCTCCTCGACCGCGCTTCCGGGCGTATGCTCGCTCATCGAAGTGAAAGTTCCGGCGTGCTTCGAGCCGAGCATGCTTTCGATGCGCCGGACGAGATCCGTCTTTTCGGAAAGCGTCCGTCCCGTTATGACGAAGGCGCGCGTCTTCGACTCGGCTTCGGTTTTTATCTTTTCGAGGCTCCCCGCTCCGAAGTGGACTCGCTCCGTTTTGAGCGCCTCGTGGGTTCCCTTTTCCATGACGGGCAGTATACGGATTTTCCGGGTGGAGCTTCGGCCGCGTGCTATATACTCGCCTCATGGCGGAATCGGCGAAACCACACCGGCACATGAGCGTGGAAGAATACCTCGAATTCGAGGAAGGTTCGTCCGTCAAGCACGAGTACGTGGACGGAATGGTATATGCCCAAGCCGGAGCGAGTGATCGCCATAACAGGATCTCCGGCAAAATATATCGTCGTCTCGCGGACACCGCCGAAGGGACACCTTGCCGGGTATACATGAGCGACATGCGCCTTTTCGTCTCCGGGAACACCTTTTATTATCCGGATGTCATGGTCGCGTGCGAACCGCCCGAGACGGACAATCCGACCTTCCGCCGCGACCCGTGCCTCATCGTCGAAGTTACGTCCCCGAGTACCGCGCAGACCGACCGTCGCGAGAAGCTGACGGCGTACCGGAAGCTCCCGACCCTCCGCGCATACCTCATCGTCGAGCAAAACGAAGCGAGGATCGAACACCACTTCCGCGACGAAAACGACGAATGGTGGCGAGCCGAACTCACCGGGGAAACCTCGATCCCCCTCCCATGCCCGCCGGATGCGGAACTCTCCGTGTCCGACATATACGAAGGTTTGTAAACAGCGAACCTTTCAGCCGATGAGAATCACATCGCACGAAACATGATCGGTGACGAACCTCGCCGTATGGCCGAGATGTATCTTCTCCGGCCCGCGTCCCGGCGGCTTATGAGCCTCGACCTTCTCGCCGGACCCGCTCTCCGAGATCTCGTACGCATGGAAGTGCCTCCCCCGCCTCGCCCCCCACACCTCGACCGCGCTTCCGTCCCGAACGATGCCCTCGACCTCCGAAGCCCGGTGCGGAGGGAAGCGAACTTCCGTCCCATCTTCGAGGAAAAAGCCGTCGAGGTCGCCGTGATGGTTCCGCTTCCAGCCCGAGACGGTTCCCGAAATCGTCTCCGGACGGTCGGCTCCGGGGCTTCCCCTCCCGATGAACACGGCCTCCGCGTCGGAGGCGGCATCGGCGAGAGCCTCGTTCGGGAGGCCGTGGAGGATGCGGGTTTCGACGGAGACGCCGGGGCGGAGTTTCGAGAGGAGTTCGGCGGCTTCGGAGAGGACGTTTTCGGCCTCGGCCTCGGAGACGGGGTCGAGGTTTTCGTGGGGGCGCGGCTTTCTTCCAAGGAGGCCGCGGACGGAGAGGCCGTATCCGCTCGTCGCGCGTTCGTCCACGACGCATGCGATGGTCGCGCCGCCTTCCGGCAAAAAGCGGGCGGCTCCCCGGACGACGGCCTCCCATCCTTGCGAATCCACACAGATCATGTTCATGGTCGAAACTCCCTTTTCCGATGCGGACATTTTAGCCGAAGATCCCGAGCGAAAGCCACAAACCGAACACGGCCGCGAGGAGTATGAACGGCGTCGCGACCGCCCCGATCTTCAAATAATCCCTCGCGCTCACCTCGACCCCCCGGTCGCGCACGATGGAGAGCCATATTAAAGTCGCAAGCGAGCCGACGATGGTGAGGTTCGGCCCGACGTTCGTCCCGATGAGCGCGGCGTACACGACGGAAACGCTCGCCTCCCCGCTTTCGAGGAGCGGGGCGATGCCGTTTATCGCCATCACCGTCATCGGGACGTTGTTCACGAGGTTCGAGCCGAGCGCCGAACCCGTGGCGACCGCGAGTATCTCGAAAAAGCCCGAGCCTTCCCCCGCGCGGGCGAGCGCCCCCCCGATCACCGTCGTGAGACCCGCATCCTCCGCGCCTCGCACGATGACGAAAAGCCCGATGACGAGCGCGAAAAGCCCCCACGAAATCTCACTCGAAACCGCCCGGAACGACACCCACCCGAAAACCCGCGCCGCCAAAACGACGCCCGCCCCCCCGAGAAGAGCCATAAGCCCGATCGGGACCCCGAAGATCGGGGCGGCGAAGAAGGCCACGAGAATCGCCGCGACCCCGCACGCCGCGAGCCGGAAAACGCCGGATTCTCCGCTTCGAAGAAGTGGTCCTCATCGTACCCGCCGATGAGATCCCCACGAAAAAGCACGAGGAAAACGAGGAGGTTCGCGACGACGGCAAAGGTCGCCGGAATAAACATGACCACTCCGAAGCGTATGAAGTTCATGTCGAAGGCGTTGTACGCGAGGAGGTTCGTGAGGTTTGAGACGGGGAGGAAAAGCGAAGCCGTGTTCGCCGTATACGTGCATGCGAAGACGAACGGGAGCGGGCGGAGGCGGAGCCGCACGACCATCCCGTACACGATGGGCGTGAGGATGATGGCCGTCGCATCGAGCGAAAGAAACGCCGTGACGACCGTTCCGACGAGGAAGACCATCACATAAAGACGCCGGACGTCGCCCCCTCCGGCTCGGGCGGCGAGGGAGGCGGCCCAGTCGAAGAAGCCCGCCCGGTCGGCGGCGGAGGAGAGGGCCATCATCCCGAGGAGGAGGAAGAGAGCGTCGTGAGTCTCGACGACGATCCCCCACACGTCCCGAATCGGCACGAGGCCGAGGACGAGCGCGAGCGCGCCGCCGAGAACCGCCCACCACGCCTCGCCGATGTCCTTCGGGCGGATGAGGATGAAAAGCAATGTGAGGGCGAGGATGCCCCCGGCGAGAAGCGCGTCCATGAGCGAATAGTACATGGGTCGCTTCCTTCGGTCGCTCCGGTTATTGGTTGTTGGTTATTGGTTTTGGTGGTCGCATGAAGTCCGGGTGAAGGAACGTGCTTTCCCGCCAAGCCCCCGAACCGGGCAGACGCGCCGATGGCTTGTCTGCCGGTGGCGTGTCTGTCTCGCCGAGCCTCTGCCGACGTAGCGGGGAGAGTGCATGTGCGAATGGCCGGATTCGGTGTCGTTGGTTTTCGTATTTGCCAACAACCAATAACCACAAACCAACAACCGGGAGCGACCGGAGGGAGCGACCCACTTTACAAGTTCCCGCCAAACGGATATACACACCTCCGTGCCTGAGAACGAGACAAAGAGCGAGCGGCGGAGGCTTCGGCCACGCATAAGCCCGCGCGTTTTTGGCTATTTGACCGAGGAGAAGGAGTCGCTTCGGCAAGGGTTCGCCGCGCTGTTTCTTTCTTCGGTCGGGGAGCTTGTCGCGGGGGTCGCGCTCGCGGGGATCACGGGTACTTTGGAGGAACTCGTCGGGCTTGCGGTTCTTATTCCGGCGGCGATCGCGATGCGCGGAGCCATCTTCGGGGCGATGGGGAGCCGTCTTTCGACGACGATCCACACCGGACTTTTCGAAGTGAACCTCCGGCGCGGCCCCCTCGCCGAGAATATTCAGGCGGCCATCGCACTCTCGCTCGTGGCGAGCGTGTTCCTCGCTTTCCTCGCCCGGTATTTGTCGAGCGTCCTCGGCGTCGAGACTTCGCTCACCATCTTCGACTACATCATCATCTCGACGGTCGGGGGTATTCTCGCCGGGCTTCTCCTCGTCGTCATAACGGTGTTCGTCGCCCGGATCAGCGTGCGCCGGAACTGGGACATGGACAACATCGCCGCCCCGATGCTCACCGCCGCCGGGGATATTTTGACCCTCCCCGCCCTCGTCCTCGCGACGTATCTCATCGGCGTCCCGATCTTCTCGACTTCGCTCACGGCGATTCTCGTCGTCCTCGCCGCCGTCTCGGTCGGACTCGTTTTCCGGTATGGGGCGGGCGGACTGCGGCGCATCGTGGGCGAGAGCCTCCCGATCCTCGCATTCAACGGCTTCGTGACGATCCTCGTCGGTCTCGCCCTCGAAGACCGCCTCGACCAATTCACCGCGTACCCCGCCCTCCTCATCCTCCTTCCGGCGTTTTTGCAGGAAGGGGGCGCACTCGGCGGCATCCTCGCGAGCCGGCTCTCCTCGAAGGTGCATCTCGGCCTCCTCGCTCCGAGGCCGATTCCGCAACTCGTCGCCTTCAAGGATTTCACGCTCATATACATTTTCGCCGTCGGAGTGTATTTGTTCATCGGTGGCGCGGCCCATTTCATCGCCGAGGGACTCGCGCTTGCGCTCAGTCCGGGCTTTCTCGATGCGCTCGGGTTGAGCGCGGGTACGATGAGTCCGGGGCTTTCGACGATGCTCGGGATCAGCGCGCTCGCGGGCCTCATTGCGACGACGGCGGCGGTGCTTGCGGCGTATTATGGTTCGACGATGAGTTATCGGCTCGGACTCGACCCGGACACGTATGGAATACCCATCATCACGGCGATGGTGGATTTGTTCGGCTTCATGAGCCTTATAATCTCACTCATAGTCTTCGGATTGGCAGGTTGAAAATATGCGCGAACCGACAAACCTAAAAGATATGCTCGCCGAGGCGAAAGACACCTCCGAGCTTATGGTGGATCTCGCCTACGCCGCCCTTTTCTACGACTCGGAAGACCTCTCCGAGGAGGTCGCCCGCCTCGAAGAAAAACTCGACGACCTCGTCTTCGACATGAGATCCCTCGCGATACTCGCCGCCCGATCCCCCTCCGACGCCGGGCAAATGGCCGGGATTCTGCAGATCGTCCAAGATATCGAGAAGATCGGCAACGCCGCCAACGACATCGCGAAGATCGTCGTGAAAAACCTCGGCGTCCCCCCCGAACTCCTCCACGACATCCCCGAGGCCGAAGAAGTCCCATCCCGCGTCCGAATACACCCCGGGAGCGACCTCGACGGGCGGAGCCTCCGCGACATCGACCTCCCGACGGAGACGGGTATGCGCCCCATCGCCGTGCGCTCCGACGCCGAATGGAACTTCGACCCCGAGCCGGAGGACATCCTCCGCGCGGGCGACGTCCTCTTTTTACAAGGGCCGCCCGAGGGTGTCGAAGAACTCCGCGAAATGGCCGGAGCCGCGCCCCTTCGACGGATGCCGGGCGCGGACGACGAGGGTGGCGGCCCGCTCTCGGAGGTGGAACGAGCCGTGGATCTCCTCATCGAGATGAAGAATATCTCCGAGGTCGCGGTGGGCCTCGCGTACTCCGCGCTTCTTTACCGGGACGCCGGGCTTGCCCGCGAAGTCGTCGCCATCGAGGAGGAGATGGACGAGATGCGGTACCGCCTCGAACGCTGGATCCTCCTCGCCGCCTCCCACGTCGAAGACCCCTCCCGCCTCCGTGGCATGCTCCACCTCGCCACCGCCTCCGAAGCCATCGCCGACTGCGCGAAGGAAATGGTGTGGGTCGTCGAGAAAGGCGAGGAAATACACCCCGTCCTCTCCGCCGCCATCGGCGAGTCCGACGAACTCGTCTTCAAACTCACCGTCGCCGAAGGCTCCCCGGCGGACGGGAAAACCCTCGCCGCGCTCCGCCTCGAAATCGAGACGGGAATGTTCCCGCTCGCGGTGAACCGGAACCGACGGTGGACGTACCGCCCCCGCGACAACTTCGCCTTGCGAGCCGAAGACACCCTCCTCTTCACGGGCGCGCCCGAAGGACTCGATCCCCTCGCCGAGATGCTCGGCCAAAATCTGGAGGACTCCGAATAATCTCGGACGAAAGGAAAACGGACGCGCCGGGGAAAAACGCTCCGAGCGGCCTCCTCGAAAGCGCGGCTGTTTTCTGGGGGAGCCTCGCCGTCCTCGGCGGACTCATGTACTTCGCGCTGATAAAGGGCTTCTCGACCATCGAGCCGGCCAACCGCGAGAACTCGAACGACCTCACGATATACCGGGAAACGGGCGACGCGGTTCTCGCGGGGCAAATTCCGTACCGCGACTTCTTCATCGAGTACCCGCCGGGGAGCATCCCAGCCTTCGTCCCGCCCTCCCTCTTCACCGACGGCCGCTTCGAATACATAAACTTCTTCGCCCACGAAATGGCGCTCGTCCTTTGCGCCTCCCTCGTCCTCGTCGCGCTGGCGGCGAGGCGGCTCCTCGGCCCGGCGGCGTGGCTGTTCCCGTCCGTCGTTTTCGCGTCGGGGGCGGCT
>JACDAJ010000010.1 GCA_013695475.1 Rubrobacter sp. | reverse complement strand
TATGCTGCAAGCCTCGCAACCTTTCAGGGAGGTTCGCCGATGACCCGCAGACAGAAAGACCCGCTCCGTGTACTCACCTATGACGAACGCGATTGGCTGGGGCGGATCGCCCGCTCACGGGCCGAACCCGCCGCCCACGTGGCCCGCGCCAAAGCCCTGCTCGCCGTCGCCGATGGGCACAGCTACACCGACGCGGCCAAAGCCGCGGGCCGGCGCAGCGGGGACGCGGTCTCCCATCTCGTCTCGCGCTTCAACCGCGGGGGGATAGCCGCCGTCGAGCCTCGCCACGGCGGCGGCCCCCCGGTCGTCTACGCCGAAGCCGAGCGGGAACGCATCCTGGCCGAGGCGCGCCGCAAGCCCAATCGCGAGAGGGACGGCACTGCGACCTGGTCGCTCGCGACGCTGCGTCGGGCATTGCGGGAGGCTGATGACGGACTGCCGGAGGTGGGCGTCCACACCATCTGGAAGACACTCAAGGAGGCGGGCTTCGACCTGCAGAAAGACCGCAGCTGGTGCGAGACCGGAGTCGTCGAGCGGAGGCGCGGCGGCGAGGTCGTCACCGTGGTCGACCCCGACGCGCAGGCCAAAAAAAGTTGGTCGAGCGCGCCTACACCGAGGGCGAGAAGTCGGGCTTGGCGGTGTGGACGGAGGACGAGGCGGGGCCGTACCAGACGACACCGTATCCCGGAGCGAGCTGGCAGCCCACCGGGGAGCCCAGACGAAGGCCGCATGAGTACGTGCGCCGGGGGACGGCCAAGCTCTTGGCGCTGTTCCATCCGGCCACGGGCGAGGTGCGGGCGCGCGGGGTGAGGCGAACCACCAACGAGATCCTCCACCCCTGGCTCAAAGAGCAGTTCGAGGCCATTTTGGAGACCTTGCCCGAGAGGGGGGCGGCGCCCGGCGCCGAAGAGAGCCTCGCCGAGTGGAAAAGCTGGCAGGAAGGGCTTTCCGTGAAGATCACTTTGCCCAAGAAGCTGCCGCCCTTGAGGATGCTTCTGGTCTGGGACAATCTCGTCGGACACCTCAACGCCGAGCTTCTCTTGTGGATGTTCGCCCGTGCGATCATGGTGCTTTACACGCCCCTCGGGGGCAGTTGGTTGAACATGAGCGAGTCCATCCAGCGCATTCTCGCGCGCCGGGCGCTGGAGGGGGAGCATCCACGCCATCCCGGGCAGATCATCGAGTGGCTGGAGGCGGCGGCCCGTGGTTGGAACCGGGATCCGACGCCGTTCGAGTGGGGCGGTCGGAGAGCCGGGCGGCGGGCGCGCGCTCGAAAGCGGCGACATGCCCTGGGAGGGAGCGGAGCCTGTACGCGAAGGCCGATACGAAGGCGGAGGAGCATCATAGAGAAATGGCGACACGCAAGTCAAACGACCCACTAGTTTTCTTCGCAGGCGGGCGGAAGACGGGAGGGTTTTCATGATGGAGAAGATGTGGCTCGGATTGTGGTGCATCGGCGCGGCGCTCGTACTCGGGGCTTTGGGGGATATTTTGCTTCGCGGAACTCCGTGGGGAATCAACGTGTTTTTGTGGACTTTGGCTCTCGTAGCCTTCGTCGTCGCTCCGCTCGCCCTTCGCGGCGCTTCGTGGATGGGACGGTGGATGCTTCCGGCGTCTCTCCTCTTCGCGGGGTTCGTCGCGTGGCGAGACTCGGCCTTCCTCACTTTTTTGAACGTGTGCGCCGTCCTCGCGTGCCTCTCGGTCGCGGCGTGGGGGAGGGCCGGGCGCCTCCGTCTTCGGGGTCTGTCCGGGTACGCGCTCTCCTCGATTTATTCGGGAGCCTTCGCCGTCGCCGGGCCGATTCCGACCGCTGTCTCCGATACACGGTGGGACGGAATCTCCCGTGATGGATGGCGGAGGCCGGTTCTCTCCGTCCTCCTCGGGCTGTGCATCGCCGCCCCGCTCCTCTTTGTCTTCGGCGGACTTCTCATAGCCGCCGACGCCGTGTTCGCGGACATCGCCTCCCGCACCTTCGACTTCGACGCCGCCCAAATATTCAGCCACGCTTTCCTCATCCTCTTTCTCGCGTGGATCTCCGCCGGGTTCCTCCGAGCCGCCCTCGGCAAATACGACGCCCCCGACCCGTCCATCGAACGCCCGAATGCCATCTCTCTCGGCCCGGTGGAGGTCGGGGTCGCGCTCGGGCTGCTCGACGCGCTTTTCCTCGCGTTCGTGATTGTTCAGGCCCGGTATCTTTTCGGTGGGGCGCAGCGAGTCGCCGCCGGACTCACGTACGCCGAGTACGCCCGGAGCGGCTTCTTCGAGCTTGTCGCCGTCGTCGCGCTCGTCGTTCCCGTGCTTCTCCTCGCGCACTGGCTTTTCGTCGCGGGGCGACGCGGGAGGCTTCTCTTCGGCATGCTCACGATGATGACGGTCGCTCTCGTGCTTGTCATCATGGCGAGCGCGATGTGGAGGATGAATCTCTATTACGAGGCGTTCGGACTCACCGAGCTTCGTTTCTATGCGACCGCCTTCATAGTGTGGCTCGGGGCGATCCTCGCTTTCCTCACGGCGACCGTCATCCAAAACCGACGCAGCCGCTTCGCCTCATGGACGATAGCCTCGTGCTTCGCGGCCGTCATCGCCCTCAACGCCATGAACCCCGACGCCCTCATCGCTCGCGCGAATATCGAGCGCATGGAGGAGGGAAAGCGCCTCGACGCGTACTATCTCACCCTCCTCAGCGACGACGCCGCCCCCGCCATCGCCCGGCATTTGCCGGAGATCGGCGACCGCCGTCTCTTCGAACACGAGATGGCCACGCCCTCCGGAAAGGAGCGCGAAGTTTACGGGCCGACCCTCGAAAAAGCGATGATCGGACAATGGAAAGCCCGCGAAGACGACTGGCGAACGTGGAATACGAGCCGCATAAAAGCGCAAGAAATCGCCGGAGACCTCGAAGCCCGATAAAGCTCCGATTTAACCGATGGGAAACGAAATAGCGGCAAATAAGCCCGAAAACCCGAGTTATCCACAAGATGTTGTGGATAAAACGAGCCGAACGGTGGATAAGTGCATCACATGTAACAAGGTTGTAACTTTGTTGGTCGCTGTCGCTCCCGGTTCGTGGTTATTGGTTATTGGCAAATACAAAAACCAATAACCGGGAGCGACAGCGACCCCGTGAAGCGGCTAAAAACTTCCCTCCGGTCGAAGACTATCATGTGGGTTCGAAACCGAGAAATCCAAAAGAGTGGAGGCGGCTATGGCCGAGGCGAGAAAAATAAAGGCTCCGACCGGAAAGCTCGGGGTTCTCATGCCGGGGATGGGGGCGGTGGCGACTACTTTGATCGCCGGGGTCGAACTCGCGAAGAAGGGGATGGCGGAGCCGGTGGGTTCCCTCACCCAACTCGGAACCGTCCGCCTCGGGAAGCGGACCGAAGACCGCCCCCCGAAAATAAAGGACTTCGCCCCGCTCGCCAGTATGGGCGATCTCGTCTTCGGCGGGTGGGATCTCTTCCCCGACGACATGTATGAGGCCGCCGCCACCGCCGGGGTCATGGAGAAGGAGTATATAAACGCCGTCCGAGACGAATTGAAAATCATACGTCCGATGCCCGCCGTCTTCGACGCCCGGTACGTCTCGAAGCTCGAAGGGTCGCACGTGAAAAAGCACGCCTCGCTCCGCGAAGCCGCCGAACTCGTCCGCGAGGACATCCGGAACTTCAAAAAGGAGCATTCGCTCGACCGGGTGGTCATGGTGAATTGCGCGTCCACCGAGGCGTATTTGCAGCCCCGCGAGCCGCACTTCACCCTCGAAGCCTTCGAGAAAGCCCTCGACCGGAGCGACCCGGCGATACCCCCGGCGATGGTGTATGCGTACGCCGCCATCCGCGAAGGCGTCCCGTACGCGAACGGCGCGCCGTCCCTCGCTGTGGATGTTCCGGCCCTCGCCGAGCTTGCGAAGGAGGAGGGTGTCCCGGTCGCGGGCAAGGATTTCAAAACCGGACAAACCCTCGTGAAAACCATCTTCGCTCCGGGCATAAAGGCGCGTATGCTCGGGGTGGATGGATGGTTCTCGACGAATATTTTAGGAAACCGCGACGGCGAAGTCCTCGACGATCCGGAGAGCCTGAAAAGCAAAGAAGTGTCGAAGCTCTCCGTCCTCGACCACATATTCCAGCCGGAGCTTTATCCGGAGCTTTACGGGGATGTGTCGCATATTGTGAAGATAAATTACTATCCGCCTCGCGGCGACTCGAAGGAGGGGTGGGACAATATTGACCTCTTTGGGTGGTGCGGGTATCCGATGCAAATAAAGATAAACTTCCTCGCGCGGGACTCGATCCTCGCCGCCCCGATCGTCCTCGACCTCGCCCTTTTCCTCGACCTCGCGCATCGAGCCGGCATGGGCGGCATACAAGAATGGCTCTCGTTCTATTTCAAAAGCCCGATGACGTTGCCCGAGCTATATCCCGAGCACGACCTCTTCATCCAGCAAATGAAATTGAAGAACACTTTGCGGAGCATCATGGGCGAGGACGTCATCCACCATACCGGCCTCGATTATTACGAGTAGTCCGCTCGTGGTGGAAACTGGGCGGCGCGGCATTACAATTAGGTGGACATCACACAAATACGAGGTGAGAGCATGTTGACAGAAGAGCGGGTGAACGACCAGCTCAGGAACGTCATTGACCCGGAGATCGGCATAGATCTCGTGGAGCTTGGCCTTATCTACGACGTGGGAGTCCACGACGACGGCCGCCACGTGGATGTAACCTTCTCCCTGACAAGCCCGATGTGTCCGGTCGGGGACCTCATACAGGAGCAAGTCGAGACCGAGACCCTCGCCATCGAAGGCGTCGAGACCGTCAACGCCCAGCTTTCCTTCGACCCGATGTGGAATCCCGAAATGATGAGCCCCGCCGCCAAACTCTTCTTCGG
>JACDAJ010000001.1 GCA_013695475.1 Rubrobacter sp. | reverse complement strand
CCAGATCAAAGTCGATCCATCGTTGAGTTCGATGTATCGTTTCTCACCGACTATCGTTCGTGGCTCGAAGTCCACGATCATCGAGTCGGTGTCGTCGAAATATTCTATCTTCATGCTCTCATCTCCTTCCGATCGGCTTGTCCGCGTTGAATGCGTTGTGAAGGTTCTTCCCATCCTCCGTCATGATAACCCGTACCGTATAGCCAAGCTCCGGCGCATAGACATTGAACTGCCAGTAATTGTCTTTCGTTTGCTGGAAGAACTACCCATCGAAGCGGTTGTCGAGGATCCACTGGCATTCGTCGTCGGTGATCTCCCACCGCTCCGGCTCCCGCGCGATCATGCGCCAATAATAATCCGTATGCCCCATTATCTCGAAGCGCCCCATACTCCGCATTGTACGCCCGCCGGAAATCCCGCCCCCGAAACTTATAAAATCCCACCATGCCCATACGCGCCCCCGAAACCCTCTTCGACATCGACCGAACTCGTCCACAGCTCTCTCACCGTCATCACCGGCTCGATGTTCTCCGGCAAAACCGAGGAACTCATCCGCCTCGTCCGCCGATCTTTATACGCTCGTAGAAAAGTACAAGTTTTCAAACACGCCCTCGACACCCGCTCCGAGACGGGCGAGGTGAAGTCCCACAACGGCCTTCTTTACGAGGCCGCCGCCGTCTCTTCGAGCGAAGAACTCTTCGAGCGGATACACCACACGACGGATGTCATCGCCATCGAGGAGGTTCAGTTTTTCGACGAGAGGGTCGTGGAGGTTTGCCGACGCCTCGCCGACGGCGGATACGATGTGATCGCCGCCGGACTCGACATGGATTTCCGCGGACAACCCTTCGGTCCGATGCCCCGCCTCCTCGCCGAAGCCGACGACGTTTTGAAGCTCCACGCCATATGCGCCCGGTGTGGCCGCGACGCATCACGCTCGCAACGCCTCATAGACGGCGAATCGGCCCCCGCCTCCGCCCCGACCATTCTCGTCGCAGCCGAGGAGAAGTACGAGGCGCGGTGCCGCCATTGCCACGAAGTGCGGTGAGCGAGTCGCTTCACTCCTCCCTCAAACCGAGCTCCCAATTTTTCTGACGAGGCTGCGGATTCGCTAACTTCGATCCTTCTCGGGGAAGAGGGAGGAGATGAGGAGCATGCCGACCCCGACGACGATGGCGGCGTCGGCGGCGTTGAAGATGTACCAGAAAGAGAAGTGGACATAGTCCGTCACCTCGCCGGAAGTGATCCGGTCATGGAGGTTTCCGGCGGCTCCGCCGAGGATGAGGCCGCATCCGACGGTCGTGAGTTTCGAGGGGGGGCCGGCGAGGAGCATCCACAAAACTACGACGACGGCGACCGCGCTCCCGGCCATGAGGATTATCTGGCTCCCGCCGAAAATACCGAACGCGCCGCCGTCGTTGAGGATATATGTGAGGCTGAAGAAGTCGCCGACGAGCGGGATGCTCTCCCCGACAGACATCGTGTTCTCGATGAGGATCTTTATTATTTGATCCACGACGTACACGAGGACGGCGAGGGCGAGGGCGGGCAACACGACCGACGTTCCTTTGGCGCGTCGCCGTCTTTTCGGGGGGGTGTATACGGGATCGGTCATCGGAGGAGTGATCGTAGCATACCGAGCATCGCGTCGTGTCTGTGGTTCGAGGGGCGCATCGAAACTCATCCCTCCGACCGATGCGAGAGCCTGAGCGGACGGCTATATTCTCCCCATACACCGGCCCGGCGCTTTTTATCTCCCCCTCCAAAAGCGTCGGTCCGGTGGTTTTTGTCGCCGCGGCTTCGCCGCCTCATCCCAAAGGCGCATCGTCTTTGGTTCCACAGTTCGATGCCGGGGAAACGGCGCGAAGATAACCTTTTCCCAGACCAAGCCACCGACGAAGGAGAGAAGATGGACACGGAGAGCGTGCGGAGTTATGGAGCGGTGATGAGCGGGCGGGACGAGAGGATGTGGTCGGGGCTGGCGCATCTCAGCGTCTTCCTCAATTTGTTCACGGGTTTCCTCGGGCCGGTGGCGGCGTTCGTCATATGGCTCGTGTACCGCGACCGCTCGGAGACGATCGCTTTCCATGCTTTGCAAAGCACGTGGTACCAGATTCCGTGGCTCGTCATTTTGTGGGTCGGATGGACGCTCACGTGGCTCCTCACCGCCGTCCTCATCGGCTTCCTCATGATGCCCGTCATGCTCGTCATCACGGCGATACCGTTCATCCACTCAGCGTACGGAGCGTACCGCATAAGCGAGGGCGACGACTTCCGGTACCCGCTCGTCGCCGACGTGATCTCCCGCCGAACCGAATAAAGAACTTCGAGAAAGCCCGGACTATTTGGTTCGGGCTTTCTTTCACGGACGTTTTGCGGGGCGCGGCGGATACTCCCCCGGACGTGCCGTAATTCAACCTTTCGGCCGATGTGTTTTGTTGCTCCGCCCATAAAGTTTCACCGTGAACCAGAGAAACGAGAAGGAGAGCGTCTTGTCCGAGAAGGGTGTGTCCGGGAGCGACGGAGCGAAGAGAATACCCGCCATCATCGAGGCTTCGGGGGTTCGGAAATCATACGACTCCGGCGACGTGAAAGTGAACGCCCTCAAAGGACTCGACCTCGACATCGCGAAGGGCGAGATGGTCGCCGTCATGGGGCCGTCGGGATGCGGGAAGACGACGCTCCTTAATTGCCTCTCCGGCCTCGACGAAGCGGACGACGGCGAAATCGTCATCGAAGGCGAGTCCATCGTCGGGATGTCCGACCGGAAAAGAACCCGCTTCCGAGCCGAGCGGATGGGCTTCATTTTCCAGTCGTACAATTTGATGCCCGTGCTTTCGGCGACGGAGAATGTCGAGCTTCCACTTCTCGTGGCGGGGGTGAGGCCGAAGAAGGCGCATAAGCTCGCGCTCGCCGCTTTGGAAATGGTCGGACTCGCGGATCAAGCCCGGAAGCGGCCCGCGCAAATGAGCGGCGGCCAGCAACAAAGGGTCACCGTAGCCCGCTCGCTCGTCAACGAACCCGCCATCGTATGGGCCGACGAGCCGACCGGCGCCCTCGATTCCGAGACCTCGAAGGAAATCATGGACCTCCTCGTCCGCCTGAACCGCACGCAAAAACAAACCTTCGTCCTCGTCACCCACGACCCGGCGGTCGCGAAGCGCGGACACCGCATAATCCGAATGAGAGACGGCGAAGTCGAGAGTGAAGAGAAAAACGCCGGGACGGAAGACCTCTCGAACGTCGGAGCGAGGATCGAGACGAACGCCGAAGCGTACGGCTCTTCGAACGCCGGGAAGAATTAAATGGACACTCTCTTCGGGGTCGAAACCACACAACTCATGTGGACGCTCCTCGCGGTCTTCGGTTTCGGTGCGGCGGTTCTCCTTCTTTCCGCGCTCCGGAACCGGGTCGCGTTCAAAATGGCGGTGAGAAATATCCCCCGCCGCCCCTCGCAAACCGCTCTCATCGTCCTCGGACTCATGCTCGCCACGCTTCTTTTCTCGGCCTCTTTCACGACGGGCGACACGCTCACGAGCTCGCTCCGGGCGGAGTCCCTCCAGCAAATCGGCGAGGTGGATGTCGTCCTCTCCGCCGAAACCCCCTCGAACCCGAACCAGTTCACCGGCCCCGCCGTCTCCCGCGACGACTATTTCGACGATGGCGTTGTGAACGAAGTGCGAAACGAGCTTTCGGGCGACGAGGAAGTCGCGGGAGTCGCTCCCTTCGCCACGGAGACCGTCTCGGTCGTCTCCGAGGAGAACGATGAGAGCGAGCCTCGCGTGGACGCCCTCGGCTTCGACGAGGCTTCGATGGGCGGCTTCGACGAAATAGTGGACGCTTCGGGGAACGCGCTTTCCCTCGGCGACTTCGGCGGGAACGAGGTGTATATGAGCGCGACCGCCGCCGAGGAACTCGGGGGTCTCGGCGAGGGCGACGAGGTCGAGGCGTTCTTCGGGAACGGCCCGTCGAGCTTCGAGGTCGCCGGAATATATGAGAGCGGGGCGAATCCGGGTTCGGAGACTTCGCTCGCGATGGGACTCGCGGATTTGCAAAGCCTCGTCGGGGTGGAAGGGGAGATAAACAACGTCCTCATCTCCCACGCCGGAGACTCGCTCGAAGGCGGAGAGCGGACGGATGAGACGGTCGCCGCCGTCGAACCCGTCCTCGAATCGAACGAACTCGCCGCCGCCGAGGTGAAGCGGGACGCCATCGAGCGTTCGGACGAGGCGGGGGCGCAAGTTTCGAGCATCTTCCTTCTCTTCGGGCAGTTTTCCATCGCGGCGGGTATTCTTCTCATCTTCCTCATTTTCGTGATGCTCGCCGCCGAGAGGAAGCGGGAACTCGGAATTGCCCGCGGGGTGGGGATGCAAAGGAAGCACGTCGTGCGGATGTTCGCCTTCGAGGGGGCGGTGTATGCTTTCCTCGCTTCGGTGGTCGGGAGTTTGCTCGGTGTCGGTGTCGGGTGGGTGATGGTGAGGATCGTCGGCGCGGCTTTCGCGGAGTCGGGCTTCGACATGGTTTTCTCGGCGAGGCCGGAGAACGTCGTCATCGCCTTCGCGCTCGGGATGGTTTTGACGTTCGCCGTCGTCCTCATTTCTTCGTGGCGGGTGAGTCGTTTGAACATCGTTCGCGCGATACGCGACATCCCCGAGCCGGACAAAAAGGGGCGCACGGTGAAGGGTGTTCTTCTCGCGCTTCTCACGCCCGTGTTCGGCGCTTTGGCTGTGTGGGGCGGTTTCGAGGTCGGGCAAATGGGGCTTCTCCTTCTCGGGGTGTCGCTCCTCATCATCGGGGTCGCGCTCGTGGCGAGGGTCGCCGGGGTGCCGGATCGGGCGTCGTTCACGTTCGCGGGGGTGGGGCTTTTGACTTTGTGGCTTTTGCCCGTGGATTATCTCCCGACGGGGCTTTCGCAAGGAATTGACCTTTTCTTTTTGTCGGGCATCATGATCGTGGTCGGGGCGGTGTGGGTCGTTATTTACAATTCGGACATCCTCCTCGGCGCGATCGTAAAGGCGTTCGGATGGATACGGGGGCTTCCCCCGGTTCTGAAAACGGCGGTCTCGTATCCGATGCAAGCCCGGTTCCGGACGGGGATGACGCTCGCGATGTTCTCGCTCGTCGTCTTCACGCTCGTCACGATGAGCTTCATAAACAAATCCTTCGCGACGATCTTCGACGACACCGAGCGTCTCGCCGGAGGATACGACATCCGGGCCGATGCCGGATACGCCGCCCCGATCCCGGACATCGAAGCCGCTCTCGCCGAAGCCGAAGGCGTGGACGAAGAAAAAATAACCGACATCGGGAGCGTGAACGGAATCCCCACCGAGGCGAAGCAGCGCGGGTCGGAGGGGGAAGCGGAGAGCCTTTACGTTCAAGGCGTGGACGAGGGGTATTCGGAGAGCGTGGGGTACGGTTTCAACATAGTCGCCGAGGAATATGGGACGGATCGGGAAGTGTGGGAGGCTCTTCAAACGGAAGAAAACGTCGCGGTCGTGTCGTCGAGGCTCGCCCCGACGAGGAACGATTTCGACATCGGCGCGCCGCCTCCGCCCGTCGAATTGTCCGGCTTTTTTCAGGAGGACGAGTATTTGCCGGGCGATCTCTTCATAACCGTCGAGGAGCCGGAGTCCGGGGAGAGCCGGGATCTCCGCGTCATCGGGGTGGTCGAGGACTCGGCTTTTTACGCAGGGGAAGTCACGACCTCGCAGAGTACCCTCGCGGAGCTTGTCGGGTTCCCGATCCCCGCACAAAGTTATATGTTCGGCCTCAACGACGGGGCGGAGGCCGGGGCGGTCGCAAGCTCGCTCGAAAACGGGTTCCGGGAGAACGGTTTGGAGGCGAATCCGCTCGCGCAGGAAATCGAGGACGGGGCGGCGGCGAACGACATTTTGAGCAATTTGCTCGTCGGGTTCATGGGGCTGGGATTGCTTGTCGGGATCGCCGCTTTGGGAGTGATCGCCGCTCGCTCGGTGGTCGAACGTCGGCAGCAAATCGGGATGATGCGGGCGATGGGCTTTCAGCGCGGACAGGTTCGGCTCGCGTTCCTCATCGAGTCGTCGTTCATCGCGCTCGTCGGCATCACGCTCGGAGTCGCGCTCGGCGGGGCGTTGTCCGGGACGATCATCGGCTCCATCGAGCAGGATTTCGCGGGGATCACATATCAGGTTCCGTGGCTGACCGTCGGACTCATCGTGGGTGTCGCATACGTCGCCTCGCTCCTCACGACTTTCCTCCCGGCGAGGAGCGCGTCGAAGGTGTATCCGGCGGAGGCGTTGCGGTACGAGTGAGGGAAGCGGCGGGGTTCGTTCCGGCCTCACCGGTATAATTCCGGGTACTTCGTTCGGATGAGGAGGTGTGTCGGGAATGGATATAAACTCGGTCGTTTCACGAGACCCCGAAGTGGTCGGAGGAGAACTCGTTTTCTCGGGGACGCGGGTTCCGGCGAGGGCGCTCGTGGATTATCTCAAAGCGGATCACACGCTCGAAGCCTTCCTCGACGATTTCCCTTCGGTGAGCCGCGAGAAGGCAGAAAGGTATCTCGAAATCTCCCTCGAAGCCGCAGATCTTGCGCGTACTTCTTGACGAGAATGTTCCGAAGCGTCTCAAGCGAACCTTCGCTTCGGATATCGAAGTGATGACCGTCGTGGAGCGCGGATGGTCTGGAAAGAAAAATGGGGAATTGCTCCGCCTCGCCGAAAAGGATTTCGACGCTCTCGTAACCACGGATCGAAGCATTTCATATCAGCAAAATGTGCCGGGATTCGATCTCGCGATCCTCATACTCGAAGGCATGAGCAACGACTACGGGGATCTCGAACCTCTCATGCCGGAGGTGAACGACGTGCTCCGGGAAATGCCGCCCGGAACGTCCCGGCGCGTCCCGGAAAACTAAACCCAACGCCGAACCGTCGCTTTGTACCGCCTATATTCCTCGCCGAACTTCCCTTCGAGATAACGTTCCTCCCTCTCGATGACTCCCCGCCTCATGACGGCGAGGATGAAGGGAAGAAGGATTATGGATGGGAGTGAGTTTTTTATGGAGGCAGTTCCAGCGAAGATCATGGTCATCGCGAGGTACGCCGGATTCCTCGTATACCCGAACGGCCCATCGGTGGCGATGCGGTTGACGGATCGGCGCGGATCAACGGGGGTGTCGACCCGCTTCATCGTGAGAAAGAACCACGCCCCGAGGGAAATCCCACCGACAACGAGCGGCCATCCGAAGAGACGGTTTATCTCTCTCGGGAGAAATGGGAGCTTCGCCTTCCGGTTCAAAAGGAGGCTCAAAATTAGCGGGACGCCGAAGATGAGCGGCGGCGGGGCGATGACTCCGGGGTTGTCGTTTTCGTCCGGCATTTCTTTCTCCTTTCCCGTGGGTGGCGTGATTTTATACGCGATGAGGGTGGAGGATTCCGTCGTGCGTGGCGTTGTGAGCCGCGACGCTTCGTGAGCGGGCGAGGCCGATCTTCCCGGCTCATACGGTGGTTCCGGGGAGCCGGACTCCGACCCCTTCGTGAAGAAGACGCGCCCCCGGCTCGTTTCCAGCTGGCGCGTACATGCGCCGGAGAGCCGCCGTCCCGAAAGAAGACCGCCGAGCCGTCTCCACGGCGACGGGGATGTGGACGCCGCAATGCCGAGAAGCGACCGCCCGGCACTCCGTATCGCGACTCCATGGACGAAAGGAGCCGCGAACCATCCACCCGGTTCCCGCACTCCCTCGCTTTTCATTCTCCGGGCCGATGCGGAGGATCCGGTGGCGGGGGTAGAATTTACGCCGATGGTGAAGCTCATGAAACGCGGCATTTCTTCTTTGCGTCGGCTTCAATGGAAGCTGACGCTCAGTTATACGCTCGTCACCGTAGCCGCGCTCCTCATTTTGGAACTCATTTTGATCGGGGTCGTGCTTGTTTTTTTGAACTCCGGAACCGTCCCTCTCCTCGCCGCCCAGAGTTTCCGCGACGACGTCGCGCCCCGCCTCGAACCATACTTCGCCGGGGATTCCCCCGACGAAGAGGGACTCCGCGACGAGCTTTATTTCTTCGCCGGGGAGTCGGGCGTCCGTGGCGGCGAGGGGGATTTACGGGTCGGAGAGGAGAACGCGAACGTGAGCTTCACCCCCGACGAAGGATACCTCTTCGTCATTGACGCCGAAAGAAACCTCCTCGCCTCCGCCCCCGACCTCGATGAATATCCGGTGGGAGAGACGTTCGAGGCGGGGGATTTGCCGGGCGCCGCGCCGCTCATCGAGGCCGCTCTCGATGGCGAGGAGAGTGCCTCGGAACTCTCCGTGAGGACGGAGGAGGGGCGGTATGTTTCCGTCGCCCCGATCGAGAGCGGGGGCGACGAAGTAGTCGGGGTTCTCGCGGGGACGTTTCGGATGCCGAACCTCACGGTTCCGGTGCTCACGGTCGTCGGGGTGAGTGCGGTGGTGCTCCTCGTTCCGGCGGGGATCATCGGCGCCATCTTCGGCCTCGTGACCGCCCGAGGCTCGGCGCGGCGACTCCAAAATCTCGCGGAGGCGTCCGAGGCGTGGAGCAAAGGCGACTTCTCCGTCGTCGTCAAAGACAAGTCGCGTGATGAGATCGGGCAGCTTTCGCGCGACCTCAACCACATGGCCGCCGAACTCGCGAACCTCATCGAAACCCGCCAGGAACTCGCCGCCCTCGAAACCCGGAACCGCTTCGCCCGCGACCTCCACGACTCCGTGAAACAACAAGTTTTCGCAACCTCATTGCAAGTCGCCGCCGCGAAGGCGCTCATCGCCCGCGATACGGAGGCCGCTGAAACGCATCTCGGCCAAGCCGAGGAACTCGTGCATGGGGCGCAAAAAGAACTCAACCTCCTCATCCATGAGATGCGCCCCGCCGCCCTCGAAGACCGCGGCCTCGCGCCCGCGCTCCGCGACTATGTGAAAAGCTGGTCGGAGCGCGGCGAAATGAAAGCGGGCGTCCATGTGCGCGGCGAGCGAGAAGTTTCCCTCGAAGTCGAGCAAGCCGTCTTCCGGGTCGCGCAGGAAGCGCTCGCGAACGTCGCCCGCCACAGCGGAGCCTCGTGGGCCGAGGTCGAGCTTCTTTACGAGCCGGACTCCGTCACCCTCCGCGTCTCCGACGACGGGCGCGGCTTCGACCCCGGAAGCCCACCGAAAAGTGGCTTCGGCCTCGAAAGCATGGACGAGCGAGCCGAACGTCTCGGCGGAACGTTCGACATCGAGAGCGAGGCGGGCGAGGGAACCCGCGCCGTCCTCACACTTCCGACTCACAAAACGAACCCGAACGGAGACGGAAAATGACCGAGCCGGAGAAGATCACCGTCCTCCTCGTAGACGACCACGCGATGGTGAGGCAAGGTGTGCGAGCTTTTCTCGACACGCAGCCGGACATCTCCGTCGTCGCCGAGGCCGCGAGTGGGGAGGAGGCGATAAAAATGGCCGCCGAGCACGCCCCGGACGTCGCACTCATGGATCTCATAATGCCCGGTATGGACGGCGTGGAGGCGACGCGATTATTAACCGCGAAGTCGCCGCGCACGAGCGTCATCGTCCTCACTTCGTACCACGACGACGAGCATGTTTTCCCCGCGATACGCGCCGGGGCATTGTCGTATGTTTTGAAAGAGATCGGCCCTTCCGAACTCGCCGAGGCCGTCCGAAAAGCCGCGAACGGCGAGGCGACGCTCCATCCCCGCGTCGCTTCGCGCGTCGTTCGCGAGCTTCATGGGGCGCGGCGTGGGGAGCCGAATGTTTTCCACGATCTCTCGAACCGGGAACTCGAAGTCCTCAAGCTCGTCGCCGAAGGACTCTCGAACAAAGAAATATCCGGGCGGCTCTTCATCTCCGAGAAGACTACGAAGAGCCACGTGTCGAACATCCTCGGGAAACTCCATCTCGCGGATCGCACACAGGCGGCGGTGTATGCGTGGCGCGAGGGTGTGATGCGGCGGGAGTGAGCGATTCGCGTTTTATTTGTGCGGTATATTGTTCATGATGCCGTACAAATACTTTTCCCAAGAAAGAGGCGGGTATGATCGCGAGATTGCCGAAGGTATTTGGCGTTGGCGAGGCGAGGAATTCGATGACGGAGATGCTCGACGAGGTGAGTCGGGGTCGCGTCTTCATAATAAAGGGGACGAAGAACCGGGAGGCATTGGTCATTGACGCGGAGACCTTCCGCAAATTCCAAGAATCGTACATGGAGCTTGTCGGGATCGTTGAGACGCGGAAAATCCTCGAAGACGACGACGCGGTCGGCGCTTTGCGAAGGGTCGAGGAGGGGGAAAGTTCCGGGGTTTCGCTCTCCGAAGTCGAGAGAATGGTCGAAAAAGATTGACGAGCCGGACGACTTTCCATCGGGTCGGGGTGGAAAGTTTGCTCGCGTTGCCGAAGAAGGTTCAAAAACAGTCTCTCAAAAAGGTTCGTGAGGTCATAGACTCGGCTCCCGCGGAGGCCGGGTATCCGCTTCACGGTTCGCTCAAAGATTATCGAGGGATCCACACGGGGCGGTACCGGATCATATGGCGCATCCTCGAGCTTCGGGACGGGGAAGAAATCGCGGAAATTTGCTACGTCGGAAAGAGAGCCGAAGGGGATCGGGAAGACGCATACGAAGAGTTTGCACGAGCCTTCGATATACCCGAGTGACCGAAGCGAGGCTTTCGCTCACGGCTTCTCGAAAACATACTCCTCGACGGCGTGTTTGTGAGGCTCTCCGCCGGAGTCGTCATCAAAGACGAGGGAATGCGAGTGGAGACATTTCCATTCGGCGTAATATTCTCGAAGCTCGCCGGGCGCGTATAAAAACTCGCCCTCGCTCCAGTCCGGGGCGGGTGGTATATCGGGGTGATCCACGAACGTGAGGATCGCGTGGACGCCGCCGGAGTTCGTGTGTTTCTGGAAATATGCGAATCGTCTCTCGCGGTTCTCGGGATGCAAATATTGAATGGTTCCGGCGGAATATACGAGGTCGAAAGAGCCATCGAGTTCGAGGGAGTTCACGTCGCCTTCTCGTACTCGGACTTCGACACCGCGTTCTTGGGCGAGGCGCATCGCTTTTGCGAGTCCGTTCGCCGCCGTGTCCACGGCGAGGATGTCGAAGCCATGCTCGGCGAGGAAGACGGCGTCGCGGCCTTCCCCGGCTCCGATGTCAATGGCGGAGGTTCCATGTGCGAAGTCGAGGGCGCGGCGGGCGAAGTCGTTCGGTTCTCTTCCCCAGTAAAAATCTTCCGTGGCGTAAAGATTTTGGTGATGGTCTTCGCTCATTGCGAAGTGAGTCCCGTCATTTCCGCGATCATTTCCTTCGATCCCTCGGGGCCGCGGACTCGGAGCGTGACCGGGCCGGAGTTTGGTGCGAAGGAAAGATCGAATCTCAAAAATGGACAACATTCGCGCTCGAAGAGTATGAGTTCGACGAGACTCTCGATCCGCGCCCTTTCTCCGGCGAATGTGATCTCGTGCCCGTCTTCGAGTTCCGAGTGGCCGAGGGCGTCGTCGAATGTTCGCGCCAGTTCGGCTTCGCGCTTTGCCTGGCCGGAGCCGGAGAGTTCGCACGCTATGGGTGTCTCTTTATTCATGGTCGTGGCCTTCGTGGTTCATGTCCATCGGCTCGGATTCGGGGGCTTCTCCGCCCATGTCTTCGAGCATGTCCTCCATTAGCCGGATCTCGGATTCCTGTGAGAGGGCGATGGCTTCGGCGAGTTGGCGGACTTCGGGGTGGTTCGTGTCGTATATCGCCTCGGACATCGGGACGGCGGATTCGTGGTGGGGGATCATGAGCCGGAGGAATATTTCGTCGGCCTCCTCGGGCGGGGCTTCGGTGAGTTCCCATATCTCTCCGGGGGTCGCCATGCCGGGCATTCTTTCGTTTTGTTCGAGGTCGTGTCCCATCCACGCCATGTACGGCTCGGTGCCGGTGATGGGTATGCCCCACACGCCCATCCATCCTTGCATTTGGCCGATTTGTCCTTGTTGTGTGATCGCCATGTCCGAGGCGATGGTTCGCATCCTCTCGTCCTCGGTTTTGTCGCGGACGATCTCGGCCATTTGGACGGCCTGCGCGTGGTGGATCATCATGTCTCGTGCGAACCCGGCCTCGTCGGAGCCGTCGGCGGGCGGGCGGTTCGAGAGGTACCCGAAGAACGCCGCCCCGACCGCCGCGACCGCGACGACGGAGAGGAGGATCGAGGCGGTGTCCCGGTAGCCGAGCCTTTCGAAGAACTCCCTCACGAGGGACTTCCGACTCCTCCGGTGCATGCGGCTCCCGGCTCGGGGGTTTGCGGCCCCTGGCGGAAGGCCCGGATGAACTGGTCGAGTTCTTCGGAGTCGGCGGCGGATTCGAGTTCGAGCTGGTTTCCCCACGCGCTCGCGACCACGGGGGAGGGGAGATCCTCATATGGCGAGGCGAGGATGTACGTTTGACCGTTGGCTATCTCCCGGATCGCATCCACTTCCCCCTCGCCGAGGTCGGGGGAGTATGTGATCCAAATGGCTCCGTGTTCGAGCGAGTGGACGGCGTTCTCGTTCCTCACCGGCTCCTCGTAAAATCCGCAATTCTGCCACGGGTCGTTGTGTTCGCCGCCGACGGGGGGAGTTTCGGCGTAGTCAATGGAGCCTTCCACGTGGTCGCGGGCGAGGTTGTCGAAAGTCGCGACCCCCGCCGGGGCGCCGCCCGGCCCTTGCTGGCTGTCGAAGTACACGAGCGCGCCGAAGCCGATCAGAAACACAGCCGCCACGCCGCCGATGATCAAATACAGTTTCTTCCCGCCGCCCCGATTCTCCGACGCCCGATGTATCCGCCCTCGCTGTCTGCCAGATCCCAAAGAAAACCCCTTCATAGTTTGAAACGCCGCGAACGGCGTCCGCTCATTTTCCTACGAAAATCGTAGCATACGAGATCGAGGATACTTCCATTATTCGACTCTTCGAGACTCCCCGGTACGCCGCTTTCTTCGTCGGAACGCGACCCATGCGAAGGCGACCGCCGCGAGGAAGGTGAGGCTCATTACCCAAAACGACGTCCCGAAGCTCCCGTCCGCCTCCCCGAAACGGCTCCCGGCGAACGTGAGAAGCACGCCGAGCGGCAATATTCCGACGGCGGTCGTCCACACATACGTCCATAGCGGGGCGCGCACGGCTCCGGCGGCGAGGCATATCGCGTTGAACGGGACGAGCGGTATGAGCCGGAGCGCGAGGAGCGGGAACGCCCCCTCTCTTTCGAGAAGCCGGTCGAGCTTTCCGCAGCGCCTCTCGGCGACGACCCGCTCAAAAAGCGGCGTCCCCCACAAATAGCCCGCCCCATAAACCGCGAGCGCGGAGAGGACGCACCCGAGCCACGTCAAAAACAGCCCGCCGACAAACCCGAACGCGAGGCCGTTGGCGAGCGCGAGTATCTCCATCGGGAACGGGACGACGGCATGGAGAAGCCCGACGCCGACCGAGACGAGCGGCGCGAGAACGCCGAAGCCCCGTATCTCGTCGCGTATCGCCGCCCCGTCGCCACGAGCCGCCGCCTCGAAAAGAGCCGCGACGATCCCCCGCACTCCGGGAACTAAAAACAACGAGCCGCACAAAACGGCGACGGCGACGAGGAGCGCCCATCGCCCACTCGGAAAAGCGGGGAAGCCCCCGGCGCGCCTCGAGCCTCTCACACGGAGTCCGCCGACCGGGTTCCGCGGATTCCACCTTCGGCGTGTCCGCGAGTCGGGAAGCACGTCGGTTCGCATCCCGCCTCGTGGCGCTTCGCGGGTTCGAAAGCCATATTTCCCGATCTCACCATCTCATGCGGAATATGGGTGAGTGGGATGAATGGTTCCGTCACCCGTTTCGGGGGGTGAGGTTCATCCTTCCCGTGAGGCGAGCCGGAGCGTCGAGCCTCGTGGAGACGGCGGGCGAATTTCAGTCCTTCCGATATTGCCGCGTCGCGAGCCACACCCCGAAAGCAATCTGCGAAAGTCCGAGAAGCCGCATATAGTTCGGATTCTCCGCGAAGAAGCGGGCGACTCCTTTCCCCGGCCCGACCCGCCAGAGAAGGGAGTGTTCGCGCGGGGCGAGAACCTCGATCACACCGTCGCCGATGGTGATGATGGCGAACGTCTCCCAAAACCGCCTTTTCCACATTGTGGCTCCCTTCGGTCGCGCTTGTCAGCTTTTCGTGGCGGGGCGGCATGCGCTCGCGCCGCTTTTCTCGGGCGCGCGAAGGTCCCCCCGGCGCGACCTTCGCGGAGCATCCCTTCTCGCCGATGGAGGGCGTGGGAGGTCGCTTCCGGCTCCTCGAACCATATCTTCGTGGGGGCGTCGGAGCGTTTCGCCCGCCCGAAGGGATTTGCGAAAGCGCGAAGCCCCACATTTTGAAACGCGGGCGAGAGAAGCTCGCCCCTCACGACTGTTCGCCGAGCGTCACCTCGAAGGTCTCTTCGCTTCCGTCGCGGATGACGGTGAGTTCGACTTCGTCTCCGGGGTCGTAGTTCCGGAGCGCGGCGAAGAGGTCGCCGGAGCTTTCTATCGGCTCGCCGTCAATGGCGGTTATGATGTCCTCGACTTCGAGGCCCGCTTCGTCGGCGGGGCTTCCCGGCTCGACCTCGGCGACCCCCGCGCCGCCGCTCTCGACGCCCGAAATGCCGAATTGCTCGGCGTCGGCGGTGCTTATGTCTATCGGGATGACCCCGATGAGCGGCCTCGACACGTCTCCGGTTTCTATAAGCTGGTCGGCGATGATGGTCGCCGTCGTCGCCGGGATGGCGAACCCGATCCCCTCGGCTCTCGTCTCCGGCGGCAGGTACGCGACGTTTATGCCGATGATGTCGCCTTCGCGGCCCGCGAGGGCGCCGCCCGAGGAGCCGGGGGAAATCGCCGCGTCGGTCTGGATGAGATCCACGAGAGACGCCGCCTGCGTCCCGCCCGTGAGCTCCGGCGGAACCTCCCGATTCAACCCGCTCACGACCCCATACGTCACCGTTGACTCGAACCCGGCTGGACTGCCGAGCGCGATGGCGAACTGCCCGACGTCCGGCGTCTCCTCGGTGAAGCTCGCCGCCGGAAGCCCTTCGCGGTCAACGCGGACGACGGCGATGTCCGTCCTCGGGTCGCCGCCGACGACCTCGCCGACCTCGGTGGTTCCGTCGGCGAACGCGACGTTCACCTCGCCCGCTCCCTGGACGACGTGGTTGTTCGTGATGATGTATCCATCTTGTCTATAAATGACGCCGCTCCCGAGACCTTCCTGCTCCTGTGTCCCGAACGGCGTCTCCTGAACCGCCTCGACATTGACCTGAACCACGCTCGGGCTGACCTGCGACGCGACTTGCGCGACCGGCTCCTCCTCCGGAATGTCCGACGACACGCTCGGCGGAGCCTCCGCCACATTCCCACCCTTCGGCGCGGCTTCATCCCCCGAAGAACACCCGGCGACGAAAAAGAGAGCCGCCGCCGCGACCAAAACGAATTTGAAACTCAAAAACCTCGGCTTCGCAGACAAACCAGTGAATACCTCCAGTCGGCGCCTCGATGTCTCGAAAGAAAGAGAGCGCGTTTTTCTTGCCGGGAGTTCTTACGCATGCGACCCGCCCCGGTTTCCGAACCACCCCGGAAGACGGCTCGGCGAAACTCAGCCGGAGAGGTTCTTTATACCCGCTTTCACCTTCTCCTCCTCGGAGCGGAGGTGCGAAAAAACATCCTGCGCGAAGCGGAGCGCATGCTCCTCCGGCAAATTCACCCGCCTGTTCTGAAGCACCGAGTCGAGTTCCCGAACCGCCGCGTCCGCCATCCCGACCATCATCTCCGCCTCTTTGAGGGTGTCGCGCCGCTCATCCTCCGAGAGGGAAGCGACATTCCCCAATCGCTCTCGATGCACATTCAAATACTCGATGAAGTCTCTGATTCCCATATGCCGGGAATTATAACGGCTGTGAAACAGCCGTCTAAAAAGCTGATGCCGGATCCGGGCGACAGCTTCACGTCTTTGCTTGTGCGGGAGTCGGGGTGGACGAATATCGTCCCACGCAGTCGCGGCGACGGAACCATTCACCCGGACTCCGTATGACGGGCTGACAAACGAAGCGTGCGCGGCGCAGCCGGAGGCGAGCCGCCGTCACAGGCGTGAATCGAGAAAAACTTCCCGCGTAACTTCCGGCTCATCGAGGTCTTTCGCCCGATCCTCGGCGAGCCGCTTCGCCCGGCCACGGAGGAAAGTGGGTATGCCTTCGAGTTCTTCCATCGCCTCCTCCGACCACGGCATCTCCGGCTCCTCGGGCGGGCCGGACCTCTCCTCGAAGCGCCGGAGCGAGTTCTCGAGCGCGTCGGCGAGGAAGCTCGAGCCCGCGTACCCCATGAGCGGCTGCTCGACGAAGGCATGCTCCACCGCCGGCGGGCAAAACTGGAGGAACGGAATCCCGAGCGAATCCGCCACATCCTCTTCGAGGTGCGTCCCGATCACGAGGTCCGGACGCGAACTCTCGATGCGCGAGGCGACTTCATCCGGGTCGTCCGACACGAACGCGTCGTCGGTGAAGGTGTCGGCGTGGAAAAGGAAATCCCGCCCGAGGTGCCTCATATACGTCCCGCACGCCGAGATCGAAAGCCCGACCTCGCGGGAGATCGTATGCCCGAGTCCGAGCGAATACGTGAAGTCGCCGAAGATGAACGCCCTTCGCCCCTCGAATGCCTCCGGCGGGGCGAGGCGGGCGTACCACGGGAGCTTCGCGTTCCGGGAGAGTTCGCTCCACACGGCTCTTTGAACATCCTTCCGGTCGAGGCCGCACAGGCTGCTTATGCTCTTTATCGCCGCGCCCGTGCCGATGGTTCCGATCATGGGCGTCGTTATTCGCGGCATCCCGAATTTATCCTGCAAAAACAGCGTCGCGGACTCCCCGATCTCCCGATACAAAAGCACGTTCACCCACCCTCGGGTCAAAGTCGAGAGATCCCCGACCCCCCCGCCGAGCGGGACGCGAGCGTTCACCTCGACCCCGATGAGGCCGAGAAGACGCTCGACCTCGTCGTACTCGGCCTCCGCCCCCGGCCCGAAGACCGGAGGCCCGAAGAGGTTCACCGAAGGATTCCGGCTCCGCTCCGACATCTCGACGTTCTCCACGTTCGCCCGGACGAGGTCTTCGAGGGCGAGCTCCGCCGCCTCGGTCTCGATGATGTCCGGAGCCTCCCACTCGCAAAGCACGATCTTCGGTGGGTTCTCGGACTCCGGGAGTATGATCTCCGGCACTTCTTCCCCGGAAAGCAGCGCGGCCTCCGAGCGGGTGAGGACGATGGTCCGCGCCTCGGGGTTCCGCCGGATCGCTCCCGCGACGTCCCGAGGGAGATCGCCCGGCGAATTCGTGTCCTCGGGGCGCTTCCAAACCGGACTGAGCGTGACGGGCGGCGGATACCCGTCGCGCTCCCATCTCCCGTACAAAGCGGGAAAGTATCCTTCTCCGGGAAGCGCGCGAAGCACGGCATGCACATCGTCCACGCTCGCCGCGACGCGAAGGACACCGTAGCTTCCCGGCCCTTCATAAACACCGCGAAGCACCCTCACAACGAGTCCGTCCGGCGGCGGGCGGTCGCGCCCACCCCAAGCCCGGTCGAAGGAGTTCGCCCTCCCGCCCACCCTCGGCGGCGCTTTTCTCCGTTGGCGCATCTTTCCGGCGTATCGCCTCGATGGCACATCTTCCCGGCGGCGCGCCTTCCCGTTGACACCGCTCCTCGATGGCGAGTCTTCGCGGCGCGCCTTCCCGGCGTCGCTCCTCCCCGGCGTCGCGTCTCTCCGATGCCGCGTCTCTGCGGCGCGTCTTTCCGGAGGCGCGTCTTTCCGATAGCGCGATTTTGCGTCGGCGCGCCTTCCCGGCGGCGCGCCTTCCCGGCGGCGAGTCTTCGCGGCTTGTCTCCCCGATGGCGCGTCTCCTTCGCCGGACATTCTCCGTTCGCCGCGTCGTATGCGGCTCGGTGGGGGGGCGGGCCGCGGAGAATGCGCGTGTGATTATTCGGGCTTGGCGGCATCCCTCATATCCCGATCGAATGGTCGAGCCTCTCGGCCCGCTCGAAGGATCTCTCGAACGATTCGAGGATGCGCCTCGCCCCGTCGTACCCGTGCGGCCCCATCCGGGAGAAGTCGCTCGCGGGTCGGCAAAGATGCCCCCGCGCGACGAGCGGCGCGAAAAGGCCCGCGCTGACGATGACGCAATCGGGCCCCGTGTCTTCGATCCTCTTCATTTGCCCCCGCCAATCCGGGGATTCGACGATGTCCACATCCGGGCCGAGGGCTTGTATCTCCTCGGCGAGAAGCCCCCGGTCGAGTCTCGGTACCCCGACTTCGAGGACGACCGCACCCGCGTCGGCGAGAAAACGGGCGAGCGGAAGCTCCATCCCCGTGTCCCCGGCGAAGAAAAGCCTCTTCCCCCGGACCCGGTTCCGGAGATTCTGGAAACCCTCCCACACCGACCGCGCCTTCGACAACTCGCTCGCGCTCCCCCCGGCGGCCTCGGCGACATCTTGAATGAAGCGGGCCGTCCCGTCCACGCCGACGGGCATGAGGGAATTCGCCACCTTCGCGCCGCGCTCCTCCGCCGCCTTCACCGTCTCGGAGAGGTTCGCATCCATGAGCGCGACGACCGTGTTCTCGCCCATGTCCGGGAGGTCGCGCATCCGGGTGGATGGCACGACCCCCGCGATTTTGAGTCCGGCCCGCCGCATCTCCGAGGCGACCTCCCGGCCGGAAATGTCCGAGCCGAAACCCCCGGCGAGAACGATGGGGGAAAGCTCGCCGTCGCCATCGTCGTCGTCCCGGCTTCGTCCGAGGAGGCCGCCGAGGAGGGAGCGGCTTTGCTTCTCCGATCCGGATCTTTCCACAAGCTCCGAGGAATCCTGCTCCGGACACATCGCCAGGAGGGCCGCCGTCGTCCGGTCTTCGAGGTCGGTGGCGAGGACACCGGGGGATTCGTGCGGCGCGTCCGGGTTGATCGCCTCGACGGGGAGCTCGAGCCTCCGCTCCGCGAGGCGCGCCTCGAACTCCGCGTCCACACCGAGCTTCCCAGCCGAAAGCCCGGCGACTATGAACACCGCCTCGAGCCTCCGGAACCCCGCCGCCGCCTCGACGACGCGCGACGCGACGTATCCTTGCTCGGGGATCCCGCCCTCGCCGAGAACCATGAAAACAACCCTCGGGCTGCGAGGCGGCGAGGCGTGGCCGGGGGCGGGCGGGGCCGGGAGAGTTTGAACCACGAACGCCTCTGAGCGGGTTCCGAGGACGACGACGAGGGCCGACGGGAGTTTCTCGGCAAGGCTGTTCGCGGCATGCAGCGGCGGAAGAACGTCCGGTATCCCCGATTCGTTGAGGATCGTCAAAAGTCGGCCCCTCCTCGGCCTCGGGAGCGTCTCCGCCGCGCTCCACGATATATTGGCTCGAACTTTAGTTCAACGAGTCGAGGGTGTCCAGCGCGAGTTCCATCATGTTGTCCACCCCGCGCTTGAGTTCATCGTCCGAGATGCGGACGACCTCCTCCTTCCCGATCGTGTCCGAGACCGTGAGGAGGCACCCCGCCTTCACGCCTTTCATCGCCGCTATGGTGAATATGGACGCCGCCTCCATCTCGACCGCGAGAACCCCGAGGTCGCCCCACAATTTCGCCGGATCGCTCGTCGGGTCATAGAAAAGGTCGGAACTCACGATCGGCCCGAGGAAGGAGCGCCTTCCGACCGCCTCCGCCGCGTGGTACGCCGCGTGGACGAGGTCGAAGTTCGCCGCCGGAGCGTATGGCACGCCTTGCGTGATCGAGGCGACCGTCCCATCCTGCGCGGTCGCCGCCGTCGCGATGACGAGGTCGCCGAGGTTCATGTCGTGGTTATATCCGCCGCACGTCCCGACCCGAAGGAGGTTCTTCGCCCCGAGTTGGACGAGCTCCTCGGTGATGATGGACGCGCTCGGACACCCCATCCCGGTGGTTTGGACGGAGACGGGCTTCCCTTTGTACGTTCCGGTGAAGCCGAGCATCCCACGCTCCTCGGAGACGAGCTTCGGCTCGTCGAAAAAATTTTCGGCGATATATTTCGCCCGCATCGGGTCTCCGGGCAAAAGCACGTTCTCGGCGAAATCACCTTCGTCGGCTCGAATATGTACGGGCATGTGGTTGCTCCCTTCGGTCGCAGCTTGTCAGCAAAAGCAAAAAGCTGACTGGCTGAAATGCTTTCTTCACAAGCTGCCCAGAATAGCAGGGGGAACGTCCGTCGGCTCGTCCGAAACTTCGAGCGAATCCTCCGTGAGCTTCTTCGCCCGCTCGATGTTCCGCGAGCCATAAAGCACCGCCACCGTTTCCCCGGCCTCGACTTTTTCGCCGACTGCCGCGAACACTTCGATGCCCGCCCCGAAGTCGAGCGGATCACCTTTTTTCTCGCGGCCCGCACCGAGCGCGAGGGTCGCCCGTCCGAGGCCGAGCGCGTCGAAGCGGGATACGTGGCCGGACGCCGGAGCCTTTATTTCATGCGTCTCGCCCGACACTTCGAGGGCGGGGAGTTTCTTCACGTCGCCCCCTTGCGCGGAGACGAATCCTTCGAGTTTTTCGTATGCCGCCCCGGAGGAGATGGCTCGTTCGACGAGCTTTTCCGGATCGGATATTCCTTTCAGTTCGAGGAGGCGGACGGCGACTCGGCGGGCCATGTGCGCGAGGTCATCGGGAACGTTCTCGCCCTTCAAAAACTCGACGCCTTCTCGGACTTCGAGGGCGTTTCCGATGGCTCGTCCGAGTGGGTTGTCCATGTCGGTGATGAAGGCGGACGATCTCACGCCGAGGTCTTCGCTGAGGCGGACGAGGAGGTCGGCGAGTTTTCTCGCGTCCTCCGGGGTTTTCATGAACGCGCCCGAGCCGCATTTCACGTCGTAGAGGAGGTGGCCCGCTCCGGTCGCCGCCTTTTTCGAGACGATGGACGAGCCGATGAGGGGGAGGGAATCCACGGTTCCGGTCGTGTCCCGGAGGGCGTAAATCGCTTTGTCGGCGGGGGCGAGTTCCCCGGCTTCGGTGATCGCCATCCCGACCGCCTCGACTTGTTTCCTGAAACGCTCCTCCGAGAGATCCACCGAAAAGCCCGGTATCGCTTCGAGCTTGTCTATCGTGCCGCCCGTTATCCCGAGGCCGCGCCCGGAGAGCTTCGCCACGGGCGCGCCGCACGCCGCGACAATGGGGAGCGAGGTGAGAGATATCTTGTCCCCGACGCCGCCCGTCGAATGCTTGTCCACCGAGTCGGGGAACGAGTACGAATCGCCGGATTCGGCCATCGTCTTCGTGAGTGCGAGAGTTTCGCCGTATGACATTCCCTGAATAAAGATCGCCATGAGGAGCGCGGCCATTTGATAGTCGGGAATGTCGCCGGAGGTATATCCTGCGACGGAGGCGTGGATCTCATCGTCGGAAAGACTTCCGCCGAACTTCTTTTTTTCTATGACATCGAGCATCGGGTGCGGCATGGAGTTTCCCTCCTCTCGCTCGCCGTCCATATTAGCGGCTGGCGGGGGTCGCTGCGCGACCGACAATTGGTTTGTGGTTATTGGTTATTGGCAAAAACAGAAACCAACAACCAAAAACCAAAAACCGGAGCGAAGCGACCTTTTTTCAGCGGCGTTCGTTTCGTTCGTCGAGCTTGTCGGAGACGTTTCGGACGGCTTTCACGAGGTCGCTCATGTTTGCCTGGCGGGTATTGTGGCTTTCTTCGTAGAGGAGGGGGTCGAAGGTCCATCGGTCGGCGAATGGCCTTCCGTCGAGATCGTTGTAGTGCGCGGTGACGGTGACGCCGTCCTCGAAGCCTTTTTCTTTGAGCATCTTTATGACGTTGTCGAGGGTGTCCCAGTATATTCGGACTTCGGAGTCCGGGGCGAGGAAGCCGAGGCCGCGCTTGAAATACGGGAGTTCGGTGAGGGCGAAGCCTTCGGAGTCCTCGACTTCGGAGGAGAATTCGAAGGAGATGTTCTTCGCGGCTCCATGTCCGATGCTCCGAATTACGAGATCCACGCTCGGAAGGCGGCTGTAGTCGGCCTCGACAAGGATTTGCGGCCTTTCCTGCGCTCGTCGGCCCGCCCGAGTCTCATCGAGCATCTCACGGTAAAGCCGCACGAGGAGGTAATAAAGTATGCCGAAGACGACGAGGTACGCCAGCGTTCCGGCGGCGGAGGCGATCTGGGCGATGGTAGCGATGTCCATGGCGCGTTACGTACCCCCGCGAGGGGATGTCCACACCGCTTCGCGCGTTCGCATGAGTATCCCGGCGGGGTGTCGGGTAAAGCGATTGGATGGATCCGGCATGCTCCGGCAATGAAAAGTCAGGTGGTGGGGAAAACGGGGTGAGCGTCGTGATAGATATGGATCTCCCCCCCGAACCCTCGTCCGCTCGAAAGGCCCGCGAATCACTCGAAAGGCTCGCGGGGGGCGTACCGTATCATAAGCTCGAAGACGCCCGCCTCGCTGTCAGCGAGATCGTCACGAATTCCCTCCGCCACGCGAACCTCTCCCCCGAGGACGGGAGGGTGTCTCTCCATGTCGAAGTCGCCGACGGGCTTCTCGGAGGGAAAGTATGCGACACGGGGCGGGGCTTCGAGGTCCGGGACGCGCCGTCGCCGGGGGGATTCCTCGGCGGCGGATGGGGTCTTTACCTCGTGGACGCCGTGAGCGTGAGATGGGGCGTGGAGCGGAACGGGATGTTTTGCGTGTGGTTCGAGATCGAGGTGTGAAGCGGCTTCGCTCGCCATCCCGCTTCACTCGAGTCGCTTATGTCCTCGACGAGGGTGAGGCGGAAGATGAGGTCTATGCGCGGGAAGGGAGAGCGCCGCGCGAGGTCGTGCTCGCCGAAGACGACCATTGCCCGTGTCCGCCCGTCCCTCGACGGAAATCCAGCACGGATGAAAACCTCGCGGGCTTTCGGGTTTCAGGAGCCTCGAAATGAAGCCGAATCCCGATGCGACGATGAAGAGGCATGTTCGAGTTTTTAGCTTTCCCTCGTCAGGTCGTGGGTGGAGATCCAGCCTTCCGAAAGCGCTTTCCTCGACGCCTCGCTCCGGCTTCCGACGCCGAGCTTGGCGTATATGTTCGCGAGGTGGCGTTTTATGGTCGCCTCGGCGAGGTGGAGATTCGCCGCCGCCTGCCGGTTCGAGAGTCCGCGCGCCGCGAGGAGGAGTATCTCGAGTTCCCTCTCGGAGAGGTCGCCTTTTTCGCTGGCTCCGTTCGTTTCTTCGAGGGAGCCTCGGGACGCCGCGGGCGTTATTTGGTCCGCCGGAGTCTCATAGGCGGTGTGGACGGCGGACACGAGTTCTTTGAGTGACGCGCTCTTTGAGAGGTACCCGCTCGCGCCGAGGTCGAAGAATTCCCGGACGAGCTTCGCGTTCTCGAACATCGTCACGATGACGACCTTCGGCGGCGAGAGGTTGTCTCGGAGGTTTTCCATGACACCGTATGCGTCCATGACGGGCATTTCGATGTCGAGGAGGAGCACGTCGGGGCGGAGGCGGCTCGCGAGAGAGAGCGCCTCCTCGCCGTTTTTGGCTTCCCCGATTACTTCGATGTCTTCGTCGGTGGTGAGCATCTCCCCGAGACCTTGCCGGAACATGGTGTGGTCGTCGGCGATGACGACTTTTATGCGTCGCGTCGCGGGTGTTCGTCCGGGGGTTTGCAAAGTCCTCACTTCCTTTTTCTGAGCGGGACTCGGACTTCGGCGCGGGTCCCGTCTCCGGGGTGCGAGGTGATGTCGAACGAGCCTCGCATGAGTCGCGCCCGCTCGCGCATCGAGCGGAGGCCGACGCCGTCCGCCGAGTCCGACGACGTGTCGAAGCCGTCGCCCCAGTCCTCGACGGCGGCCATGACCTCCCCGTCGGAGATCTCGACCTCCATCCGTATGCTCTCGCCGCCGGAGTGCGAGACGGCGTTTCTCAGTCCCTCGCGCATCACCATATAAAGCTGGTCGCGCACCCGGTCCGGCACGCTGCCCTCGTCCCCGGACACCGAGATCTCGACCTCGACGTCCGGAGGCGCGCTCGCCCGGACGAGGTTGTCGAGCGCGAGCCGGAGGGGGTCCCCGGTTTCGGACAGGCGAAGATCCATGGACATGTCCCTCGCCATTTGGATCGCCTTCCCGGAGGTTTCGAGGGCGTTCTCGAGCTTCGCCTCGGCGGCGGCCTCGTCCTTGCCGCGCATCGCACGGAAGAGTTCGAGGTTTTGCTTCACGAGCGCCATCGAGTGTGCGATGTGGTCGTGGAGGTCGCGCGAGAAGTGGCGCCGCTCCTCGACCTGTATCTCCCCGATCTTCATGAGGAGGTAATCCACATACGAAGCCATCACGACCCTCGCGACGTGATCCATGACGCTTTTGTGGACCGTGAGGGATATGCCAACGACGGCCTCCGGCGCCTCCTCCGAGAGGTCCGCCTTTTCGAGGACCACCTCCATCGCGGCGGCGCACAGCGCGCTCCCGGCCCGGAACGACTCGTCGGGATGCTCCATGAAGGGCATCCGGGCCGCCTCGGTATTTTGGTGGATCTCCTCCTCGAGGGACGACGTTCCACCCTCCTCCTCGCCCCTGAGCGCGCTCGCGGCCCGCTCCACGAGCGTGAAAGCCTGCCCGCGCAAAAGCTCGCGAGCGCCTCCGTCGCCCGTTATGAGGAGGTTTTGCTCGTCCATGAGCTTCTTCTCGTAAATCTCGAATATTCCATCGAAGTTTCCGTCGAGCGCGTCGGCGGCCGCTTTCTTGCCTTGTTCATGCGACATGATGTTTTTCTCGGGCATATGCTCCGTTTCTTACCGCGTAGAGTCCTTCGTTACACCTCGCGTTATGGATAAAGAAGGTGGGCGCGAGCGACGATGTGGGGATGGATGGCAGGAAGTGATTCCCGCGCGGCCTGGGAAAGGAGGATGAAAAGACCGCCTCGCTCGCGCCCGAAACTCAATGCGTGAACACTATTACACCCAAGTTGCCCCCTACTTCTACAACCGCACTTCGTCGCTCGGGGCATCGCGTTCCATCCGGCGTCTGTAGTGACAGCGGCGCGCATCGGCCTGCCGTCTTCGACGCCACTTTGACCAATGCAGCCGAAAGCCGCGCTCCT
>JACDAJ010000285.1 GCA_013695475.1 Rubrobacter sp. | reverse complement strand
TCGGCTGGTTTCCAACGACCCCGATGGCTTGCCCGTCGAGCCTCGCGAAACCGACGACGAGGTTTTGCGCCCATCCCTCCATGACCTCGAAAAAGTCTCCGTCGTCCACCGTCATGCGGACGGCCTCCCGAATGTCATACGGACGATTGTTCGAGTCCGGCACGAGCGTCGCGAGTTCTTCGTCCGCCCGATCCGGGTCGTCGAGAGCGTCGAAGCGTGGCGAGGATTCGAGATTATTCTCCGGGAGGAACGAAAGGAGATACCGCACGTCTTCGAGGCACGACTCTTCATCCGGCGCGGAGAAATGGGCGACCCCACTCGTCGAATTGTGGGTCGCCGCTCCGCCGAGTTCTTCTTGTGAAACCTCCTCGCCGGTGACGCTTTTTATGACATCCGGGCCGGTGATGAACATGTGGCTCGTCTCCTCGACCATGAAGATGAAGTCGGTGATGGCCGGAGAATAAACCGCGCCCCCGGCGCACGGCCCCATGACGATGGATATTTGCGGAATGACACCCGACGCCATCACATTTCTATGAAAAATATCCGCGTATCCGGCGAGGGAGACGACGCCTTCTTGGATGCGGGCGCCCCCCGAGTCGTTTATTCCGATGACGGGGCATCCGGTGGAGATTGCGAGATCCATGACCTTGCAAATTTTCTGGGCGTATATCTCGCCGAGCGACCCCCCGAAAACGGTGAAATCCTGCGAGAAGACGCACACTTTCCGCCCATTCACCTCACCGTATCCGGTGACGACGCCGTCGCCGAGAGGTTTGTTTTCTTCGAGTCCGAAATTGTTCGAGCGATGGACACGGTATCGGTCGAGTTCGACGAAGGTTCCGTCGTCGAGGAGGGTTTCGATCCTCTCCCTCGCGGTCATTTTTCCTTTTTCGCGTTGTCGCTCGACGGCTTTTTCCGAAGCGGGGTGAGCCGCTTTCTCGCGCAGGGTTTTCAGACCTTCGATCTTCCCCGCCGTCGTGTTTTCTCCGAGTCTCTCTTTTTGCATGGAGGCGATTTTAACAGGTCGGAATGCCCGGATTCCCCGTCCCGAACCAAACCCGGCACGCTCCTTCGACTTCAAACAATGTTAATATCGTGGCACATTACGCACATCCCATGATCGAGAAAGAAGTGTGCCATGCCATCCACAGACCCGAAGCCCGCCTTCCACGCGACCGCCGAAAGCCCGGAGGCCGACAAGCCGGAAACCGAGAGTCCGGAGAGCCTCGAACGGAAGAGGCTCGCGCTTGAGAAATCGAGGCAGCGCAACAAGGAGATGAAGGAGGCGCAGCTCGCACAGGCGTGGGAATCCTTCGTGGAGGAGGAGGCGCGGGAACTCGAAGCGAGGAAGAACGGGCAGCTCGCGAAGATGCTCGGCAAACCGCTTCCGGGGGAGCCGCCGGAGGCATTGCGGCAGCTTGCGAGAGAAGATCAAAGACAGGCCGAAGAAGGACTCGTGACGCTCGCGAACGGCACGAACACGATTTACAAGCGCATAGACGAACTCACGCGGGAAGACATGTCGGCCCGCGAGGCCGCCAAAACCATGCGGACGACGTGGCTCAAAGAACGCCGCGACGGATGGCTCGCGAATAATAGAGGCTCGTTTTAAGGCTCGCTTTGCGCTCCGCCCCTATTCGGCGGGCTTTGTGCGCTTCATGAAGAGCGAGAGGACGAGGGCGAGGGCGGCGAGAACCGCCGAGACGGTGAAGGCTTCGACGACTCCTTGATTCGCAGCGAGTATCCTCTCGGTCGCAGAGGCGGACGCTTCGGATATTCCGCCCAGATAATTCCTCGTCCCGTTCGCCATGACGGTCACGAGGAGGGCGGTTCCGATGGCGGCCGAAACTTGCTGGACGGTGTTTGTGATCGCCGTCCCGTGCGAATACAGCCGCCTCGGCAATTGATTCAAACCGTTCGTCATGACGGGCATCATGACCATCGAAACCCCGAACATGAACCCGGCGTGAAGCCCGAGTATGGACCATATCGGCGTCTCGCGTCCCATTCCGGCGAACCCGAAAAGAGCCGCGACCATCATGGCGAGGCCGAACGGCGCGAGCTTCCGTATGCCGTATCGGTCGAAGAGCCTTCCGGTTATGGGGGACATCGCTCCGAGGACGATGCCGCCGGGGAGCATCATGAGTCCGGCGTCGAGCGGCGAGAATTCGCGGACGTTTTGGAGGTACATCGGGACGATGATGAGCGACGCGAAGAGGGTCATCATCACGCTCATCATCGTGACGACCGAGAGCGAGAACATGCCGTACCGGAGCGTCCGAAGCTCGAGCATCGGCTCCCGGAGCGTGAGCTGCCGCCACACGAAGAGCGCGAGCGCGACGACCCCGACGGCGAGCGGAATGTATACCTCCGGGCTTGCGAGGCCGCCGCCTTCGCCCGCGCTCGACGCTCCGAAGACGATGCCGCCGAAGCCGAGAGCGGAGAGGAGAAACGAGAGGAAATCCACCTTCGGGTATGTTTGCTCGGTGACGTTTCGGAGGGTGAAGACGGAGTATGCGAGGACGGCGAGGGAAATCGGGAGGATGCCGAAAAAGAGGGCGCGCCACGAGGCGACGCCGAGGATCCAGCCCGAAAGAGTCGGCCCGACAGCCGGAGCGACCATGATGACGATGCCGAGCGTCCCCATCGCCGAACCCCGCCTCTCGGGCGGGATGAGAGCGAGGATCACGTTCGTGAGGAGCGGCAAAATCAACGCGGTTCCGGCGGCTTGAATGATCCTCCCGGACATCAAAACCGCGAAGTTCGGCGATACTCCCGCGACGAGCGTCCCGAGTGAGAACAATCCCATCGCGACGAAAAACAATTGCCGCGTCGTATAACTTTGGACGAGGAAAGCCGTGATCGGGACGAGGATGCCGATGACAAGCAAATATCCGCTCGTCAGCCATTGCGCCGTGCTCGCGGAGACTCCCAAATCTTCGGCCAATTGCGGCAGCGAGACGTTCAGGAAGGTTTCATTCAAAATCGCGACGAAAGCCCCGAGGAGCATGACGAGGATCAAAGCCATGTCCGATGTGTTTTCAACCGATTTCTTCATACGCGATTTCTCGTTCCCGATGCTCTCGAAGTTTCCAAAACCCGCAATATATACATCGCATGCCCGCCCCGGACAAGCGCGGCGACAGCGAACCGGGTGGAAAATCGTCCCGTTCGGTCGGTACAATATCCTCCCGGACTTCACCGGACGGGAAAGGAGAAAACCATGCGAATTTTCGAGAGGCTCGAGGAGTATCGCTACGAGCAAGTCGTATTCTGCCACGATCCCTCCACGGGGCTGAAAGCCATAATCTGTATCCACAACACGACCCTCGGCCCCGCCCTCGGCGGATGCCGAATGTACCCGTACGCCACCGAAGAAGAGGCCGTCAACGACGCCCTCCGACTCGCCCGGGGTATGACATACAAAGCAGCGGCGTCGGGACTCAATCTCGGCGGCGGGAAATCCGTCATCATCGGCGACCCGCACAAAGACAAATCGGAGGCGCTTTTCCGGTCTTTCGGGCGGTACATCGAGACGCTCGCCGGGAGATACATAACCGCGGAGGACGTCGGGACGACGACCGAGGACATGGTGAACATCCAAGTCGAGACGTCATTCGTCGTCGGGGTGGACAAGACGTATGGCGGCTCGGGCGACCCGTCGCCGTTCACCGCGCTCGGTGTCTTCCAGGGAATGAAGGCGTGCGCCGAGGACAAGTTCGGCTCGGCCTCGCTCGAAGGAAAAACCGTCGCCGTTCAAGGACTCGGACACGTCGGATATTATCTGTGCGAACTCCTCCACAAAGACGGCGCGAACCTCGTCGTCACCGACGTTCGGAAGGAGAACGTCGAGCGGGTCGTCGGAGAGTTCGGGGCGAGAGCGGTCGAGCCGGACGGGATCATGTCGGTCGAGTGCGACGTGTTCGCGCCGTGCGCCCTCGGGGGCATCCTCGACGACGAATCCATCCCGAAGCTCCGGTGCGAGGTGATCGCGGGCGCGGCGAACAATGTGCTTCTCGAACCCCGGCACGGGGAGTCGCTCGCGGAGCGGGGCATACTTTACGCGCCGGATTACGTCATAAACGCGGGCGGCCTCATAAACGTCGCCGACGAACTCGAAGGGTACAACGAGACACGTTCGACGCGGCGGGTGATGGGGATATACGAGTCGGTGAAGAGCATCATCGCCATCTCGAAGCGCGACGGCTCCCCTACGCAGACCGCCGCCGACACCCTCGCCCTCGAACGGATTGACGAGATGAACTCGATGGTGAGATTGCACACGGGGCATCCGTATGGGCAACTCAAGCGCCAGCGCGAGACGTTGTAAAAAAAGTTTCAGATTTCAGGAAAAGCTATTTTCGCCGATCCGCCGCGCCTCCCGTTCGCCGGAGGGGGGCGGCGGATCGTTTCGTCGTACGCTGTTTTCATCGAAGCATGGCGGAATTCGTACCGGATCCGGGCGGGGATCCCGTCGTTGGCGGGTTCGTGGGGTCGCTTGGCTCCCGTGATTCGGGAGGCGCGTCGCCTCACTCTCGCTTCGTGAGTCGTATTTCCCGACCTCATGAATCGGAGAATTCCCACAAACCCGCCACCCGGGCTTCGTATCTCGGCGCTTTCGAAAGCGGTGGCGCGAAGTGGTAGTCTTTCCGGGACAGACGCAAGGCGCTGTGGCAAAGGGAATCCGGTGCGAAACCGGAGCGGTCCCGCCACTGTGAGCGGCGAGATGGGTTTCGTCGGGGGATTTTTCGAGCCTCCGGCCACTGAGTGAAAGCTCGGGAAGGCTACGAAACCACATCGTTCGAGCCGCGAGCCAGGAAACCTGGCCCGGCGCCATAAGCCACAGACTCTTCGAGGAGGGAGCCGGTTCCATGGACGCCACAGGATTCTCCTAAAAACCTTCCGTTTCGGAAAAGCAATTTCCAACCGACACAGGGAGGTTCCACCGTGCGAGAAAGTCGAGAAAGCCAAAAGCCTTTCCGCGTAATTTCTATTCGCGCTGTTTTCTATGCCGCGATCATGCTCGCCGCGATGTCATTGTCGTCCGCGTGCGCCGGAAGCCCGTCCGGCGAAGGGACCGAAAGTACGAACGGAGCCGAGACGACGATGGCTTCGGGGGGTTCGGATGGCGCCGGGTATCCGGTCGAAATAACCGACTCGCTCGGACGCGAGATCACCATTGACTCCGAGCCGGAGAACATCGCCTCGATGGCTCCGAGCGTCACGGAGACGTTGTTCGAGGTCGGGGCCGGGGAGAAGGTCGTCGGGGTCACGACGGCGGATGCGTATCCCGAGGAGGTCGCGGACATAGCCAAGATCGGGGACTTCCAGCAAGTCAACATCGAGAGGCTCCTCGAACTCGACACCGACCTCCTCTTCCATTCATACGACTCGACGACCCGCGATGTCGCCGAAGACCTCGAAGAGCGAACGAACGCCGATGTCGTCGTCGTCAACCCGCAAACCCTCGATGAAGTCGTGGCGAGCATGGAACTCGTCGGAAGCGCCGCCGGGGAGCCGGAGGCCGGGCGCGAACTCGAAGAGGAACTCCGCTCCGACCTCGAAGAAATATCGGCGGCGGTCGAGGGAGAGCCGGAGCCGACGGTTTTCTACGAAGTTTTCAACGATCCGCTTCAAACGGTGGGGCCGGGGAGCTTCGTCCACGACGGACTCGAAGTCGCCGGGGCGGAGAACATCGCCGCCGACACGAACGAAGGCTATCCGACATACTCCGCCGAGACCGTCATCGAACGCGACCCGGAATACTATCTCATCGGCGAGTCGGTCGGCATCACGCCGGAGGATGTGGCCGAACGACCCGGATACTCATCGCTCACGGCGGTCGAGGAAAACAACGTTGTCGCGGTGGACGACGCATCGCTTAGCCGACCGGGGCCGCGCATCACGGAGGCGATACGCGAAATCGCCGAGGAGATGCATCCGGAGGCTTTTTAAGGACGGGCAGCGGGGAGGCGCTCGCTTCGCTCGTTTCGAGCGCGGGGAGTCGGGAAAAGCAGTTATGATCCCCGGCTCCTTCCTCGAACGCGGGTGGAAAGCGTCCCTATAGTTCGAAGAGATAACGAAGAATCTGCCGGATGCGGGCGAGAACCTCCGGCGGAACGGCGCCGAAGCGTCTTTCCAGCCGCTCGACCGAGATGGATTTCACGTCCTCACACTTCGCGTAGCTGACCTCATCCAATCCGCTTATATACGCCTCGACCTCGACATGCGATGGCAACCCAC
>JACDAJ010000267.1 GCA_013695475.1 Rubrobacter sp. | reverse complement strand
AACCGGGAGCGAAGCGACCCTCAGCGGGCGGCTCCCGACTCCCGGTTGTTCCGGCGGGGGAAGGAGCGTTCGGCGGAGGGGAGGAAGCCTTTCTTCTGCCATGTGTGGGTGGTGATGTGGAGGGTGTCGGCCTCAATCTCGACGAGGTTGAAACTCGAGTTCCGCCCCGCTCGGAGGCGGTTCGAGATGGTTCCCGCCGTCGAAATGACGAGGCCGGGGAATGTTTTCTCGGAGGTGTGGACGGCTTCTTCGTGGTCGTGGCCGCAAAGGATGAGTTCCGCGCCCATCGAGGAGAACGCCGAGAGGGCTTGCTTCGTGTTCGCGAGTCCGTGTCGGCCCGAGGAGCCGCCCTTTATGGGGTTGTGGTGCATCATGACGATGCGGGCCGCATCCGGGGAGGCCGAATCGAAGGCCCTCCACACAATCTCCATGTCGCGCTTTTTGACGTGGCCGATGACCCCGAGGTCGCGGAGGCGCGTCGTGAGCGAGCCTCGGCTTATCCCATGCGCCGTGTTCAATCCCGCGATGACCGCGCCCGGAACTTCGAGCGACGGACTCAAGTTCTCGGATATGTGGTGTATATAGCGCGAGTATTTGAAATCGTGGGCTTTTTTTCGGAACATCCCCGCGCCGCCGAGGTTCCGGGCGACCGCGCCGAGCCAGCGGATATCGTGGTTGCCGGGTATGACGACGTATGGGGATATATCCTCGACCTCGCGCAGATACTCCCTCGCCCGCGTAAACTCGCGGTTCGTGCATCGCTGGGTGAGATCCCCCGAGACGGCGACGGCCTTCGGCGAGACGTCCGCGATCAGTTCCTTGAGAGCTTCGAGGCGCTCGTTCGCCGCGGGCCGACCGAAATGGAGATCCGAGATGTGGATGATTCGCGTCACGAATACCGATTGTAACCGAGCCGCCGTCCGTCGGAAACCGCTCCGTTCACTAAATACCGAGAGCGGGGAGCCGGGAATTTCTCGATTTTCCCCCTCCATATACCTTCGCTTCCCGCCCGGCGAGGGATCGCCGGATTCGAGAAGAGGCCTCGGCTTCGGCATCGCTGCTTTGTCTCTTCCCGACTCCCCGGAGCGACCCCACCATACTTTACAATTGCCCGGTCATGAGACTCGTACACACATTCCTCCTCGTCGGGGTGACGGCCATATGGGGATGGACGTTCGTCGTGGTCGCCGACGCCATCGCTTTGTATGGAGTCTTCGCGTTTTTGACGCTCCGTTTCGCGCTGGCGAGCATGGCTCTTTCCCCCGCCGCTTCGCGTATGACGAAGCATACGCTCCTCGTTGGGGGCGGTATCGGCGTCGTGTATGCCGCCGGATACCTCTTTCAAACCCTCGGGCTTTTGTACACGACTCCGACGAACTCCGGGCTTATAACGGGGCTTTTCGTCGTCTTCGCGCCGCTCACGGCGAGGGCTTTGTTCGGGGTGCGGTTCTCACGCCCGGTTCTCTTCGCGATATGCCTCAGCCTTCTCGGGATGCTTCTCCTCGCCGGGCAAAGCCCGGAGGGGGTTCGCTTCGGGGACGCTTTGACGGTGGTGTGCGCCGCCGCTCTCGGGGCGCACATCGCGCTCCTTTCGAGGTATGCCTCCGAGCACGACGCGAGCGCGCTCACCCTCGCGCAAACTTTGTCCATGGCGCTTCTCTTCGCGGTGATGTGGCCTGTTTTCGAGCCGATCGAAGCTCCCCCGCCGGAGGTATGGTTCGCCATAATATTGACCGGACTCGTCGCGTCGGCGGGGGCTTTTTGGGTGCAAACGACGGTTCAGCAAAAAATACCCGCCGCGAGGACGGCCATCATACTCACGATGGAGCCGGTATTCGCCGCGATATTCGGATTTTGGCTGGCGGGCGACCGGCTCGTCGCGATTCAGATTGCCGGAGCCATCCTCATCGTCTCCGCTTTGCTCATCGGCGAAGTTTTGCCGACGGTGTTCCGGCGGAAGAAGTGAGTCGCTTTACGACAACGGCGGCGGCTTCCTCGAAGCTACCCGAAAGAGTTCCCGGTGAGGGACGCAGACGTTTGCGACGCCGAATAGTCGGGCTTTATTTCGAGATGTCCACATTGTCGCGGGCGACGGAGATCAAAGCCCGACAACGCGCGCGGTTCACCGACTCGGAGTCGGGAAAGGACTTCGCCACATCCGGCGAGAGAACGACAACGTTGCTTCCCTGTGAATAACGTTCGGCGTATTTGCCGCGTCCCCCCGCGCTGAAGTCATATTCGTCGAGCATTTCCGGGTTTTTCGAGGGATCGTCCATCGAAGAGATTATACGCGCTCGTTTTCTCCGCCTTCGATGGTACGGGGAAGCCGCGAATGGAATTTACGATTCTCGATTTCGCGATTCGCGTCTCGAAAAGCATGATGGCGAGTCCGGATGGTTCGTTGTTTCGCTCCGCTTAGTGAGGTCGTATTTCCCAACCTCACTAAGCGAAGTGCTTCACGAAGCGAAGTGCTTCACGAAGCGAAGTGCCTCACGGACGAGCGAAGATGTGAAATCGGTCGGCGGTCGCGGCATGAAAAAGCGGCTCCCGAGAATGGGAGCCGCCGTAATGTTTCGCGGGTTTTTAGTTCGTGGCGGGTTCGGGGGCGGGGATGACTTCGACCTGGTTGAGTTCTTCGCCTTCGACTTCGAGGAGTTCGTAGTCGGAGGTGACGTCGCCGTTTTCGTCGAAGTTTTGGGAGCCGGCCGCGCCTTCGTAGTTTACGTCCTCTCCGGCGGCGGCTTGTTCGAGGCCGTCGCAGATGTTCTCGCCTGTGATCTCCGCTCCGCCCTCGGAGACGTCGGTGAGGTTTTCTTGTATGGCTTGTCCGGTCGTATCCCCGGCGGCGGAGGCGGCGAGGGCGGCGAGCATCACCGCGTCGTACGTGTTCGCCGAGAAGATGCCCGGCTCTTCGCCGTCGAATTGCTCGCCGTATGCGGTCGTGTACGCATCCGTCCCCGCGCCTTCGGCGAAGGGTCGGGTGCCGCTCACGTCGGTCGCTTCGATGCCCGCTTCGGCGAGGAGCGGCGGGAACTCCTCGGTGGCGAGGCCGTCGGTGAGGAGGATCGGGATCTCACCCAAAGTTCCCTGTTCGGCGAAGGATTGCATTATGCTCGTCCCCGTCTCCGGGAAGCCGACGAAGAGAATGGCGTCCGGGTCGCCTTCGGCAACCTGCCCGGCCTCCGAATTGAAGTTCGTGCCTTGCGGGTTGTACGCCACGTTCGCCCCGACCTCGCCCTCGAAGACGCTCTCGAAGGTCTCGGCGATTCCCTGCCCGTAGTCGTCGTTGAGCGCGATCACGTTCACCGTCTCATATCCCTCTTCCTGCGCGATGTCCGAGATGGCGACCGCCTGAAGGTTGTCCGAGGGAACCGTGCGGAAGAAGTACCCGTTGTCCTCGTAGTCCGTGAAGTCCGGCGACGTGGACGAAGGAGAAATCTGGACGACGCTGTTCTGCGCCGCCGGGTCAACGATCGCGAACGACGCCGCGCTCGCAGCCGCCCCGACTATCGCCGACGCTTCGTCCGTGTTTATGAGCTTGTCCGCTGCCTGCGCCGTGACGTTCGGGTCTGTCGCGTCGTCCTCGTCCACCTGATTTATGGTGAGCGCGCCGCACTCGTTCACTTGATCGACGGCGAGCGTCGCCCCGTTTTGCATCGAAGGCCCGACCGCAGCGAGGTCGCCCGTGAGCGGAAGCAGCGTCCCGAGCGTCATCTCCATGCCCTCGGATTCTCCGCCGCCGTTCCCTTCGCCGCCGC
>JACDAJ010000261.1 GCA_013695475.1 Rubrobacter sp. | reverse complement strand
GCTTCCGATATGCGTTTTTCGAGGATGGATCGGAGTTTCGGGTCGAGTGGCGTCATGTGGATTCCTCCCCCGTACAGTTTTGGATTTTGCTTCGATCTATCACAAAATCACCGGCCGACCTTCCCGAATATGGCCGAGTATCTCCCCCCGCAATTCGCCGAGATATTCATCGACGTCGGACTCGGTGGCGAGGTTCGCGCTCTTCGGCCTCACTTTGACGGCCTTCGGTTCGAGGTGGCGGGCGGCTTCGGTTTGAGCTTGTCCGAAGCGGCTCGCGAGCGAGAGCGTGAGGTTCTCCCACTCCGAGAGGGAGGTCGAATTTAGCGAGTCGAGGATGGACGCGCCGCTCTCCACGCGGGGTTTTTGTTTTTTGGAGATTCCTTGCCGGGCGAGGATGGATCTTCTTTGCCCGTCGTCGAGCCTCCGCCACGTCTCGGAGAGAGACAACGCTTCCATTTCCCAGTCGAAGGTTTCGGAGTATCGGGCGTATGACTCGTTCACCGCGTCGCGGAGGAGGTCGGTGAGTTCGGCGAGGAGCGGCGAAACCGGGTCCGGCTCGTCGAGAAGCGTCCGCCCGTTTTCTGTCGCCCGAGCCTTTTCGCCGATTTCGGAGCCGCTCTCGACGCCCCCGGCGTGGCGGAGCATGTCGGCGAGTCGCCGCCACTCCGGGACACGCTTTTTCGCTTTCTCCGCCGTCTCGCTCCACACTCGCATCTCCGCTCGGAAACGGTCGCGCTCGCCGTATATCCCGGTGAGAAGCTCGTTCCCCTCGCGGTTTTTGAGGTCTTCGAGGTGCGAGGCGTCGGGTAGGGCGGGGAGCGGAGATACGCCTCCGGCGGTGTCGGCGAGGGCGAGCATTTTGTCTATGAAGGCTCTCGCGGCGCGAGGCTCTTCGTCGCTTCGCCACGGGACTTCGGCTTCGGAGAAGAGCTTCCTTATTTCGAGCCTCTGGGGCATCGTGACGACGATGGTCTCGGCGCGGAAGTCCGCGCCGGATATTTTTTTCTGGTCGAGGCTCCGGATGGTTTCGGGCGAACCGTTCACCGAAACTCGGAGATGCTGCGCCCCGACGAGGACGAAGAGCGCGGCGTCCACCGCATCCTGCGCCCACCCGAAAGGCTCCCCCCCGAACTTCGAGCGGACGTCCCGCCCCTTCTTTCCCGGCCCGACGAATGCGAGCATCTCGCGCGAGACGACGTGCTTCTCCGCGTCCCCTTCGTATCCGATTTGTGAAAGGGCGTCGCCGTTTCCCTCCTTCGCCCGCTTCATCACCGTCGGCCACCCCGCGCTGTCGGCCTCGGAGAAGCGCGGATAAAGACGTTCGAGGGCGGCGTATCCGGCTCGTTGCACGGAGTCTTTGAGGCCGCCTTCGTCCACCTCCGCGCCGCCCCCGAGGAGAACACGGGCATCCCGGAGGACGCTTTCGAGGGCGGCGTCGAGGCGGGCGCGGTCGGACTGGCGGACGCCTTCGATGGCGGCCCGCGCCTCTTTCCCTTCCTGCGTGGCGGGCATCGGCCTCCCGTTTATGACCTCGCTCGCAGCCTCGAAGGACGCGAGAGCTTTTTTGAGTTCGTCGGAGCCTTTCCGGGGGAGATAAACGTGGACGGCCGCGTCGTCGCTTCCGGCGGAGTGGGCTTCCCCCCTCGCCTGTTTTTCGGTCGCTGCCCATCCGTCGCGCACCCATACCGGGACGGAGCCGGAGGGCTTCGGGCGGTCGAGGCCGAAGTGGAGATCCACCTTTCGCGGAACCTTCCCCTCGCCTTGAACGAAGCCGAGTCCTTTCAGAGCGCGACCGACGGAATCGCGGAGTTCACGGGAGCGTTCGGTGGCGATTCGGGCGTCGTCGCCGAGGATGCGCGCCTTCGCGCTCTGATACGCGCCCGTCCACTCGGCTCCCTCGCGGGTTTGGATGCGGTACTCGCCGCCGATCAACATAAGCTCGCCGTTCTCGACCATGCCTTCGAGGACGCCCGGTATGCGGCTCCTCAGCCCCGCCCCGCCCTCGCGGACATCCTCGACGAGGAGGTCGGCGAGGATGTCGGGGGTGGCTCGGAGGCCCGAGTCGCTCCCGGCGTTTTGTGAGATCTGGCCGATGAGGAAGATGAGGGCGCACAGCCGGGAGCGGAGCGAGCCATCCTCCGAGCCGTCTTTTTGCCTTTGGATCGTCTCATGCACATCCTTGAGAAGCACGCCGGACTGGAGCATCGCACCCGTTTGCTGCTCGTAGACGAAGTCAGCCGAGACGACGTTCCCGACCTCCTTGTCGGCGACCATCTCCGTCGCTTCCTGAACGATGCGAAGCTGCGTCCGAAGCTGCCCGGAAGCCCCCGCCCGATCGATCGTCCGAAGCACAAGCTCCCAGAAACGGCGGCGCGTCGGAAGAAGCGGATAATCCGGCACGAGATACGGCTCGTCGGCCCGGCTCGGACGAATTCTCGTCTCGGAAAGCTGGCGGTCTATCTCGCCGCTATTCGCCTCGATCACGGCTTGAAGATCGGGCTTCCGAGTCTCGGACTTCCGAAGTACGACCTTCCGGACGACCTCCTCGACATCCGCGTCGGAGAGAGATACTTGCACGGTGAACCGTCCCTGCAATTTTTGCAATTGCTGCGTCCCTTGCAAAGCGGATTGCCCGGTCGCCACGAAGAGAAGTTTTCCTTCGAAGCGGGAGGTGCATGCCTCGACGGCTTGCTGGACGCGGAGGGTGCGGTCGGCGTTGTCGCCAATGTATTGCTGAAGCTCGTCGAGGACGAGGAGCGCGCACGGCATTTCTCCGCCGTCGCCGTTGTCGGACACAAGCTCGAGAACGCCGGAAATACAGTCGAGCATCTCGTCGTCGCTTATGTCGTCCGGGTTCGGATATTGCGCCTTTATGAGAGATCGGGCGTCCGCCTCCCCGGCGGCGAAGGCCGGATAAACGGAGAGGAGGGCGCGGGCGATGAACGGGGAGACGTACAAATTTTGGAGTTCCTTTCGGAAGTCGCGCTCCTCGGCTTCGACGAAATCCCTCACGCCGTCATAAAAGCCGCTCTGCCTCAGCCAGAGTACGAAGCGGCCTTGAGCGTATCGGCGCGGGAGCCCGGCGGCCTCGAAGAAAACGCTGAGTATCGCCAGCCGCACGCTCTCCCCCGCCCCGGCTCCGAGGTACCCGGCGGCGGACCATAATCCCCCGTTCCTCCTTCCGGCTGTGTCGAGTTCGCGGAGCTTCTCGCGCACGCCCTCCGGGAGGCTCGCGACGCTTCGCGCGGTCGCGCCGTCGGAGAATTCGATGTCTTTCCACAGGAACTCGAGAACCCGGACGAGGTGGGATTTGCCCGAGCCGTAGAAACCGCTCACCCACACGGCGGGCTGATTCCCTCCCCCGACATTCTTCAAATACGTGTCGAGTATCCTTTCCAAACCCCTCTCGTACTCGCCTTCGCATACGAAAGTCGAAAGTTCGTATCGGAGGACGTCCCATTCGCCGTCGGTCTCCGGCTCGGATATCTTGGCGACCCCGCCGTTCGGGATACGGTTCTCGAAGGGGTCCCGGTTGAAAACTTCACGATTCTTGAATGTCATCTCATCTCCCCTGATTTTTTGACACGAGTCCCAAAAAACAGCTTCCTCCGCCCGATCCCCCTATGATACCGAGTCCGCTCGAAGAATCCGCCATTCCCCAAACAACCCGGTGGAGCATCCTCCGGTGGGGTTCTCCACCGCGATGGAGAGTCCCCCGTACGGCACGGCGAGGTTTCCGTCCGTGGCCGCCCACCCGCGCTCCGCATGGGATGCTCCCGATCCTCACTTTTCGCGGGCGTTTATCGGGACGGCGAGATAGTTCCATCCGTCGCGGGCGTCCATGAGGCGGTAATTTCCCCGGTCATGCTCTCCGGGGAAGAACACGAAAAGCCTCCCCCGCACACCGCCGGAGACCATCTCCAAAAGCCTCGAAACCCGGAGAAGCCCGAACAAACTCCCGACGCCGTACAGCGCGACCACGGAGTTCTCGTCGCTCCGCGCCAAAACCTCCATGACCGCCTCGGAGACATGTTCGGCGAAGTCGTCAAGGAGGTCGTCGGTGAAGTCGTCCGGCGACTCGAAATAGCTTTCGCGGTATTCGTGGGCGGACATCCACCGGGCGAACTCGTCGGAGAGGTCGCGGGCGAGCCACCCGTGTCCGGCTTCGATCGTCTCGACCTCGAAATTGGCGGCCGCGAACCGGATTCGCCGCTCCTCCGCCGGATCGTAAAGTCCGAACCACACCCGCTCCTCGGGGGCGGCCCGCTCGCTCCACGGCAAGCTCACGAAACTTTTATACGACCGGAGAAGATCCTCCACCCTAGCCACCGGACACCGCCCCCCGACGCCGGGCTTCGAGCATCGAGAACCCGAACTCCGCGACATCCCCCATCCGACGGTACTCCATAAGCCCGCGCTGCGAAGCGGCAAAGGCGAGCGAGTCCATCTCCCCCTCGGAGGCATCGAGAAGCCCCGCCCAAAAAGTCCCATAAAGCGGCATCTCCCTCACCCCCGAAAGATGCCCGAGATAAAGCGCGAAAACAACCGATCCGACGGAGGCGGCGGCCTTTTTCCTCGCATATTTCGAGCCTTCGGCGAGATGCCCGGACTGCGCCCACGAGGAGAGGGCGCGTCGTCCGGCCTCCACGAGCGTGTTCTCCGAGAAGCGGTTCGGGAATTCCTCCTCGACCACGCGGCGGAGGTCTTCGGAGGAAACGACGGCCTCCATCGGAGCTTCCGAAACAAATTCCGCCGTGGATCGGAGAAGGACATCCCGCGTGGCTCCGCATAAAAGGGCGAGCATCGGCACGCTCTCCGCGTCCTCAGCGGCGAGCGTGGAGAGCGCGGAGAAAACGGGGTTTTCATTGTCGAGGAAATAAAGGGCGCGAAGATGCTCCCTCGTCTTCGATCTCGCGGACGCGCTCTTTTTCTGCAAAACGTTCTCTTCGAGGATCGCCCGCCG
>JACDAJ010000254.1 GCA_013695475.1 Rubrobacter sp. | reverse complement strand
GCGCCCGGTTTCTGACCGAGACGACTATCGAGCCGAAGTCATGCACGCCGGAGGCGAAGATCGTCCCGAGAACGACCCACAAAAGAGCGGGCATCCAGCCCCAGAAAACCGCGATGGCCGGGCCGGTTATGGGCGCGGCCCCCGCCACGGACGTGAAGTGATGGCCGAACAATATATGCTTGTTCGTCGGTACGTAGTCAACGCCGTCCTCGAACTCGTGGGCCGGGGTCACGAATTGCTTGTCAAGCTCGAATACCTTTTCAGCCAGATACTTCGAATAGTATCTATAGCCGAAGAAAAACAAGATCAAAACCACGACGACTACGAATATTGCGGGCATCGCTCCTCCTTGTGATCGCTGACGACCGCCCCCGCGCTCTCCCTGAAGCGCGCCTCGACCTAGTATAGAGTAACCGCCGACACAATCGCAAACTTCTCCGAGGGGAACTTTTCGCACCGTGGAAGACTCGGCCAAAAACGACATCGTCTCATCCGCGGATCTCGCCGCCACCGCCGAACTCGCGTACCTCGACCATTCGGGAAACCCGAGAGTCCGGAGCATCACCCCCGTCGTCTCCGACGGCGCCCCGGCCTTCACTCTGACATACGCGGAGGCGGAGGCGGCGCGCGAAATAAACGCCTCGCCGGAAGTGTGCCTCGTTTTTTCGGACTCCCGGCTCGCGTATGCGGGATGGAAAAGTCTCTTCGTCTCGGCTCGGACGAGGCTCGCCGCCGACCCGAAGGGCGACGATTTCCTCGAACGTTTCCTCGAACAAGAACTGAGGAAACATCCGCCCTCGCGGCTATATATGGACACCCTCGTGCTCCGCCGCGAAAACTGGTGGTACACCCCGCGACTCATGCTCTTCCTCGAAGACTTCGGGGAGCCTCGCCAAATCGCCCGCCGAAGCGTCCCGAAAGACACCGGAGTCCTCGCATGGAACTCCGAGGACGGACTCCGCGCCGAAACCGTCGAAGTCGGCGACTGGGAGGCCGAGAGGATGCCGCTTCGCCATCCGGACGGAGAAACGGCGTTCGCCGGGGCCGACGCTCCCGCCGCGCTCCTCTTCCACGACTTCTCCGTTCCCGACATGGAGCAAGAAACCTCGCTCCACATAACGGGAAGGCTTTCCGGCGGGCGGCTTTCGGTGGAGAATCGGGAGGGTTCACGCGAGCTTCCCGCGCTCCCCGGCCTCATCTCCCGATTTAAATTTCAGCGGAGCCTCAAAAAACGGTGTGCCGCCGGACTCGAAGAACACGAAGCCCGGCGTTCGTGAGGGTGCGTCTCCTCGTCGTCTCTTCTCGCAAGGGGTTCGGGCGAAGAAATCGGCGGTCGCCGACGATCCCACATTTCACACCGAGTCCGGGTGAAGAAATCGGTGTCCGCCATGGGAGCTTCCCCGGATGTTTCGCTCTCGCCGGGAGGGCGTGTCTCGGTGAATATGATGGTCGGACTCGTTGTCGTGCGGAGTCGGCTCATTGCCCGGTTCGCTGTGACGGTCGTGATCTTGCGTCGGAGACGCGGCCGCACGATTTTACGAGAGAAGCCGCGTTCTTTGCCCGGGGTTCTTCACCGGGAGACGGCTCGCCGGGAGCGGTTTGGGGATCGAATTTATAAGCGCGGCGAAAGGAGTCTCGGCGCCGTCATGCATACCGCGACCGCGACGACGGCGCAGATAATCGCCGGAAGAACGAAGACCTCCGCCGGAGACATCCCGCCCGCCACGCCGAAAACTTCTTTCAAAGCGTCGTTCATGTATGCGAATGGGACGAAGTCGCGGGCGGCGGCGAGCCATCCCTCCGGGTTTTGGTTTCGGAAAAAGCCCGAGACGTATATGAGCGGGAAGAGGATGATCGTGGCATAAAGCAAAACGTCCGCCGGGGACGACGTGAAATTCGCCAATAATATCCCGATCGCATTCGCCATGACGAGCGTTATGAAAACCGCGAACGTCGCGGCGAGCATCCACGCGAGCGGCGGCGTATGAATCAAATAAACCACCGCGAGGGCGGGCAAAAGTTGTATGAAATCGAGGATGGCGTTCACCGTCAGAATCTCACCGACGATCCGGTATGGCGAGGTCGGGGTGAGTGAGAATCGGACGAGGATCCCGTCGTTTATGTCGTTTGTGAGGCTCTCGCCCGCGCCGAAGGTTCCGGCCATTATGGCGACGATGCCGACGACGGCCGCCGCGAACTCGGGCGGTATCCCGCTCGCCGCGACCGGGCCGATGATCGCGAGCGGATAAAGCATCTTTATGACGAGCGCGAACCGCTTCCCGAAAAACAGCGACACGTCCTTTTTCCAGTATGCGTCCGGCGGATTAATCCTCACGCGCCAATGCCTCCCCCGTCAATTTCACGAACACATCGGCCAAATTCGGACGTTCGACGGAAAGGTTTACGATGTCCCCGCCCGAGCGGACGACGGCTCCGACGACGTCGGCGACGATGTTCTCGCGCTCCTCGCAATGCACGACGAGGTCGCGGCCTTCGGGTGAGATTCGCTCCACGCCCGGCACCTCGGACACCGCCCCGTATTCGACCGGAACCCGGAGCGAGGCGACGATCCGTCGTATCCCCCCGACCGACGAGACGAGTTCATCGGGCGTGCCGCTTTCGATGACCTCTCCGCGGTGGAGAAATATCACCCGGTCGCACATCGCCTCGACCTCGTCAACCTGGTTGCTCGCAAGGAGGACGGACGCGCCGGAGTCCGCCATCCCACGAACCTTTCTCTGATACGCGAGCTGCGACGTATAGTCGAGGCCGAGCGACGGCTCGTCGAGGAGGAGAAGGCGGGGAGCGTGTGCCAAAGCCTCGATGAGCGCGAGCTTCTTCCCCATCCCGTACGAATACGTCTTCACCCGCTCGTCCTTATATTCCGCGAGGTCGAAATATTCGAAGAGTTCGGCGAGGATGTTCTCGGTTTTCTTCTCGTTCACTCCATACGACCGTGCGAAAAGGTATGCGTTCGCATGCCCGGTGAGGTCGGCGTAGTGCGTCGGGCGGTCCATCATGAGGCCGAGACGCGCTCGAACCTTCCGCTTCTCGGCGAGTCCGTCGAATCCACAAACTCGGAACGAGCCGGAGTCGGGTTTTATGGATGTCGAAAGGACGCGGAGAAGGGTGCTTTTGCCGCTCCCGTTCGGCCCGACGAGGCCGACTATTTCGCCCGGCTCGGCGGTGAGGCTCACCTCCGAAACGCCCCTTCCGCTCGATTTGTATCGGCGGGAGATGTTTTCGGAGTCGAGGGTGGGTGGCGTGTTCGTGGCATCCATCATGGGTGCGTGGATTTTACTGTGGCATCGGAGACGGCGTTGTTACGGGCATCACGTCGGGGAGCCGGAAAGTTCTCGATTCGCTTTCCTCGAACGCTTCCGCCTTCACGCCCGACGAACCCGAACGGGCGATGTCGGGAGTGGGTTCCGCCTCCGTGCCTTTCCCCACTCTCGGAGCGACCGAGGGGAGCGACTATAATGTGGACAGTCTGGACAGAAATTTCGGAGGTGAGTGCATGTCGTGGCAATTAGAAGAGGCGAAGCAGCGATTCAGCGAGCTTGTCAGGCGGGCGGAGCGGGAGGGGCCGCAGTTCGTGACGCGGCATGGCGAGGAGGTCGTCGTGGTGGTTCCGGCGGAGGAGTGGCGGCGTGTGAGTGGGGACGGCGAGGAGAAGATGAGTTTCAAGGAATTTTTGATGAGCGGGCCGGACTTGAGTGTCCTCGACCTCGAACGTCCGAAGGAGATGCCTCGGGACATCGAGCTTTGAGATGAAGTATTTGCTCGATACGAATGTGCTTTCGGAGGCGCGGAAGCCTCGGGGGGATGAGGGTGTGAAGGCATGGGTCGCCTCCGTGGCCGCCGACGAGATATTCATAAGTGCGATCGTGATCGGCGGGATCCGCCGCGGCGTGGAGCGAACCGGAGCGCGGCTTCTGAATCCGTTCGGGCCGCTGGTTGACGAGTTTCATGAATGAAGTCATCGTCGAGGGATCCCGCCGTTCGCATCGAATTGGCGACCGTAATATATTGCCTCCTTCGTTACCCCGCCGCCGTTTACGGTTATCCAACCGCCCGTAAGCAAGTGAGGAGATCGCATAATGGCGAACGGGAAAGTCGCGGTTCTCGGCACGGGCATAATGGGCGCGGCGATGGCGAGGAATTTGCTCGCCGCCGGGATGGCCGTCCGCGTGTGGAACCGCTCGAAAGAGAAGGCCGAGCCGCTGGCGGACGACGGCGCGGAGGTCGCGGACTCGACCGCCGAAGCCGCTGATGGCGCGGACTTTCTCGTCACCATTCTTCCGAACGCGGAGGTTGTGGGGGATGGGGCGCTCGGTGCTTTGGCGGACGGGGCGGTTTGGATCCAGTTCGGAACCGTCGGCATCGAAGGGTGCGAAAAACTCTCGAAACTCGCCGCCGAAAAGTGCGTCGCTTTCGTGGACGCGCCCGCCTTCGGGACGAAGCAGCCCGCTGAGAACGGGGAACTCGTCGTCCTCGCGTCCGGCTCCGAGGACATGAAAGAGAAAGTCGTCTCCGTTCATTTCGGGAGTGGAGAGTGGGGAAATACCCGAGGATGACTCTCTCGCCGCCGAAGCATAATCCGGCTCGCGGCGAAAGTCTTTCGGAAAATACGAGTCCGTTCACGAAGCCCCGAAAAGGGAGCCGGAAGCGAACCGCACTCCCGGCTCCCGACCTTTCTCACTTCCTCGTTGCCACGATTTCGAGATAGTCGGATGGCACGGCGAGTGTGTCGTCGCCGGAGGCGTTGTGGCTTTCGAGGAGTTCTTCGAGATCTTTGGCGAGAGCCTCTTTCCCGGCTTCGTCGAGGGTCTCGAACGCCTTTCGAATGGGGCCGAAGTATGTTCGGAAATGTTCGACGTAGTGTTTTGCCGAGAGGTATCGGAAGGTATATGCGCGGCGTTTCGCGTCGAGCGAGAATATTTCGTCGCCGAGGAGTTCGAGGAGTCTTTCTTCGGTTCCCCACAGCGGGGGCGGCTTGACTCCTGGGGGTGGAGGGACGTGTTTTCCGAGGGTGCGGAGCATCGCCCCCACAAAGCCGTCCGGCGTCCAGTTTGCGAGGGAAATTATCCCTCCCGGTTTGCAGACTCGGAGCATTTCGCCCGCTGCTTTCTCTTGGTTCGGGGCGAACATCACGCCGACTGTGGAGAGAATCGCGTCGAAGGAAGCGTCGGGGTATGGGAGGTTCTCCGCGTCCCCGACATCGAAGGCGATGTCCATTTGCTCGACTTCGGCTCGCTTCTTCGCGTATGAGATCAGTTCCGGGACGTAATCCAGACCCGTGACCTCGCAATTGCGCCTCGCGGCGGAGATGGCGGTGTTCCCGCCGCCCGTCGCCACATCGAGAACCTTTTGCCCGGCGTGGAGGTCGGCTGCCTCGCAAAGAAGCTCGCCCATGATCACGAGGCTGTTCCCGATCCTCGCGAAGTCGCCCATCGCCCACATTTCTTGCTGTCGGGCTTTGACCGTCGTGAGATCCACAGCCCTTTCCTTCATAGCCATTGTTTCTCCTTTCACGCTTGGTTTATTCGTCCCGCGCTTCGAGCGTCATCGAGCGTCATCGAGCGATCTCTTTCTTGCGCGTATTCATCCGACCCGGAAGCTCCGACGGGTCGGTGTATTCGGTGTACCAGTCTCGGTATCCGAGACGCTTTCCGATGGGTGCGAGGAGCGCGAAGAGGGATTTTTGGATGGGGATCGGAGGTTTTTCGAGGTAGTTTTCGCCTTCGTAAGTTCCGGCGAACCACACCGCGAGCTGGAGCATGTTCGGAATGCCCTTCCCGCCTCTTTTCCTTCCGTCGCGTGCGAACCCCCACATGTTCTCGATGAACGTCTCCGTATTCAAAGCCGGGCGGAACTCGACGATGGCTCGCAATTCTTCGTCGCCGGAATTGCGCCGTATGTGCGGCTCGCCCGGCATGATGGTCACACGGTCGCCCGCGTGGAGGTCTTTCTCCTTTTCCTCACCGACCCGGCATCGCATCTTTCCCGCGATGACCTCGAAGCTCTCCGACTGC
>JACDAJ010000231.1 GCA_013695475.1 Rubrobacter sp. | reverse complement strand
ATTAGAAATTCCGGGAGAGGGAGTCGAGGATTTTCCCGGCTCCCTCTCCGTCTCCTCGGTGAATTTGGGGAATGTCGGGGGCGGATGGCGCGCCGCCTCGTTTTTCGCCTCCGGGAAACAGGGTATTCTATGTGAGGTTCATACAAATCGTGGAGGCCGGGAAATTGGAGAAGATCGAGACGAAGGGGCAGGAAGGGAGCGAAATAAAGGCTTCGCCCGCGCTCACGCCGATCCCGATATCACGCCGGACGAGGAATATTTTGATCTTCGCGGCCGCGGCGCTTCTTCTCTTTATTTGCTGGATGGTTCCGGATGCGCTCGTCATGGCCATCGGGGGCGCCACGCTCGCCATCGTCCTCTCTTTTCCGGTGAGGCTCTTCGGGCGCGTCATGCCCCGCGGGCTTGCGATACTCTCGTCTTTCCTGCTTGTGATCGGGCTGATCGCGCTCGCCGTCGCGTCCATAATTCCGGTGATCGTGGATCAGTTGAGTTCCCTGATCGGAGCGGTTCCGGGCGTGGTGATGCAAGCGGGAGACAGCGTGAACGACGTCCTCGCGCCGCTCAAAGAGCGCGGCATCCTCTCCGGCTCCTCCGACAACCTCCTCGACAACGTCGGCCAGGATCTCATAAACGCCGTGCAAGGCGTGGCGCAGCAAATCCTCGGCGGAACCATCGGCTTCCTCTCCGGCACGGTCGGGGCGGCGATCACACTCTTCGGCGTGATTTTCATCTCGGCATACCTCCTCATTGACGTGCGCCGCATAAAAGCGGCGTGCCTTTTAGCGAGTCCTCGTTCGTACCGCCGCGACGCGCGCGAACTCTGGAACTCCTTCGGGTTCTCGCTCTCGCGGTACCTCGCCGGACTCGCCCTCTCGATGAGCGTTCAAGGCGCTCTCTCGGCGGCGGCTCTTTTCCTGATCGGGGTTCCATACGCTTTGCTTCTCGGACTGTGGGTCGCGCTCACGGCGATATTGCCGTACATCGGGGCGTGGCTCGGGGCGATACCGGCGGTTCTCATCGCGCTCTCCGTCTCGCCGACGACCGCGATACTCACCGCCGTGCTCTTCCTCGCGATACAGCAGCTCGAAGGAAACTTCCTCACGCCGAGGATCCAAAGCCAAGCTCTCGGCGTCCATCCCATAATCGTCTTCCTCGCCGTCGTCATAGGCGCCGGAATGTTCGGGCTGTTCGGCGCGATCTTCGCCGTCCCAGCCCTCGCAGTCGTCGGCGTCCTCTTCACCTTTTTCCGCGCGCGACTCACAACCGACCACGAATAACGCCCGCCGAGAACCGGGAAACGCTTTCTCGGACAAACCGACATCCTCGGACGAAACTCCGCTGCCACGACGAGATGCGAAAGCACCGAGCCTCGACATCTCGCACACGCGCACCGCTCGCCGCATTTCGGATTACCGGCTTTTGTTTTCGCTGAAATGAGCGGGTTCGACGAGGATCGTCCCGCTCTCATCCGCTCTTCGCCGCCCGCGCCCGGTATGACGCACGCGAAAGGAGGGCCGGGACATCCCGTCCCGACCCTCCGCCCATCTCCCGGCAATTTAGTGGCGGCCTCGCCTAAGCAGCCATATGAGAACGACGAGAACGCCGGCCCCGATTAGGACGGGCGTCACCCGCTTCATCACCGCGTCCTGGCTCATCTCGCCGAGGTCGAGCGGCTCCGGGTCAGGCTGGCTGATCTTCCGCGACGCCTTCGGCTTCTCCTCGCCGGACGGGGAGCCAGCCGACGCCGTTGACGCCCCACCGGACGCGCTGCCGTCGCCGGACGACGAACTCACCGGCCTCGCGAAAGAGGTCGCCGACGATTCCGACCCCGCGCCGAGCGAGCCGGAGGACGAGCCTGGTGTCACCCCGCCCGGCGTGACCATCGCGCCCCCATTCGCCGCCGAAGAAGCCGCGGAGGACGAGCTTTCGGGGGATGCGGATGCCCCGGTCGCCCCGTTTCCGGCGGAAGCCGCGGCGGCCTCCGGCTCCGAGTCGCCGCCGAGGCGCTCTTCGAGGCATTCGGCGAACTGGCCGAGCATCTTCGAGGCGACATCCTGCGCGATGCCCCGCCCGAACTGAGCCGCTTTGCCCGTCAGCTTCATGTCTGTCTCGACCATGACTTTCGTGCCGCCGGAGACTTCCTCCATCGTCGAGGTGATGGTCGCGGAGGCCGTTCCCTGTCCGCGGGCATCGCGGCCGGTGGCTTGGAGGACGGCTTTGTGGTTCGCCTCGTCCTTCTCCTCGTATTTGACGGTGCCTTTGTATTTCGCGGTGATCGGGCCGATTTTCACCGCCATCGAGCCTTTGTACGAGCTTTCGTCCTCCTGTTCGTCAATGGACGCTCCGGGGAGGCACGGCGCGATGCGCTCGAGGTCGAGCATCGCATTCCATGCCTCGCCGATCGGGACTCCGACGGTGAACTCGTTGTTTATCTTCATGCTATCTCCTCCTGAAAGACATTGTTTTCGAGGCAATCGGCGAAGTTGCCCATGATCTTGGCCGCCACGTCTTTTTGAACCCCGCGCCCGAACTGCGCGACCTTCCCCGTCAATTTCATCTCCGTCTCGACGACGACCCGCGTCGAGCCGCCACCCTCGTCATGCAAAGTCGAGGTGATGGTCGCGGAGGCGGTTCCCTGTCCGCGGGCGTCCTTCCCGTCGGCCTGGATGACGGCCTTCCGGTTCGCCTCGTCGGTCTCGGAGTATTTGACGGTTCCGTTGTATTTCGCGGAGACGGGGCCGAGCTTTATGGACATCGTGCCTTTGTATTCGTCGCCGACCTCCTCGGTGAGGGCGGCTCCCTGAAGGCCCGGCGTCACCCTTTCGAGGTCGAGCATCGCGTCCCATACCTCCTCGATCGGGGAACTCACGGTGAACTCGTTTTGTATGTTCATAACTCTCTCCTCCTTTCGAGACACATTCTATCGCCCGTCCGCGAACAACGGCGGCGGAAACGCAGACTTCGATCTTACATGTTCTGTGAACCACGGGCATCCCCGGCGTGCGAAAAGGCGCCCTCTAGCCCATGTGGGTTAGCCAAAGATCCGCGATTCATATGATGGAGGATGCTTCTCTGCGCGGTGAAATACAGGGACGAAGTGATGGAGGATACGAGAAGCAGGGCTGAAAACACCATGACAGCGGAGCCAAACAGCACGCATATTTCTTTTCTTCCGGTTCGGGGCGGACGCTCCGGCCGGCTGGCCGTCCTTCGCCTGCTCGCCGCCGGGATCCTGGTCGCGGCGCTTTCCGTTCCAAGCGCTTTCATCCTCGCGCGGAAAGCATCCCTGTCCGTGCACGACGCCCACCGATACGCGCTCGAATGGCGGCGCGGCAGACCACGCCCCGGACCGCCTCGACGGGAACCCGGGCAAATCCGGAGGCGAAGAGCTTCCCGCCCCGAAGAGGCCGAAAGGTTTTTCACACTCCACAGGCAAAGTCGGCAACGGCTTCGCCGTGCTCGCTTCGATTCCCAACCTGCAAGTCCGGCTCGAAGTTCCCGACCTCGCCGTCGAACCGACCTTTGACCAGACGGAGATCGGGAGCGTCGCCCCACCCCCCCATCTCCTCGAACGTCCTCCTCCGGAAATCTAGCCCCCTCGATGCGAGGCAAAGCCGGGTTGGTTGGAAACGTCCGGTCGCCTCTTTTCCACACAACTTCTCCGTAAGAAAGGCGACTGCGAAATGCTTTACGAAATGGCCCCGGAAAGGGGCGCAAAGACGAAACCACGGGCGATCCGGACTATGCTCATGACCGCCCTCGCGTTCCTGGCTTTGATGGCTCTGACAGCCATCTTCGCCCTCCCGGCGCAGGCGAAGATGGCGAACGACGGGCCTGTGAACCCCGAGAACGGATATCCGTTCTGGTACGAGGACGCGAACGGCACGAGGCTCGAACTGTGCCTCGACCCGCGCGACCAGATGTGCCTCCAGCCGTTCGAGAGCCCGGACCCCACAGGCCCGGTCTCCTTCCCCGACAACTTCCCCGGCGAGTCCTTCTGGTGGGCCGCCGACTCCGAGATGGTAACCAACGGAGGCGGCGACGCGCAGCTTGTGATGGCGATGGAGGCGGCCTTCGGCAGCAGGGAAGAAGTGAGGGCCGGGGACCAAATGGCCTTCGGGCGTATACGCATCCGGGTTGACAACCTCGTGATAGGCGAGGAGTACACCGTCACCCATCCCTACGGGACCGACACCTTCATCGCCGAGGACAATGGCCGGACCGACGAACGGCGGGCGGGTGAGATCAACGTGACGGAGGATCTCGGCTGCGCCGGAGGAGTCCTCGCCCCGTGCAAGTGGGACGAACTCGTCGTCGGCAAGAACCGCGTGGGGCCGTTCCTTAAATGGGACGAGGGCGCCCCCGCTGGATACGTCGGAAACCCGAACGTCCTCCACGAAGTCACGGGAAGCCCGATCACGGACGAGAGCGGCGCTCCGCAAAACTACTTCGAGATCGAGGCCGCAACGTCGGGGGGCCGGGCGTCAACCGGATACAGACCGACCTCTTCTCCGTGTCCGGCAAGCTCTCCCAACTCAGGGTGGCTCCCAACGTGCAGAGTGGAGCCTTCAATGAGATCCAGCGCGTCGCGCTCACCGCAAACGACCCGGACGCCACGATCATCTTCACCACCGACGGCACCGACCCATCGGTCGGCGGCGCGCAAGCGGAAAACACCGGGCAGACATCCACCCTCATGGCGACGAACTCTTTCGGGAGTGGAATCGCGAACGGAACCGAGTACACGGGGCCGATCACGATCTCCGAGGACACGGAGCTGCGTTTCATCGCGGTGAACGAGGCGAACACCTCGAAGGTCTTCTCGCAAAACTACAAGATAGACACGAAGGCTCCCACCGTGGGCGCCGACCCCGAAGGCGGCACATTCGAGAACGACGGGCCATCGGTGAGCCTGACCGCCGACGAAGCGGCGGACATCCACTACACCACCGACGGCAGCGAGCCGACCACCGAAAGCGACAAGTTCGACTCGCGAAACCCGATCAAGCTCTCCGAAACCGCCACGCTCAAGTTCTTCGCCGTGGATCGCGTGGGCAACCGCTCGGAGGTCGCCACGGAGGAATACGAGGTCATAGACGCCATCGCTCCGAGCGCGTCGGCCAGCCTGAACGCGGGAACATTCGACGCCGCCAGGCAAGTGTCGCTGAGCACGAACGACCCGTCGGCTTCGATCCACTTCACGATCAACGGCTCCGAGCCGACCACGACAAGCCCTCGTTATAGCGTCCCGCTCACCGTCTCGAAGACGACGACGCTCAAGTTCTTCGCGGTGGATCCGTCGGGAAACCGTTCCGAGACGATCACGAGAACGTACGTGATCCGCACAGCGAGCGCTGTGGCATTGAACGTCTCGAAGGCCAATCTCAAGCTCGGCCAGAGCCGGGTCATCTCCGGCAGGGTCGTCCCGGCGCACGACTCATCGGTGAAGGTGACGATCAAGCGCAACGGCAAGCAGGTTCTCTCCAGAAACCTCAAGCTCAAGGATTCGCGCTTCACGCTCAGGTACAAGCCCCGAGCCGTCGGAGTCTACTCGGTGAGGATCGCCTTCGCCGGGGACGCCGACCACAAGCCGAACGCCGCCGCGAAGAGCTTCCGCGTGGTTCGCAGGTAGCGACGGAGAAACGCCTCGATCCCCATCGGCGGCCTCCGACGCCGCCGATGGGAGTGGATGAGGAAAGAGAGTCATGAAGCAAGGAGTCCACAATATATCCGGCCCGCCGCCGTCGCTTGCGTACGCGGCGGCGGGGCTTTCGATCCTCGCCGCTCTCATTCACCTGTGGATGATGCCGATGCACGTTGCGGCGTCCGTCGGGTACGGAGCCTTCTTCGCGGCGCTCGCCTTCGCGCAAGGACTCTACGGGGTCGCTTTGATCCGGTGGCCCTCGCGCCCCGTCGCGCTCCTCGGCGCGTGGGGGACGCTCGCGGTGTTCGTCTTCTACGCAGCCGAGAGGGTCATCCGTGAGTCCTTCGGCCCCCACGCGGCCCACGCCAGTGGCGTCGAGCTTTTGGCGATGCTTTGCACAGCCGCCCAATTGGGGCTCCTCTCCGCACTCCTCATGGACGCGAAGCGGACTTTGTACGCGGCGGAGGCGCTCTCGTTCGGGGTCGCGCTCATACACCTTTGGGAGGCTCAGGAACGGTACGCCGAATGGTGGGGCTTCGGCGCCTTCTTCCTCTCGGTCGGAGTCGGCGGGGCGGTTTATTGCCTCCTCCTCCCCCACCTCGGGGGACGCGAAGGGTTCCTTCTCGCCGGGGTTTCGATGAACCTCCTTCTCGTCGCTGTCTGGTTTGCGACCCGCGCGGCCGGAATTCCCTATGTGGGGACGGACGGGGTGGGATCCTCCGAGTTGCGGCTCGGGGCGACGGAGGGGGTCGGGGTCTGGGATCTCACCGCGACCACGATGGAGGTGGCGCTCGTCGTTTTGCTGGCGGCGCTCGCTTCGAACCTCCGTCGCCTCGGCCCCGAAGCGGAGGAAACCGCGCAAGCCTACGCCACAAAAACACCCTCGATCAAGGAGAGGCAAATATGCCATCAGCAAGACAGTTGACCCGGCGGGACATGCTCAAGCTCGGCGCGTTCACGGGGGCGGCGCTGATGCTCCCGGTCGGACGGAAGGCTTTGGCGAAGGACGAACGCTCGGCGGTTGACTTCACGCCATACGAAGCCCGGCTCAAGCTCCCCGAAGTTCTCCGGCCAGTCAGGAGCGACGCCACCACGGATTTCTACGAGATCACGATGCGGGAGGCCGAGGCGGAGATCATCCCCGGATACTCGACCCCGGTATGGGGATACAACGGCCTTTACCCCGGTCCGACTATCTTGGCGCGCGAGGAGCGAAGGGTCTCGGTGACGCACACGAACAACCTCCCCGTCTCGACCTCCGTCCACCACCACGGGGCATACGTGGACGGCGACTCCGACGGCCATCCCCTCGACCTCATTCCACCGGGGGGCCGGAAGGAATACAAGTTCGGAAACCAGCAATGCGCCCGGACGCAGTGATACCACGACCACGCCATGCACATCACCTCGACGAACGTGTACAAAGGACTCGCGGGCCTGTACATCATCAAGGACGAGACCGAGGAGGCGCTCGCGCTCCCCAGAGGCGAGTACGACGTGCCGCTCGTCATACAGGATCGGCTTTTCAGATCCGACGGCTCCTTTTTCTATCCGCCCGACGCCGCCGACGACAACGACGGCTTCGAGGGGGACATAGTCGTGGTCAACGGCGCGGCCCAGCCCCGCTTCGAGGTCGGAACGTGCGCGTACCGCTTCCGCGTTCTCAACGGCTCGAACGCCCGGGTTTACGACCTCGCTTTCAGCGACGGAAGGCCGTTCACCGTGATCGCGACCGAAGGGAGCCTCCTCCGCCAGCCCGTCAGCGTCACGACGCTCCCGATATCCCCCGCCGAACGGTACGAGATCGTCGCCGACTTCACGAACGACCCCGTCGGGACGAAGGTCGTGCTCGAGAACCGGAGGGTTGATCGGGACGAGCCGACGCGCGAGATCATGCGCTTCGACGTGGCCCGCGCCGAGACCCACGAGGGCGGCGTGCCGGACGAACTCGTCCCCGAAGACCTCCAGTACGACGACACGCACCTCCCGCCCGAGCCGAACAACGTCGCACGGCGGAGGGAGTTCCGCTTCGAGCGGAGCAATTCGCAGTTCACAATCAACGGACTCGTCTTCGACGGCAACCGCATAGACGCGAACCCGAGAGAAGGCGACACCGAAGTGTGGACGGTTTACAACAACTCGGGCGGATGGGTGCATCCCGTCCACATCCACCTCGTCAACTTCAAGATCCTCGACCGGAACGGCAGCCCGCCGCACCCGTGGGAGACGGGCTGGAAGGACACCGTCTTCGTCGGGGAGGGGGAGGAGATCCGGCTGATAATGCGCTGGCCGAAAGTCCCCGTCACCGACGAGCCGGGCAGCTTCTCGCACAAATACATCTTCCATTGCCACAACCTCGAACACGAAGACCACGACATGATGGCCCAGATCGGGGTCCAAACCAACGACTTCACGGTCTCGGAGGTGAGCGCCGATCCACCACCCGGCGCATACCCGGACAAACAGGAGATCACCCTCACTGCCACCGACCCGGCGGCGGCGATCTTCTTCACCACCGACGGACGAAACCCGCTCCCGAGCATCGCCACCCGGTACACCGAGCCGATCGAGGTCGAGGAGTCGGTCACGATCAAGGCGATAGCCGTTGACGCGACGGGGCTTCGCGGCCCCACGGCCACCTTCGCGTACGCCATAGAAGACGAGCCGCTCCTCTCGACGCTGAGCCTCGCGGCAAGCCCCGCGACGCTCGTCCACGGCCAGAGCGCGACCCTCTCCGGCAGGCTCCTCATCTCCACCGGGCAGCCGATAGCCGCCGAGCGGATCGAGATCGAAGCCCGCCCCGCAGGCTCCGGCGAGTTCGACCGCCTCGGTCGCGTGGACACGAACCCGGACGGAACCTTCTCTCTCGCGGGCGTAAAGCCGCAGCGAAACACGGAATACCGGGCCGTCTTCGAAGGCGACGCCAGCGACATACGAGAATCCGCCAGCCCCGTGGTTCGGGTTCTGGTTCGGGCCAGAGTCTCTTTGAACGCGGCTCCCGCCAGCCTGAAACGAGGAGGGACAATCATCTTCTCCGGGGTGGTCGCGCCGGGGCACGCGGGCAAGCTCGTCCGGCTGACGATCAGGCGCGGCGGCCGGGTGGTCGCCAACCGGAGCGCGAAGCTGAACTCCGCCTCCCGCTACCGGCTCGCGTACAAGCCGCCCGTCCCCGGCGCGTACCAGGTCACGGCCACCCTCCCGAACCAAACGAACAACCTCGGCGCGGCAAGCCCGACGAGGAGGTTCAGAGTCGTCCGGTAAAGCGGCTCCCCTTCAACCCGGATCTTCCACGAAACCGTGAAAAGCCGGAGGTCGGGGAAAGTACGCAGCGAAAGGGTGTCCGGGAAAAGCCTCCCGACCGCCGCTCGTTTCGGACTTCGCCTGACGAGGCGCGAAACGCATCCCGGCGGACACTCCATGAACGATCCGGGTTATAACCCGCCGCCCGCCGGAGGCTCGACCTCCTCCAGGGCGGCGAGTTCTTCCCTCGTGTCAATATCCGAAGGGTCCGCGACATCGTCGCAAGGAACCTCCGTCACGAGATCCCGCCTCGCCCTCAAAAACGCCCGCGCTCCCTCGTCCCCGCGAAGTTCGCCCATAAGCTCCGGCCACACACCCCGTGAAAACAAAACCGGATTCCGCCGCCGCCCGCCATACGTCGCCACCGCGACCATCGCGCCCTCCTCGAAAGCGCGGACAAGCCTCTCGACGCACCTCGCCCCGACGAGCGGTTGATCGGCGAGCATGACCACCGCCCCGTCAAAATCCGACCCGAGAGCGTCAAACCCACGAAGCACCGATGTGGACTGCCCCGCCCCCCACTCCAAATTCTCGACGACCGAAAACCCATACGGCTCGATGAGCTTCCGAACCGCCTCCGAATTGTCCCCGACGACGACGAAAACCCCGTCCACCGGGGAGTCCCGGATCTCAGCGAGGGCATGCTCCACGAGCGGCTTTCCCCGGAACTCCGCGAGGAGCTTCCCTCCACCGAAACGGCTCCCACCCCCGGCGGCGAGGAGTATCGCCGCGACCCTTTTCTTATCCGCGAGCGACCCCCGACTCCCGGCTTTCGGTTCTTTCGTGGATCGGGCCGGAGCGGTCCGCGAGCCGCCCGCCCGTATGCCCGGTATGCAAAGCGATGATCTCCGCCGCGATGGCGACCGCCGTCTCCTCCGGCGTCCGAGACCCGATGTCGAGGCCGATGGGACTCGATATCCGGGCAAGTTCTTCGTCCGAAACGCCTTCTTCTTTGAGTCGCGCCGTCCGGTTGTCGTGCGTCCGGCGACTCCCCATCGCCCCGATGTACCCGGCCTCGGTGTTCAATGCTTCTTTGAGAACGGGAACGTCGAACTTCGGGTCGTGCGTGAGAACGCATATGACGCTTCTTTGATCCACCTCGGCGGTCTTCAAAAACTCGTCCGGCCACCCGACGACAACCTCGTCGGCGGTCGGAAAACGCTCCTTCGTGGCGAAGACGGGGCGGGCGTCGCACACCGTCACGCGATATCCGAGGTGCTTCCCGATGCGGGCGGTCGCCCCGGCGAAGTCAATCGCCCCGAACACGAACATCTTCGGCGGCGGCGCGAAGGATTGTATGAAGACGGAGACATCCTCCATGCGTCTTTGCCCGCGAGGCCCGAGATGGATGGTGTTCGTGCGCCCCCCTTCGAGAAGACCGCGGGCCGCCTCGACGATGGCTTTGTCGAGGTCGGGGTTCCCGGCGGTTCCGATATGGTCGTCGGGAGTGACGAGGATTTTCGAGCCGAGTCCCGGTCCTTCGATGATGGTGGCGATGGCGACCGGGGATTGATCGGCGAGCGCGGCGCGCCAACGAGTCAGAAGATCAGCCATAATATTCCCCGACTTTCAAAGTGGGAATGCTTCGCGCCGTTATCGGCTTTTCACCAATAACCGGGAGCGGAGCGACCATCACCAATCCACCCTCTCCACGAAAATATGGATGATGCCGCCGCACGTCAGCCCGACGCCGAAAGCCTCGTCGTCGGAGATGCCGTACGTGAGGAGCTTCGGTTTGCCGGATTCGATGGCGCTCATCGCCTCCTCGAAGACGGCGGGTTCGACGCATCCGCCGCTCACCGAGCCGACGACTTGCCCATCCTCGGAAACCGCCATCGAAGTACCGGGGCCGAGGGGGCCGGATTTCTCGACCTTCACGACGGTGGCGAGGGCGCATTTCGTTTCTTCCTCGCGCCACGATACGACTTTGTCAATGACCGGGTTCATAACTTTCCTCCTGTGAATTTCCTACATTTTATCCCGACTCGCCGCATCGGCGATGGCGGAGGCGAGTTCTTCGAGCGACTCGAAATTGTGGCCAGAGAGGAAAACGTCCACGTACGGCAACGACGCCGCCATTCCGCCCGCGATCGGCTCGTATCCCGTCGCCGCTTTCAACGGATTAACCCATATTATCCGGTGCGAGAGGCGAGACATCCTTCGCATTTGTTCGGCGAGAACCGCCACATCGCCCCGATCCCACCCGTCCGAGAGTATGACGATGACCGAACCGCGCGCCATTCCTCTTTGCCCCCACCGATCCACGAACTCCTTCATCGCGTCGCCGATGCGCGTCCCGCCCGACCAATCTTTGACGGCCTCGGCGGCTTCACGGAGGGCGCGGTCGGGGTCTTTCGTCGTGAGTTCGCGTGTGATCCTCGTGAGGCGAGTCCCGATGGAGAATGCTTCGAGCTTCCCACCGCCGATGACTCCCGCATGGAGAAACCGCATGAGAGCGCGGCTATAGTCGGACATCGAACCGGAGATGTCGCAAAGAAGCACGACCCGCCTCGGCTGCCGACGGTTCGACCGGAAACTGTGGCGAACCGTCTCCCCGCCCGTGCGAAGCGCGGCCCGGAGCGTCCGCCGATGGTCGAAACGACCGCGTTTCGACGGTGCGAGACGACGACTCTTTCGCAATGCGCCGGAGAGCCGGAGGTCGGCGAGGAGGCGATTTAGCTCGTCGAATTCTTCGTGGGTGTATGCGGAGAAATCTTTCGTGCGGAGGAGTTCGACGGGGCTGTATTTCATGCGGACGGCTTCTTCGCCCGCCTCGTCGGCCTCGACTTGCTCCTTCGGGGGCATCACGGAATCCATGACGGGATTCTCCTCCGGCTCTTTCGGCTGCGGCGGGAGTTTGTCGCGCTCGAGTTCATCCCAAAATGCTTGAAAGGCGGCATCGTATATTTTGAGATCCTCGTAACGCGAGCAGAAAATAGCCCGCCCCGCCCAATAAACACCCTCGCGCCTTTCCATCCCGACCTCGTCGAGGGCGCGGACGAATTCGAGAGTCCGGTCGGAGCCGACGCGGACGCCCGACCTCCGAAGCACCCGCCCGAAGGCGACCGCCGCCCGGTCCACGCGGTACAGAATGTCGGACATCTCAGACGCCGGAGACTCCCCATCCGCCCGCGTCCACCTTCGAGAGCATCTTCTCGATGCCGGGGGCTTTCACCCGTTGTTGATCCTCACGGTATTTCACAACCGAACCGAGCGTCGCCTCGACGAGCGACTCGTCGAGTTCTTTCGCCCCGAGCGCGACGAGAGCCTCCGTCCAATCCAAAGTCTCCGCGACGCCGGGCGGTTTATAGAGATCCATGCTCCGCATTTCCTGAACGACTCCGGCGACTTGCCGGGCGAGTTCTTCGCTCGTGCCGGGAATTCTCAGGCGGACGATCTCCACTTCGCGGTCGAAGTTCGGGTGTTCGATCCAGAAATAAAGACACCGCCGTTTCAGCGCGTCGTGAACCTCGCGCGTCCGGTTCGACGTGATTATGACGACCGGGGGACGCTCGGCGTGAATTGTGCCGAGTTCCGGTATCGTCACCGAATAGTCGGAGAGTATTTCGAGGAGGAACGCCTCGAACTCGTCGTCGGCGCGATCCACCTCGTCAATGAGAAGCACGGGCGGATAATCGCCGTGATGTTCGAGAGCTTGCAAAAGCGGACGGCTGACGAGGAACTCGCGCCCATAGAGATCCTTTTCGAGATGGTCGCGGTCTTCGTTTTTCCCCAATGCCTCCGTCGCCCGGATGTGGAGGAGTTGGCGGGGATAGTCCCACTCGTAAAGCGCCTGGTACACGTCGATGCCCTCGTAGCATTGGAGGCGGATCATAGGCGTCGAAAGCATGCTCGAAAGAACCTTCGCAACCTCGGTCTTCCCGACTCCGGCCTCGCCTTCGAGGAAGAGAGGTCGCCCGAGTTTGAGGGCGAGGAAGATGGCGGTGGAGAGTCCTTCGTCGGAGAGATAGTCGAAATCCCGGAGGCTGTTTTGAAGTTCGCCTGAATGAGAAACGTCGGGAGGCAATGCCCCCCGACGTGAATTGGCTGCTTCGCTCAACGGCTCAATGCCTCGTCGAGCGCGCGCTTCGTGAGAACTCGCGCCAAATGCTGGCGGAACTCGCTCGAAGCCGCGATGTCCGACGAGGGGGATGTCCCATCGGCGGCCGATTCGGCGGCTTCGGCGATGGAGTCCACGCTCGCACCCGACAATGCTTGCTCGGTGGCGGAGGCTCGGACGGGAACCGAGGCCATGTTCGTGAAGCCGATGCGGGCAGAGGAGATCGAGCCATTCGACCTCTCGAGAATCGCCCCGACCCCGACGACGGCCCAATCCTGCGCCCGGCGGTTGAATTTCCGGTACGACCATCCCGCGCCGTTCAGCTTCGGGACGCGGACTTCGGTGAGGATCTCATCGGGCGCGAGGGCCGTCATGAGATAGTCCTCGAAGAAGTCGGCGGCGGCGATGGTGCGATCTCCGCCGGAGCCTGTGATTTTGAACTCCGCGTCGAGGGCGAGGAAGACGCCCGGAAGGTCGGAGGCAGCGTCGCCGTGGGCGAGCGAGCCTCCGATGGTTCCGCGATGTCGGACCTGCGGGTCGCCGACGAGGCCCGCCGTATACGCGAGGATGCCGCACTCGCTTTTGACGAGGTCGGAGTGTTCCACGTCGGTGTGGCGGGTCATCGCGCCGATGGCGAGTTTGTCGCCATCCTCGCGGACGTAGTTGAGGTCATTCAAGCGGCCGATGTCAATGAGGACGGTCGGGGCGGCGAGGCGGAGCTTCATGATCGGGAGCAGCGAGTGGCCGCCTGCCAGCAGCTTCGCCTCGTCGCCGTGCTGGCCGAGGAGTTCGACGGCGTGCTGCGCCGACTCCGCAACCTCGTAGTCGAACTTGAGCGGGATCACAGAGATTCACTTCCTTTCTCGTCCACGTTGTCCGTAGCCTGAGCCGGGCGCCCGGAGCGGTCCGCGTCGCGCGTCCCGGCCCTCTCGCCCTTCGCGTTCTGTATCGCCGTCCATACCTTCATCGGCGACGTCGGCATGTCTATGTGCGTGACCCCATGCGTCGAAAGCGCGTCAATCACCGAGTTGACCGCCGCGGGCGGAGAACCGATGGTTCCGGCCTCGCCGATGCCCTTCACTCCCAATGGGTTCGAGGGCGACGGTGTGATGGTCCGGTCGAGGGTGAAGTGAGGTATCTCCGGCGCGCCGGGGATGAGGTAGTCGAGCATCGAGCCGGTTACGAGGTTTCCGTCCTCGTCGTAAATGGCCTCTTCGTATATCGCCTGCGCGAGGCCCTGCGCGATGCCGCCGTGGATCTGCCCGTCGGCGATGATCGGGTTGATGATCGGTCCGCAGTCATCCACCGCGAAGTAGTCCCGAACCTTGACAAATCCGGTCTCGGTGTCCACTTCCGTAACGCAAATGTGCGCCCCGAACGGATACGTGAAGTTCGGCGGGTCGAAGCTCGAGTCCTCGGTGAGGTTCGGCTCCATGCCTTCGGGCAAGTTGATCCCGAGAAACGCTTCCCCGGCGACCGTCGCCATAGAGACGTTTTGATCCGGCGAGCCAGCGACCGAGAAGGTTCCGTTCTCGAACTCGATATCGTCCTCGGCGGCTTCGAGCATGTGGGCGGCGATCTTCTTCGCCTTCTCAACGACCTTGCCGGCCGCGAGATGGACCGCGACGCCTCCCACCGTGAGGCTGCGAGAGCCATAAGTGTCGCGTCCGAGCGGCGAGATGGCCGTATCGCCGTGGAGGACTTCCACGTCGTCGGGCGTGACGCCGAGGACGTCGGCGGCGATCTGGGACCACGAAGTTACGTGTCCCTGACCATGAGGCGTAGTGCCGGTAACAACCTCGACCGTGCCGCTCGCGAGCATACGCACCGTCGCGGCCTCCCATCCCGCGCCGCCGAGGCCGACGGCGGCCAGAACCTGCGACGGGGCGAGTCCGCATATCTCGGTGTACGTCGAGAAGCCGATGCCAAGCTGCACGGGATCGTTGTCGTCCCGGCGGCGCTTCTGCTCGGCGCGGAGTCCCTCGTAGTCGGCGAGTTCGAGGACCTTATCGAGTGCGCCTTGCAAATTGAAGGAGTCGTATTGGATTCCGGCGGGGGTTTCGGTCGGCTCATCGAAGGGTTCGTAGAAGTTGCGGCGGCGAATCTCCTCGGGGGCGACGCCGACTTCGCGGGCAAGCGAGTCCATGATCCTCTCGATGCCGTATGCTGCCTCGGGGCGTCCGGCTCCGCGGTATGCGTCGGTCGGGGTCTTGTTCGTGAAGACGCCCTTGCATTCGAAGCTGTAGTTCTCGAAATCGTAGACGCCGGGGAACATGAACCCGCCGAAGGTCGGGATACCGGGCGTGAAAATCTGCAAATACGCGCCCATGTCGGCGAGGAGCTTGACTTTGAGGCCGAGGATCTTGCCTTCGGAGGTCGCGGCGATCTCGAGATCCTGGATCTGGTCGCGCCCGTGGGTGGTCGCGAGATAGTTCTCAGACCTCTCCTCGACCCACTTGACGGGGACGCCGAGCTTCCGCGCCAATACGACGGCGAGGGCTTCCTCGGCGTAAATGTTCAGCTTCGAGCCGAACCCGCCGCCGACATCCGGGGCGACGACCCGCATCTTCTGCTCTGGGACGCCGCAGATTCCGGCGAGGACCGACTTGAGGATGTGGGGGATTTGCGTCGCGGTGTACACCGTGAACCCGCCGTTTACGGGATCCGGGTTGGCGACGACGGCGCGGCACTCGATGGCGGTCGGGAGGAGCCGTTGCTGGATGTATCGCTCCTTGACGATGACGGGGGCGTTTTTGAACGCCTCGTCAACGTCGCCGGTGGCGAGGGGCCACGTATAGCATTCGTTCGTCCCGAACTCCTCGTGGACGAGCGGGGAGTCGCTTTTGAGGGCATCTTCCATCTTCGTTACGACGGGGAGTTCCTCATAGTCCACGTCTATGTACTCGAGGGCGTCCTTCGCCACGTAGCGGTCATCGGCCACGACGACGGCCACCGCGTCGCCGAGGTGCTTGACTTCGTCTTTGGCGAGCGGCTGGTGGACGGGCGACTTCATGTCTTCGGTTACGAGCCACGCGCATGGGAGTCCGGCGGCCATGTCGTTGTTTATGTCCTCGGCGGTATAGACCGCCTGGACGCCCGGCATTGCGAGGGCTTCGGAGGCGTCTATGTTCGTAATTTTCGCGTGGGCCATCGGGCTTCGGAGAAGGGCGAAGTGGAGCATGCCCGGAAGTTTAATGTTGTCGGTCCACGTCGCCTTGCCCGTTACGAGGGCGGGATCCTCTTTGCGGGGTACTCCGCCCCCGACATACTTTTGAGCCTGTTCTGTCATCCTGTCCCTTCCCTAAATGTCGTTAGGATACTGGGCTGCCGGCGGCTTGCTTGACGGCCTTCACGATGTTCTCGTAGCCCGTGCAGCGGCAGAGGTTCCCTTCGAGACCTTCGCGGATCTCCTCCTCGGACGGGTTCGGCTTCTCTTTGAGGAGGCTGATCGTAGCCATGATCATGCCCGGCGTGCAATACCCGCACTGAAGCCCATGCGCCTCGTGGAACGCCGTCTGAACGGGATGCCACTCGCCGTTTTTGGCGAGTCCTTGAACGGTCATGATGTCCTCTCCGTCAGCCTGGACGGCGAGGACGGTGCAGCTTTTCACGGACTCCCCGTTCATGAGGATCGTGCATGCCCCGCAGTTCGAGGTGTCGCACCCGGAATGGGCGCCGCCGATTCCGAGAACCTCCCTCAAATAATGTATGAGCAAAAGGCGAGGCTCCACCTCATGCTCGTGCGTTTTGCCGTCAACCGTTACTTTTATCCTACGCACACATCCTCCTTTCCCAACATAAATGACTCCGCAAAAACCGTGCTTCCCGGAACGGTCGAAGCATAACGCCGCACTCTCTACGGCGAGGATAAGATTCGCCCCAAAGCCCACGCCCCGCTGTAAGCCTGTTTACATGGTCTGTCGGCCCGAGGTCTTCGACGCTCTCTTCGCCTCTCCCTTTCCAGTTTGGAAGCTCCGAAAAGTCTATCACGGTGATTTTCCCCGCGCATCTTTTGAGCCGTATGTCTCGTCGCTTCGCTCCAGTTCTTGGTTTTTGGTTTTTAGGGAAGAACTCCGTCGCGTTTGGCGGACTTCGCGGGGAGGGCATAGACTTTGCTTGTGAGAAAGATGGAGCCGGAGAAGATGCTCGAGGAGTTGGCGAGATCCGGGGGGCTTTCCGCCTTCCGGGAACTCATCTTGCCGCTCGAGGAATATGACCGCGAGCATCGGGGCGACCTCGTCCGGACGCTCACGGTATTCTTCGAGGCGAACGCGAATGCGAGCGAGGCGGCGGAGAGATTGTTTCTGCATCGAAACAGCATGGCGTATCGCCTCGATCGCATACGGGAGATAACCGCCCTCGATCTCAAAGACCCCCGAGCGAGGCTCTCATTGCAGCTCGGACTGCTCGCAATCGAAGGAGAGGAGAGGAAGCTATGAAGCTAAGCACCCGGAACCGACTCCCCGGAACCGTCGTCGAAGTTGAAAAGGGCGACGTCGTGGCGAAAGTCACCGTGCGAGTCGGGGACAACCACATCGTCTCTTTAATAAGCCGCGAGAGCGCGGAGGAGATGGGACTCGAAGCTGGAAAGGAAGTCATGGCCCTCGTGAAGGCGACCGACGTCATGATCATGGCCGACGGGGATTTGGCGTAAACACGGGGAGCCGGGACGCGATTGACCGGACTCGGCGTCACCGCGCTCATGGCTTGTCCGCGACGAAGACGTGGTCGGCGGCGTCCTCGGAGAGCTTCCCGTCCTTCATCATCACCTCGACCCTCTCCATGACCACGCTCGACGAGCCTTCGGTGGCTCGCTGGAAGCCGAGGAGGAGCTTGAGAACGGGCGACGGGATTTCGTGCTTCGGCATCCCGAAGGACTCATGCACGACTTTCTCGATGGCTTTTTCCATCTCCTCGGGAGCCACGCGCTCCGGCTTCTTCGATGAGTCCGGCAACTCGCTCCGGTCCCGAAGCGGAGCCTCCTCCATATCCGGCGGCCAGAAAAAATCCCCGGAGCGCCTCGCCTCGCCGCGCCTCACCGCCCTCCGAAGGCCGCTCTCGACTGCCTCTCGTATCCTCCGCCCGGCCCGCGACACTCCACCCGCCTCCGCCACGCGCCGGACGATGTCCTCGAAATGGACCGGACCCTCCACCCGGACGACCTCCGCGACCCATTCGGCCATGTCGTCGAGGTCGAGCCTGTGAAGCTCCCGCGAGTCGAAGACATATTCCGTCGCGTCGATCGCCGCCGTCTCGTAATGCGGGATGCCCGCATCCGGCGCTTCTTCCACTTCGACGCGCTCGACCGGAGTCTGGAGGGAGTTCCCAAGTTTCGCGTGGATGGCGGCGTCCCCAGTTTCTTCCGATGGCTTCTCTTCGGTGTGGAGGTGGGCTTTTTCTATGGCTTCGACGAGGCGGCGCGTCTCGGCGTCGGGGTTTTTGAAGAAGTCGGTGCTCCATATGCGGTGTATTTGCCAGCCGAGGCCTTCGAGGATTTCCTGCCGGAGGCGATCGCGGTCTCGAGCCGAGCGGGCGCTGTGGTACGTCGCCCCGTCGCACTCCACGCCGAGAAGGTACCGTCCCGGCTTACCGGGGTCTTTTACGGCGAGATCCACGAAAAACCCCGCGCTCCCAACCTGCATGTCCACTTCGTAGCCGAGATCGGAGAGCGAGCGGAGAACCGCCTCCTCGAAGGGCGAATCCGACCCCCGCCCCGAAGCTGTCGGGATGTCGAGGTGTCCGTCCTTCGCGAACTTGAGGAAGGTTTTCAGGGAGCGGACGCCCCTCGCGCTCGTGCGGGAGAGGTCTATGTCGTCGGGGAGGAGGTTCGTGAAGACTTCGCATCGCATGCGGGCGCGGGTTATGAGGACGTTGAGGCGGCGCTCCCCTCCGTCCTGATTCAGCGGGCCGAAGTTCATCGCAAGGTGTCCGTTCGCGTCCCTCCCGTATCCGAGGCTCAGGAACATCACGTCGCGCTCGTCGCCTTGAACGTTTTCGAGGCTCTTCACAAAGAACGGCTCGAACGGGTGGAGGGCGAAAAATTCCTCACATGAGGGGTCGCCTCTCCGGAGTATCTCGAGTTGATCCTCGACGGCCTGCGCCTGAGCGGAACTGAACGCGACGACGCCGAGCGTGAGTCCCGGCTTCTCCTTCGCGTGGCGCATGACAGCCTCCGCGGCCACCTGCGCCTCCCCGGCATTCGCCCGCGACTTCCCCCGGTCATATACGGTGTCGGGGAGGTGATGGTACACGAGTCCGAGGTTCTCCCCCGTCCGGTCGGGGCTCGGGAAGATGGTGAGGCGGTCGTCGTAAAACTCGTGGTTCGAGACGGTTATGAGGGATTCGTGGCGGCTCCGGTAATGCCACCGGAGCATGCGCTGCGGCATCCCCTGCGCGAGGAAGAGGCCGAGGACGCTCTCGAGGTCGCCCGTGACGTTCACATCGTCCTCCTCCGGCTCGCCTTCGAGCATCGAGTCGAAGAAGCGGGTCGGGGGAAGTTGCTTGTCGTCGCCGACTACGACCGTCTGGCGGCCTCGGGCGACCGCGCCGAGCGCCTCGACGGGCCTCACCTGGCTCGCCTCGTCGAAAACCACGAGGTCGAAGTCCACACTTCCGGGTTCGATGAAGTTGGCGACGGAGATCGGACTCATCATAAACACGGGCTTTATGGCCTGAACGGCGTTGCCCGCCCTCTTCATAAGCTGGCGTATCGGGAGGTGGCGGCGCTTTTTGTTGAGTTCCCGCCGGAGGATGGCGAGCTGCCCGCCCCCCTCGTGGCTCGGGACGCCCTCCCAATGCGCGAGCGCGACGCGGGCCCGGTTCCGCTCGAGGTTCAAAGCGTCGAGTTCCCGGAACTTCTCGACGATTTGCTCGTGTCCACCGCGCTCGAAGCCCGAAAGCGCCGGACGCTCCCGAAGAGCCTTCTCGGCAAGCCCCTCGAACCACGTGTACCGGTACGCATCCACAAGCCCCTCCCCGACCCCGTCCCACTCCTCCCCGACTTCCACGGCGGACGAGAGGCCACTCTCCCGAAGCTCATAGGCGATCTTATTGAAACCCACGATCTCCCGAAGGTCGTCGAAGCGATCCACCCACCCGGACAAGACCTCTTCCTGCCTCTCGAAATCCCACGCTTCGAGGTACTTTTCGGTTTGCCCGTCCTCGAACGAAAGCTCTCCGACGACGCTCGCGAGGGCACGTTCATGCTCCTCCATCGCCGCTTCGAGAGCTTCGCGGAGTTTGGGGACGTTTCCTCCGGCTCCCGAGGCGAGGCAGTCGAGGAGTTCCCTCGGGATGGCGCCCCGCTCCACATTCTCGCGGAGGGCGGAGATCCACGGCGCCACCTCCGAGACCGCCTCCCAGTCCGAACTCAAACCTTTCCACCTTAGACCGAGCGCGCGTTCTCCGAGCGTCCGGTTCTCTTCGATGGTCTTCGCGCTTCGCTGCGCTTCGAGGATGGAGTCAACGAGCGCGAGTTGCTCCTCGTGGCTCTCCGGCAAGGAATCGCGGCAGAGTCCGCGAAGCCTGTCGCGCTCGGCGCGGTATTGGCGGGAGAAGAACCTTTTCAGCCGATTGTCATTGGCTATGAAAAACCGCCTCGTTTCGAGGAGTTTTTGCTCCCACGCCTCCGGGATGAGGGTGTCCCAATGCTCGCCGACTATGCGCGAATGGGTGAGTCCGGCGGCGATGAGCTCGTCGATGGATTCGCGGCTGGCCGTCCACTCCTCGGCCTTCACGTTCATGCCGGAGACGTCGGGGGCGGACTCGACCCATCCGGCGGAGGCTGTGAGCGCCTCGCAATCTTCGCGGGTCGCGGGCGAGGGAAGTCGCAGCGCCCCGGCGAGGTTCCGGCCCGCGTCCCGGAGGCGCCGCGTGAGGTCGAGCGCGAATGAGATCCTTTCTTTTATCCTTCTTTCGTCCATCGGGAGAAGCAGCGTGAGGGTCGCTCCGCGGAAGGCGTTTTCGCAGGGCGGCCTCATGTCGGAAAGTTTGGCTTGGAGGCGTTCAACGAGGAGTTGCCTCCGGTTGAAATCCGAGACGTTCCATTCGCTCATCGCCTCGAAGTCGAGGCGAGGGGAATCCGCGCCGGCCTCGCCCTGCCGTATGAGTTCTCCGACGGCATCGTATGGGGTTATGCCGGAGGCTTCGATCTCTTCGTTCACAGCTTCGCAATAATTATTGAGGCGGTCGCGGAGGTCTTCGAGGACGGCGAGGTCATCCTCCGACCCTTCGAGCCTCGGGCTGCCGAGGGCCATGGTGCGGCCGAGCTCTTCGAGAACCTGCGCCTTCTTCGTCTTGCGACTGTGGAGCTCGAGGCACGCTTCCCCGAGTCCGACGCTGTCGAGGCGTCGCTTCACAACCTCGAGCGCCGCCATCTTCTCGGAGACGAAGAGGACGGTTTTTCCCTGAGCGAGAGCCTCGGCGATGAGGTTCGTGATGGTCTGGGATTTCCCTGTGCCGGGCGGCCCTTGTATGACGAAGCTCCGCCCGCTCTTCGCGTCGAGGAGCGCGACCGTCTGCGAGCTGTCCGCGTCCACCACGTGCCGCGCCTCCGAGGGCGTGATGTGCCGATCCACATTCTCGTCGTCGGCTACGGAGGAGGGGGGCGCGCCCTCGCTCCCATGCTCGCCGAGGAGGGTTCCGATGAGTGGGTGGAGCGAGAGCTTCCCGTTCTCGGGCCACCTTTCCTCTTCGAGGTCGCGGTACATGAGGAACTTGCCGAACGAGAAAAAGTCGAGGGATATCGCGTGGCGGTCCACGCTCCACCGCCCCTCCCGCGCCACGGCTTTCTCGACCTCGTCGAAATATCCGGAGACATCGAAACCGTCGTCCGCGGCGGGCATATCCGGGAGGGAAATGCCGAAATCGAGTTTCAGCTTGCTTGCGAGGGAAAGATTCTCTTCGAGTTCGTCGCCGGTGTACTCGACGTGGAATCTCTCCTGAACGCTCGAGCGCTCGATTTGGAGCGGCACGAGAACGAGCGGGGCGGAGCGTTCGATCCGGCTGTTCTCGTCCTCGAACCACCGGAGCATGCCGAGCGCGAGGAACAGGGTGTTTATCCCTTGCTCCTCGATGAAGGTTCGGGCCGCCCTCTCGGTCTTCAAAAGCCTCGACTGGAGTTTCGGCGAGGTCAAAGGAGTTTGAAGCTGCGAATCCACATGACGCGCCGCCAGGCCGCCGGAGGCATCCGCCTCTTCGGGCTGGTCGAGATGATCTATGAGGCCGTCCGCATCCCCATCCTCCGGGAGAGCATCGTCCTCCGGGGCCGCTTTGAAAGTCATGGCCTTCCCCTCGGAGACGAGGATACGGAAGACCTCTTTCGGGAGTTCGTCGGTGATCTGGACGCCGCGGGCGCGGGTGGGACGGTAATTCAAAAGAGGATTGCGAAGCCCGAGGTCGAGCAACTCCCTCCGGCTCGCCTCTATGGCGGCGCGGACATCTCCGTCGGCCATGCCTCCTCCTTCCTCACGGTCGCGCGCGAACCATAAAGCATATCCAGGCGCGGATCACCGGATATGTGAAAATGGCAAACAACGGAAGCATTCTACATCCATCGCATACTTCTCCGCGATAGACACCGCGTCACTCCCGATACTCGACCGCTTTGCGGGTCATATACCGGACTGCGAGGATCACGGCGAAGGCGAACCCGAGTACGAGGAGCGAAAGCGCGACGGCGGCATCCAAATTGCTTTGGAATTCAGTATATATGGCGAGTGGGATGGTTTGCGTGACACCGGGGAAGTTTCCGGCGAATATGATGGTCGCCCCGAACTCTCCCAATGCCCTCGCCCATGCTGTGATTGCCCCGGCGACGAGAGCCGGGAAGGCGAGTGGAACCGTGATCCGGAGGAAGGTCGAGGTGCGATCCGCGCCATCCACCATCGCGGCTTCCTCGATGTTCCGATCCACCTCGCCGAAACCAATGGCCGCCTGCCGCACATAGAATGGCACGGCCACAAAAATTTGCGACATAACCACCGCGACGGTCGTGAAACTGAGCGTGACGCCGAAAGCATTCAAATACTCACCGAGTAGCCCGAGCCTCCCGAAAGCGAGAAGCAATGCGATCCCCGCCGCAGACGGTGGCAAAACTATGGGAAGCTCGATGAGCGTGTTCACGGCGCGGCTCCCCGGAAACTTCGCCCGCGCCAGAATATATGCCGCCGGGGTTCCGAGGAGGATCAAGATCACCATCGTGGCAGCGGTCGTCTTCATGCTCAGCCACAAGGCGGCGAGCGCGACGGGACTCGCCATCGCGCCCCACGACTGCTCGCTCACCGTCCATATGACCATGCTCAGAATCGGGACGGCGATGAACCCGGCGAGAAGCCCGAGCGCGGCTATGGCGAACCCGGATGCAAGCCACTCGCGTCCGCCGGAGAGTTTCAGGAACGCGCGTTTCGGCCTCGCCCATCTCATGCGAAACCTCCATCCGCGACGAACTCGGAGGCCGGGAGTCGGGAGGCGCTCGCTCCGCCCGTTTCGGGAGTCGGGAGGCGAGAAAACCGCGCCTCGCGGGCGGCGATGCCGAACCCCGGCTCCCAAAGCGACGACCGACTCATGCGAAACCCCCGCAACGCACGGCGACGCCCCACTCCGGAAACGAAGAGTCGAAGCGAACACCGCCGAGGACAGTCTTCGGAGACTCTGGCTTCCGTGTTCCCGGCTTCCGGATCATTGCGCCACCGGCTCGAAGCCCCATTTTCCGAGGATTCGTTGTCCATCTTCGCTGAGGACGAGATCCACCCATGCCCGCGCAATCTCTGGCTCCTCGCTACCTTCGAGAATGGCGATCGGATACGTCGGCACGACTTGCAAATCTTCGGGGATCTCGACGACTTCGACCTCGTCGCGGACGCTCGGGGTGACATCGCTCGCGTATGCGAAGGTCGCGTCCGCGTCCCCGATGACGACGCGATTCACCGACGCCCGCACGTCTTCTTCTCTGGAAATTATGTTCCCGAGAACAGCCTCCTCGAAATCCGGGCCATATTCGGATTCCTCCGAGGCATTGCCGATTATCTTTTCGGCGTACTCCGCCGCCGGAACCTCTTCGAGCGCGAGGACGAGGCGTATATCCGGCTGTGCGAGATCCCCGAATTCTTCGGCGCCCGCCGGATTTCCCTCGGGAACGACGACGACTTCACGGTTCTCGGCGAATATTTCCGGCTCCCCGGCGAGGAGATTTTCGTTTCCCGCGTTCTCCATTTGCGCCTCGTCGGCGGAGGCGAACACGTCAGCGGGGGCGCCTTGAATTATCTGTGTGGCGAGCGTGGAAGAACTCGTGAAATTGAAGCTCACTTCCACGCCGGGGTTTTCCTCCTCGAAATCCTCGCCCAATTCCTCGAACGCATCCATGAGCGAGGCGGCCGCGAAGACGGTGAGTTCGCCACCCCCCGAAACTTCGGCGCCTTCGGAGGGAGCCTCCCCGCCCGAACTCTCTCCACATCCGGCAGAGGCGATTATGAAAAGAGCCGCGACGAAACAAATCCATGCGAACCTCACGGAAGCCCCCGCGCCATTGACGACGCATCGAATTTTCCGGATCGAGACATGAAAGGCGAAAACACGAATGCCATGTTAAATTCCAGCCGTTGGGATGTCTTCGTGCAATCTGCACAGAATATTGATGCGAATTACTTGCAGCTAACAGGCTGTGTCAATTACGTTTTTTCAGTTGGAAAACTTATTGGCTTAGGCTAAAGTGGTTTCCGCTTCGAATGAAGCGGCGACGTACATGAATGGGGATTGGAGGCGATGCGGTTTCGAGGAAACGTTAGTTATACGTGGTTTCAGTTTGCGCGGAAGTTCGCACGTATAGAGATACTTAACGGGGAAAGAAGGAGGAGATAATTAGTGGATCTCTCACAGATCTATGAGTTTCCGGTCAAGGAGTTCTTCAAGCAGCCGAGGTCGCTGTTCGGCGCGGGAGCGCATGAATCGGCCGGCCCCGAGGCTGCGGCGATGGGGCTGAAGCATGTTTTGTTCGTGACGAGTGGCCTTCGCGGCACGGGCATCATTGACAACTGTAAAAAGAACTTCGAGGACGCGGGCGTCTCGGTGACGGTCTACGACAAGGTCGAGTCGAATCCGAAGGACTATAACGTCATGGATTCATACAAGGCGTTCTCCGAGGGCGGTTGCGACGGTTTCGTCTCCATCGGCGGCGGCTCGTCGCACGACACGACGAAGGGCGCGAGGGTCGTGGCAGCGCACGACGGACGGAACGTCAATGAGTTCCAAGCCGTGAATGCTTCGGAGAAGCTGGATAATCCGGCGCATATCGCGATAAACACGACGGTCGGGACGGGGTCGGAGACTACGCCGGCTTATGTCATTACGGATCTCTCTTCGCCGAATGCGCCGCATAAGTGGGTCGGGTTCGACCGGGCGGCCATTACGACTTTGGCGATCAACGACCCGATCCTGTGCATGACGCAGCCGCCGGAGTATGTGGCGTACACGGGCTTCGACACGATGGCCCACGCATCGGAATGCTATGTCGGGCGGGTACAGCATCCCTCGACGACGCCGATCGCCCTCTCGGCGGTGAAGATGGTGTCGGACAGCCTGCGCGAGGCGACGTACAACCCGCGCAACTACGAGGCGATGGAGAAGATGGTGTGGGCGCAGTACATCGCGGCCCAGGCTTTCAGCACGGGACTACTCGGTATCCTCCACTCGCTCTCGCACGCGGTCTGCGCGTACTACGACATCCACCATGGCCTGAACAACGGCGTGGGGCTTCCTCGGGTGTGGACGTACAACCAGCCAGCGGCGCCGGACAAGTACGCGGACATCGCGGGCGCCATGGGCGTGGACACGCGCAACATGACGACCGCGCAGGCGGCGGACGCGGCCATCGAGGAAGTCATCCGGCTCGTCAAGGACTGCGGCTGCCCGGAGAATTGGGGCCAGGTCGGCGAGTACCCGAAGACCCGCATGGGCAAAGGCTGGTACGAAGGGAAGACGAACGCGTCGATCCAGTCCGACGACGACGAACTCCAAAAGATGGCCGAGCACATGATGGGCGACCTGTGTACGCCGGGGAATCCGCGCGACCTCACCGTCGAGGGTGCGAAGGAAATCCTGCGCGACTGCATGTACGACGGCATGGAAGTCAAGACGGGCAACGGCCACCGGCAGGCTATATGGGGCGTCTCCCCGCAGGAGGGCCGCATGTCCTTTGCCGGATCCGACCCGCAGCCGAAATCATAGCCGGAACCGACTAAACGGCACGAAAATTCCGCGCCCGCCATTCACGGCGGGCGCGTCTCTATGGTGTTATAAACAAAAAGAAGATCCTCTCAGGAAAGGGACGAAAACAAGCATGTCGGCATCCAAATCATCCGAGCAAACGACGGCATTCACGGAATTCACGGACATCGAAGACACGAAGGCGAAGCTCGCGGAGCAGGAATACGTCTGCGACCGGAGGCTCGC
>JACDAJ010000228.1 GCA_013695475.1 Rubrobacter sp. | reverse complement strand
TGACATAGATGTTAAAGGAGAGCTATTGGGGGCTGATGCGGCAACCAAAACCTTTCACTTCAAAACGGAAGACGGTATAGAAATACGAGGCAGGATGGAACTCAATATCGACGAGCAGAATTTTGTTTCCTTGCCCCGCAGATACAAGGCAAGCATTAGGCAGGTGAGCATTATCAGCTACTCAACAGAAGAAGAAAAGACCTCTCATTATTTGCTATCTCTTGAAAACTAGCGTCAATGGCTAACTAGCCTGCCTCTTCGATCTCCATTCCCCCGCCTGGAGAAACTTTCGCATTGAGCCTCGCGCCTTTTTGTCCTTCGAGGAAGTGATCCTGAATATATTTCTCCCCCTCGTCGCAAAACAGCGTGACGATGTTTTCTAGCTCCGGGTGAGTCTCTTTCACCTTCTTCGCGGCGATGAGGTTCGCCCCGCTCGACGGCCCGACGAAGAGGCCGTGCTTTTTCGCCAGATGCCTCATCGTCTCGACCGCCTCCTCGGAATCCACGGAGAGGGTTTCGTTGACGAGGTTGTTGTGGCGGGCGAAGATGCCCGGCACGAAGCCGTCGGCGATGCCTTCGATGAGGTGTGTCCCGATCTCCCCGCACAAAATCGTGCATGATTCATCGGGTTCCATCGCAAAGAGACGAACGTCGGGATTCACTTCCCGGAAAGCCTGCCCGACCCCGATCAAAGTTCCCCCCGTCCCGACCCCCATCACAAGCGCGTCCGGGACGACGTTCTCCGGCATTTGCGAGAGTATTTCCGGGCCGAGCCACGTCCGGTTCTCCTCGACGTTCCACTCGTTCTCGAACTGCGACGGGCAAAAATAGCCGTCCCTCTCCCCGAGTTCCTTCGCCTTTTCGAGCGCGATGTCCACGTGGAAATGGCCGACATGCAAAATGTCCGCCCCGAAAGCCCGGCTTATGGCGACCCGCTCGCCGGAGAGTCCCTCCGGCATCACGACGAGCATCCGATACCCCTTCACCGCCGCGACCATCGAAAGCGCGTTCCCCGTGTTCCCGGAGGTGGCTTCGACGATGGTGTCGCCCGGTTTTATGAGTCCCTCGTCCTCGGCGCGTTCGATCATGTATTTCGCGATCCGCGCTTTCACCGAACCCGAGGGATTCAAATATTCGAGCTTGCAATATATTCCTTCGACCTCGACGAGCGGCGTGTCCCCCACCGCATCGAGAATATTCTCCGAAAGTCCGGTTTTTCTGTCTTCGATCACGACCTCGACCTCCTCGTTTCCTCACTCGGGCGTAACGTACGCCCCCGAAAGCCCCCCGTCAACCATGAACGTCGAAGCCGTTATATACGACGACTCATCCGATGCGAGGAATAATGCCGCGTTCGCTATTTCCGTCGCCTCCGCGAACCGCCCCATCGGAAGATGAACCATCCGCCTCGCCGCCTTCTCCGGGTCTTTGGCGAATAACTCCTGCAAAAGCGGCGTGTTCACCGGCCCCGGACACAGCGCGTTCACCCGCACTCCTTCCCTCGCAAACTGAACGCCGAGTTCCCGGCTCATCGAAAGCACGCCACCTTTGGAGGCGGTGTACGAAATCTGCGACGTCGCCGCCCCCATCACCGCGACGAACGAAGCCGTGTTTATGACCGAGCCGCCACCATTTTCGAGGAGATGCGGAATCCCGTATTTGCAGCAAAGATATACGCTTTTCAGGTTCACGTTTTGGACGCGCTCCCACGCATCGAGTTCCGTTTCGAGGATGGAGTCGTCGTCCGGCGGGGATATTCCGGCGTTGTTGAAAAGTATGTCGAGTCCACCGAAATGCTCGGAGGCTTCCTCGTACATCCGCTTCACATCGTCGGGACTCGTCACGTCGGCGTGGATATATAGTCCGCCGTCGCCGATCTCCGACGCCACATCCTTCCCGGCTTTGTGGTCGAGGTCGGCGACGACGACTTTCGCGCCCTCCTCAGCGAAGCGGCGGGCGGTCTCGCGCCCGATGCCGCTCGCCGCCCCGGTTATGACGGCGACCTTTCCTTCGAGTCTCATGCTTCGCTCCCTTTGGTCGCTTGCAGTTTTTAGCTTTTAGCCCTTAGCTTTTAGCTTTTGCCGATCGGCATGCCTTTCCCACTCGCATCTCCGTTTGCGAGTTCGTCTTTCCATCGAATGCGGCTCCTTCCCAAAAGTCCGAGACTCTTTTGTTTTTGCTAACGGCTAATTGCTAATGGCCAAAAGCTACAAAGCAAAGTACACGTTCTTGACTTCCGTATAGTGGTCGAGCGCGTGCGGCCCGAGTTCCCGCCCGACCCCCGACTGCTTGAAACCACCGAACGGCGTCGCCACCCGCACCGAGGTGTTCGAGTTTATGGAGATGACCCCGGTATCCACGGCGCGTGCCACCCGAAGCGCCTTCGCCCCGTCCCTCGTCCACACCGAGCCGGAGAGTCCGTATATCGTGTCGTTGGCGAGTCGGACGGCGTCGGCCTCGTCCTCGAAGGGGATGACGGCGGCGACGGGGCCGAATATCTCCTCCCTCGCCGCATGGTCGTCGTTCGACACCGGGGCGAGAACCGTCGGGGCGAACCAGAAACCGGAGCCACCCGGCGCATCGCCCCGGAACGCGACCGGAGCGTCGTCCGGGACGAAAGAAGCGACTTTCTCGCGGTGCGAGGCGGAGATGAGAGGCCCCATTTCGGTGTCGGAGTCTGCCGGGTTTCCGACCCGGACGTTTTTGACGGCGGTTTCGAGGAGGGACATGAAATCGTCCATCGCGGTTTTTTGGACGAGGATGCGCGACCTCGCGCAGCAATCCTGCCCGGCGTTCCCGAGAAACCCCGACGGCGCGGAAGCCGCCGCCCGTTCGAGGTCGGCGTCGGCGAAGACGATGTTCGCGGACTTCCCGCCGAGTTCGAGGGTGACTCTTTTTATGGTTCCGGACGCGGCCTCCATGACCCTCCGTCCGACGTCCGTAGAGCCGGTGAAGGCGACCTTCGCGACGTCGGGGTGTTCGGCGAGTCGTTGTCCGACGGAGCTTCCCGGCCCGACGACGACGTTCACGACGCCTTCGGGGATTCCGGCCTCTTTCGCGATGCGCTCGAACCGGGCGGCGGTGAGCGGGGTGAGTTCGGCGGGCTTCAAAACGATGGTGTTCCCGGCGGCGAGGGCGGGCGCCATTTTCCAGCTTGCGATGGTGAGCGGGAAATTCCACGGCACGATGAGTGCGACGACCCCGAGCGGCTCCCGGAATGTCATGTCTATTCCGCCGGAGACGGGGATCGTGTCCCCGAGGACTCGCTCCGGCATCCCCGCGTAATAATGGAACGTCTCCGCGACCATCCCCATCTCCCCGAGGGCCTCGGAGATCGGCTTCCCGGTATTCCGCGATTCGAGCCGGGCGAGATTCTCCCTCTCGGAATCGAGTGCCTCGGCGAGACGGCGGAGCATTTTCACTCGGTCGGCGGGTTCGATGGACTTCCACTTCGGAAAAGCCGCTTTCGCCCGAGATACGGCTTCGTCCGCATCCTCGACGGTCGCGGATCCCATCGTCTCGATGACCTCTTCAGTGGCGGGGTTTATGACTTCGAGCATGGGGTCTCCTTTTTCGGTTTTCGACTCGTTCCGGCGGGTGTGTTCCGTGTGTGGAAAGAGCGGGGAGTCGGGAGACGGACTTCGCGCCACCGGATGGGGTGCGATGCGTCCGCCGCCGGAGCCTCCGCCCGGATATTTCGAGAGTCCGTCGGGCCGGAAAGCGAGGGTGTCATGCGGAGTCCGCTCGGCCAGTTCCGTCGCTCGCGAGTGCGGGGGGCGATGCTCGCCCTTCCCGGCCCCCGCACGAACAAAAATGTGAAGTCGTCCCCGGATTCCGTATCAGAGAGAAAGTCAAAAGCGATCCGACTTCCCACTCCCGGCTCCCGGCTCCCGGCGGCGCTCAAGGAGCGATGATATGAGCCGACTCCTCTCATCCTCCTCGGGGTGCCACAAAACCCCGAGCATGAATGGAAGTTTCGGGTTTTCGACGGCCTCGACTGTGTCGTCCATCTTCGCCCATCCGGTGGCGAGGAGGCCGTCTCCGACTTCCTTTATTCCTTGATGGTGGCATGATTTCACGGCTTCGAGAACGTTCCCCGTGGCGCGGGCGGCGAGGGAGTTTTCCGCGATTCGCACGTCGTGATCCACGAATGTGCCGCGCTTCCGGTGCTTTTCGTGGCCGACGACATCCGGCAAATGTTGTTCGAGGGTTCCGCCGTACGCGACGTTTATGACCTCGATGCCCCGGCAAACCCCGAGCGTCGGAAGCTCTCTTTCGACGGCTCCGGCGACGAGCGCGAGTTCGTATGCGTCGCGTTCGGGGTTTACGGGGCCGGTCTCGGGGTGGCGTTTTTGTCCGTAAAGCGAAGGATCGAGGTCGCCCGCGCCGCCGGAGACGATGAGCGCGTCGAGAAAGTCGAGGACGCCGGACGGGTCATCGGCGTCGTCCGGGTTCGGGACGAGGAGAATCGGTCGTCCTCCGGCGCGAAGCACCGATCTCACATAGCTCATCGGGGAGAGTGCCGCCGAGACATCCTTCCACGAACCATATGAGACTTCCTCGACCGCCGCCGTTATGCCGACCGTCGGGCGAGTCATGGTCGTTCCCTTCGGTCGCTACGAGACGCTTCGGGTATGCGGCACGCCACGTTTACGCGAAGTCGCATCTCTTCCGATATCGCGCCGAATACGCGAGCGTGAGCGAGTGCCTCCCGAACCCGCCGAACACGAAACTTCCCATCCGGCCCCGGCGTCACGCCGAACACGAAGGATCGGTTCGCGCGCCCGCCCGGCGCGGATGGCCGCCGGAAACACACCATCGGCGCTTCTTCGTGGGAATGCGGCGTCCACGCATACACGACCCTCCGTCCGAAGCCGATGTCATGACGAGTGCGCGTGTCCGGTTCACACTTCCCCGTGAGTCGAACGAACGCCGGAAGCGCGCCATCCATCGAACCCGTCGTCATAGACGCTCGAAGTTCCGGTATCGCTCCCAATCCGTGACGGCGGCCTCGAATGCTTCGATCTCGACCTTCGCCATGTTCAAATAATGCGCGACGACTTCCTCCCCGAACGCTTCCCTCGCGACCTCGCTCTCTCCAAAAAGCTCCTTCGCTTCATAAAGCGTTCGTGGAACGTGCGGTTTGTCCGAGCCGTATGCGCTCCCGGAGAGTTCATCTTCCAACGGGAGTTCGTTCTCGATGCCGTGGAGTCCGGCGGAGATCATGGCGGATATCGCGAGATACGGATTGACATCACCGCCCGGAACCCGGCTCTCGACACGTAGCGAAGGCCCGTGTCCGACGACGCGGAGCGAACACGTCCGGTTGTCCTTCCCCCACGCGACGGCGGTCGGGGCGAACGATCCCTCGGCGAAGCGTTTGTACGAGTTTATGTTCGGGGCGAAAAAGAGCGACATCTCCCGGAGGCACGCGACTTGCCCGGCTATGAAATGCTCGAAGGTTTTCGAGAAACCGTGTCCGTCGCCGTCCGCGAAAACGGGGTTTCCGTCTTCGCCTCGAAGACTCAAATGGATGTGGCATGAGTTTCCTTCACGGTCGTTGAATTTCGGCATGAAGGTGAGGGAGCATCCTTGTTCGGCGGCTATTTCCTTCGCGCCGTTTTTATAGATCGTGTGTCCGTCGGCGGTGGCGAGCGCCCGGTCGAATTTGAAGTTTATTTCGTGCTGCCCGAAGTTGCATTCGCCCTTCGCGTCCTCGACGGCGAGTCCGGCTCCGGCCATCGAGTTCCGGATGCGCCGGAGAAGCGGCTCGATCCTCGCGGTGCCGAGCATCGAATAATCCACGTTGTATTGATTCGCGGGATCGAGGTTCCGATACCCTTTCCTCCACGCCTCCTCGTACGAGTCCTTGAAAACCATGAACTCGAGCTCCGTCCCGACGAACGCCTCGAAACCGCGCTCGGAAAGCCTCTCGATTTGTCGTTTCAATATTTGCCGTGGCGAGGCGACGACCGGGCTTCCGTCCTCCCACACGAGGTCGCACATTACGAGGACGGTTCCTTCTTGCCACGGGATGGGCCTCAAAGTTTCCATGTCCGGTTTGAAGACGAAGTCGCCGTATCCGCTTTGCCACGAGGACATCGCGTATCCGTCCACGGTGTTCATATCCACGTCCACGGCGAGGAGATAATTGCATCCCTCGGCGTCGTGTTCGACGACTTCTTCGAGGAAGTGGGTCGCGGTGAGGCGCTTTCCTTGAAGACGTCCTTGCATGTCGGCGATGCACAAAAGAACCGTGTCCACCGCCCCGACTTCGACCTCGGCGCGGAGTGCGTCGAGGGTCAGCTTCCCTTTTTCCGGCCTCGCAACGTCCACCATTTAGACACCACTCCCCGTTGGTTCGGTTTTCTCTCCGGCCTCGCTTCCCGCGAGTTCGGACTCGGCTCGCTCGATGAGCGCGAACTCCTCCTCCGGTGCTTGCGCCACGAGATGGTGGCGGCTGTAAAGTCCGAAGTACGCGATCATTATGGTGTAAAAAACCGCCGTGTATATGACGACCCTCGGGTCAACGAGGAACCCCGCCACCACCGCGACGAGCGCGAGTACGAACGCCACTCCCGATGTCGCCATCCCGCCCGGCGTTTTGTACGGACGGTGGAGGTTCGGCTCTTTCATGCGGAGGATCATGTGCGAGAGCATCATGAGTACATACGAGATGGTCGCCCCGAAGACGGCGACGAGGATGAGGAGGTCGCCCTGTCCGGTGAGCGAGAGGGTGAAACCGATGATCCCCGGCACGAGCAAAGCCACGAACGGCGTCCGTCGCCCACTCGTGAGAGAAAGAACCCGAGGCAAATATCCGGCTCGTGAAAGGGCGAAGGTTTGGCGCGAGTACGCGAATATGATGGAGAAGAACGACGCGATGAGTCCGGCGAGTCCCACGATGTTTATGAACGACGAGAGAGCGTTCGATCCCCCATACGCCGCCGACACCGCCTCGACGAGCGGGTTTCCCGAACTTTGTATCGCCGCCGACCCGGAGGCTCCCGGCCCGAACGTCAAAATGAGCGCGGCGAAAACGAGGAGAGCGGCCATCCCTCCGATGAGTCCCCTCGGGATGTCCCTCGACGGGTTCCGGGTCTCCTCGGCGGCGAGCGGAACGCCCTCGATGGCGAGGAAGAACCATATCGCGTACGGGAGCGCGGCCCATATTCCGACGTATCCGAACGGGAGGAACGAGCTTGCGCCGAACGCTTCCGTCGGGGCGATGTCGAAGAGGTTCGCCGGGTCGAAGAGCGGGATCATGCCGACGATGAAAGCGATGAGCGCGACCGCGGCGATGGCGGTGATGACGAACACGAGCTTCAATGCCTCGCCGACACCATACAAATGTATCCCGATGAAAATCGCGTAGAAAAGCAAATAAATCAGCGGCCCCCCGAAGCCGACGAGCGACTCCACATAAGCCCCGATGAAAACCGCGATGGCCGCCGGAGCGATGGCGTACTCGATGAGGATGGCCGTCCCGGTGAGAAAACCGCCCCACGGCCCCATCGCCCGCCGGGCGAAACCGTATCCGCCCCCGGCGGTCGGTATCGTGGAGGAAAGCTCCGCGAGGGAGAAGACCATCGCGGTATACATGGTCGCCATGAGGAGTGTGGCGACGAGGAGTCCGCCCCATCCGCCTTGCGCCAGCCCGAAGTTCCATCCGGCGAAATCGCCGGAGATGACGTACGCGACCCCGAGGCCCGCGAGGAGAACCCATCCCGCCGCGCCCCTTTGGAGGCGACGCTTCTCCATATAATCTTCGCCGACGTTCTCGTACTCGACACCCTGCGTCGAGCGACGACGCTCTTCATCCACCACTCTCTCCTTCCCGATTTTCCTCACCGGGCCAAAGTTCCCCGACCGCCCCCGGCCAGCCCAATGAAACTTCCGGCACGATAGCGCATACAAATTTGTCCGTCAAGGGAATGAATGTGTCTATAATGTAACGAAAGGCGCGAACGAGGAGGGGATTTCGCGCTGTTAAAATCGAGGTATGGAGGCCGGGTGGTGAATAGTCCGAGTGACGAAGGCCGAGAGTCGGGAGGTCGCGTCGCTCCGCCCGCCTCGGGAGTCGGGGGTCGGGGAGGGTGGGATGTCGGAATTTTCCTCGTCGAAGCCCCCGGTCGAGTTCGGGGGTCGCTCCGCTCCGGGAACGTCGAGGAAATGGACATCGGGGATGCTCCGGCTTCCGGCTTCCGACTCGCGGGTTCCGGAGGGAATGGGGCGCGGAGTGGTCGTCCGGGTTTCGTATGAGGCGGGACGGGGCGTTGAAAAAGAACCTTCTTTATGTGGAGGTCGAGGGGCGGATCGAGGATCTCCTCGTTCGGGGCCACTATAAAGCGGGGGAGCGGATACCTCCGGAAGCGGAGTTCGTGCGGGATCTCGGCGTGTCGAGGGCGACGGTCCGGGCGGGGATGGGGCGGCTCGTCGAGCGGGGATTTCTCGAAAGGCGGCAAGGAAGCGGGACGTTCCTCGTTCGTCCGCCGGATGGGGCGCGGCTCCGGAACGGCCTCGAAAGGCTCGAAACGTACACCGTTCAGGCGGAAAGGCTCGACCTCGCCCTCGACTGCCGCGACCTTCGCATCGAGGCCGCCGGGGCAGGCGAGTCCGAAGCCGAAGCACTCGACATATTCCCCGGAAGCCCGGTCGTGAAAGTGTCGCGGGTTTTGCTCGTGGACGGGGAGTCGGCGGCGTGGATGGTGGATGTCGTCCCGGAGGAAGTCGTCGCCGAGGCGACCGTCCGGGAACGCTTCCGGGCCGACGCGATGGTTCTCGATATGCTCGTATCGGTGGGGGTTCCGGTCGGTTTCAGCAAGCTCCTCATAGACGCGGAGATGGTCGCGCCGGACGGTGAAGTCGGGAGATCGCTCGGCCTTGAAAAGCCGTCCGCCGCGCTCTCGCTCATCGAGACAATGTACGTTTCCGATGGCCGTTCGGCACAATGGTCGCGGAACATATTTCTTCCCGGACACCTCGATCTCCACGTGATCCGGGAATTGTTCGAGGTTCGGAAGCTCTCGTAGCGGGTTTCGGGGCGATTCTTTTCGGAAGTCCGATTCCGATTGTCGAAGGAACGGCCTTCCGCGATACCATGAGCGCGTGAACATGCTTTCGAGAAAGGGAATTCTTGTCCGAGATAAGCTGGGAAGACTTTGAGAAAGTGGCCGTGCGGGTCGGGAAAATAACGGAGGCCGAGCCGTTCCCGGAGGCTCGGAAGCCCGCATACAAGCTCGTCGTGGATTTCGGCGAGGGACTCGGGACGAAGAACACCTCCGCGCAAATAACGAAGCATTACGAGCCGGAGGGCCTGATCGGGAAGCTCGTCGTCGCGGTGGTGAATTTTCCGCCGAAGAGGATCGCGGGTTTCAAAAGCGAGGTACTTGTCCTCGGGGCGCCGGACGAGGATGGGGAGGTCGTATTGCTCGGCCCGGATCTCAGCGTGCCGCTCGGTGGCCGGATGTTTTAGATTTCGCCCGGTGGATCTTTGATCGGGGCTTCGGCGAAAAACGCCTCGATTCGCTTGTCTTTCACTATCCGCCGCTCCCGGCTTTTTCGTGGCGTGGAGGCTCACGCGGGAGTACGATGACCTCCGGAGTTGTGGGCGCCGGCCATGGACAAGGAGGAAAGGCGTGAGTGAGACTAATTTGCGGGAGTTCGGGGAGGTCGCCGCGACGGAGCGGTTCACCCTCCAGAATTCCGCCATGCTGAAAGTGAAGCTCGATGGCGACGAGATTCAGGCGCTCCTCGGTTCGATGGTCGCCTATCAAGGAGAAGTTCGATTCGAGCATAAGTCGGAGGGTCTCGGACGGTTTTTCAAGAAGGCGATGACCGGGGAGGGCGTTCAGCTTATGGCTTGCTCCGGCTCGGGGGATCTGTTTCTCGCGCAGGACAAACGGAAGATCATGGTCATCGAGCTCGACAGCGAACGAATGACCGTCAACGGCGACAACATCCTCGCCTTCGAGCCGGGCATCGAATGGGACATACGGCGCGTCGAGGGCGCGGGGCGCCTCGCGGGCGGGCTTTTCAACGTCGTCCTCGAAGGGACGGGGAAGGTCGCGGTCACTTCGGCGGGGGAACCCGTGCTTCTCGACACGAACACGCCGACGTTCGCCGACCCGGACTCGGCCATCGCGTGGAGCGGCGAGGTTCGCACGAGCGTGAAGAGCGACGTGTCGTTCAAAACGTTCCTCGGAAAGGGGAGCGGGGAGAGTTTCCAGATAGCCTTCGACGGCCCCGGATGGGTTCTCATCCAACCTTCGGAGGGCGCGGTCATACCGCCGCATTCACACGGGAACCAAAGCTGACCCACAAGAAAACAGAGCCGGGGAACGAGGCCCGGCTCTGTTTCTTCCCGTGATCATCCGGCGGACTCTATGGGCAATTCCTCTTTATGTCCCTCGGGTCGGACTGGCACACGTCGCGCCCCGAACCGCCGTTCGCAACGTCGTTGCCGCCCTCGCCCCGGAGGATGTCGCGTCCGGGGCCGCCGCCGATGAGCGTGTCGTATCCGCCGACGCCATGGAGGATGCCGTTGCCCGGCCCGCCACGCTCGTGTCAACGACGAACAGGCGAGGCTCTCTTTCCGTCAAGAGCGGGAGTCGCGGTCTTCACGGACGAGATCCGTGGAATCCGGGGAGACGCGACCGGGATATTTCGCCCGCAGCCGGGCATCCGACTTCCGCGCCCGATCCCCGGCTCTTTCAAATCCTCCGGCCTCGGACTCCGAGCCGCTTAAAATCGCGCCGGAACCGTGGCGACGATGCCGCCTGTCTCGCCCTTCTCCGCGGCGAGGAGGCGGTTCATGGATTCGACGGCGACCTCAAGTTCGGCCCGGCGTGGCTCGGTGGTCGTGAAGTGTTTTTGGAAGAAGTTTCCGACGGCGATGGAGATTTTGCTTTGCCCGAAAAGGAACCATGCTTCGGAGATGAGGATGAATTGGAGGATGGCGTAGATCCACGACCCGAAAAGCGGGTCGAGAAGTCCGGCGGCGAGAATGTATACGAGGATATTCGTCCCGCACCGGGGATGGAGGCGGCTCGACACGCGGGCGTTTTGCATGGTGACCTCGCCATACCTCTCGTATGCGGCGACGACTTTATGCTCCGCGCCGTGGAAGCGGCCGATGGAGGTGAAGCGCATCACGAGGAAGAAAAGAAGGAGGACGGGGAGGATCGGGAATATCGCGAGGAACTCGAAGAGGCCGCCCGCCGCCCCGCCCGTGCCGCTCCCGAACTCGAAAAGGGAAACCACGAGCCAAAGGACGGCGAGCGTCGCGGCGATGAAAAGAAGCGTCCACAAAGAGCCTCCGACCTGCCAAATCAGCCGCCCCCAGAAAAAGAACGACCGGATTATGGGGAGGCGCGACAAAGCGAGGACCGTCTCGTTCTTCGGGGGGTTTATCCGGGAAGGCTCGACGTTCACGTGGATGTCGCCGCGTTTTTTATACGCGACGCTCATGAAATGCGGGCCGAAAAGGTCGAGGCCGTCGAAGCGGGCCATCCCCCCGAACGTCATCGGATCCGGGACAATTTCTTGCCCGGTCTTTTTTTCAGACTTCTCCGCCAAAAAAACAAGCTCCCTGGGTATCTCGGACAGGGACAAAAGATAGCACGAGTGGGGCGAGGGGATAGAATAATCGCACGTTGAAACCCGAAGAGCGAAACAAGGCGCCGCAGCGAACCGGAGAAACCGCGAACGAACGCGAGGCGGAGCGCGCCAGCGAGCGGCGGGTGTATGTCGGGATCGGGCTGGTTTTCGCCATCCTCCTCCTCGGATACCTCGTGTACGAGATCGCCGTCGTCGTGCTCGTACTTTTATTGACGATGCTTTTCTCCATCATCGTGAGCGGCCCGGTGGACGCCCTCGAAAAGCGCGGCTGGAGCCGGGGCGTCGGAACGCTCGTGGTGATGGGCGCGCTTCTCGTGGCTCTCGTCGCCCTGGTCGCCGCCCTCGCCCCGACGGTCGAAAACCAGGCCGTGCAACTCGCCGGAACCATCCCGGCGCTCATCGAAGGCACGCAAGATTTCGCCCGCGACGCGCAAAGCCGCCTCGGCCTCGAACTCCCCGTCAGCCTCGATCCGCAAAGCCTCATTGACTCCGCCCGAAACTTCCTCTCCGGCGGCGCCCTCTCCACCGTCGCCAACTTTGGGGCGGGGGTGGCGAACGCCCTCTCACTCGGGGCCGTCGTCTTCATTGCGACCATATACGCCGTCCTCCGCCCGAAGCCGCTCGTGAATGGCTTCGTCGCCGTATTCCCGGCGGGCAAAAGGGAGGGCGTGCGTTCGATCCTCTTCTCGATGTACTCGACGGTTCAAAGCTGGTTCCTCGGACAACTCACCTCGATGCTCATAATCGGGACATTGTGGACGATCGCGTTGTTCATCATCGGGGTTCCGTTCGCGCTCCTGCTCGGGATCTTCGCCGCCGTCGTCTCTTTCGTCCCGTACGTCGGGCCGCTCATCTCCCTCATACCGCCCGCCATCATCGCGCTCGTCAACGACCCCGTTCTCGCCATATGGGTCGTCGCCGCGTACCTCGTCATACAAGGCGTCGAGTCATACCTCCTCCAGCCGATAATAATGAGCCGCGCCGTCGCCCTCCATCCCGCGGTCGTCATCTTCGCCATACTCATAATGGGAACTTTGTACGGACTGATCGGCGTTCTTCTCGCAGTCCCGCTCACCGCCGCCCTCCTCGTCCTCGTGAACGAACTGTGGGTACACCGCATGGACGGGGTGGGAACCGACCCGAACCCGCCGAAGCCGGACAAAGCGGACAAAGTCCCGGACGAAACTACGCCGAAGCGCCGCCATCTTCCGGCGTGGCTGGCGAAAGCCGCAAAACGCCTCCGCCGTTCATAAGCTCCCTCCCCGAAAGAAAATGCGTCGAGACCCCGCCCCGCCGAAACCCCTCGTCCTCCAAAATGGCGAGATGGAGCGGCAAAGTCGTCTCGAGACCAGAGATCGCGAACTCGTCCAAAGCGCGAGTCCCACGCCGAAGCGCCGTGTCCCGGTCTTTGCCATGCACGATGAGCTTGGCGAGGAGAGAATCATAGTGCGGCGGCACTTTGTATCCCGCGTAAAGGTGCGAATCCACCCGGACACCGGGGCCGCCGGGCGGATTGTAAAATTCCACCGGGCCGGCTTGCGGGAGGAAATTCCGCCTCGGGTCTTCCGCGTTTATCCGGAACTCGATGGCATGGCCGTCGGGGGATGAGGCTCTTTTCGGGACGTCGAGCTTTTCGCCGGAGGCGATGCGGATCTGCTCGGAGACGAGATCGGCGCCGGAGACCATCTCCGTCACCGGATGCTCGACTTGCAGCCGCGTGTTCATCTCGATGAAATAGAATTCTCCCCCGGAATATACAAACTCCACCGTCCCGGCTCCTTCGTACCCGAGCGACTCGACGAGAGAGGCGGCGGAATCCATGAGTCCTTCACGGTCTTTCTCCGGCAAACCCGGTGCGGGCGACTCCTCGATGAGTTTTTGGTGCCGCCTTTGCACCGAACAGTCCCGCTCCGGAAACGCGAACGTCCCCCCGAAAGAGTCCGACAAAACTTGAACCTCGATGTGCCGCAATTCTTCGAGATACCGCTCGACGTAAAGAGACCCATCCCCGAAACTCGCCCCCGCCTCGCGACTCGCCTCGGAAAAAGCCGCGTCCACCTCGCCCTCCGAGTGGACGACGCGCATCCCCTTCCCGCCGCCGCCCGCGCTCGCCTTTATGACGAGCGGGTACCCGAACTCCGCGCCGACCTTCTTCACCTCCGAGACGTTCTCGCACAGTCCGTCGGAGCCGGGGGAAATCGGGACTCCGGCCTCTTTCGCGGCGCTTCTCGCCGCCGCTTTGTCGCCCATCATCGAGATGACGCGGGCTGACGGGCCGACGAACTTGATCCCGACCCGCTCGCATATCTCCGCGAACCGGGCGTTCTCCGCGAGAAACCCGTATCCCGGATGGATGGCGTCCGCCCCGGTCAATTCGGCGGCGGAGATGATCGCCGGAATATTCAAATAGCTTCCGGCGGCTGGCGGGGGGCCGATGCACACAGCTTCATCGGCGAGCATCCGGTGGAGGGAGTCCGAGTCGGCTGTCGAATACACCGCGACGGAGCGCACCCCGAGTTCGCGGCAAGCCCGGATGACCCGGAGGGCGATTTCGCCCCGGTTCGCGACGAGGACTTTATTCATGGTCGCTCCGCGACGCTTCGTGAGATAGTGAAGTCGTGAGTCGGTAAGGGCGTGCGGCAAAGCCCGGATACGACATCGCTCCCCGCCTCGGTCGAGGATTCTTCGGGCGAGAAAGCGAAGGTATGCGTACAAAGAGGGTCGAGGGAATCCCGACTCACGAAACGAGCGAAGCGAGTGCCTCCCGACCTCACGAAGCGAAGCGTCCTCACCGGAGCAACCGAAGCAACCATCATTCCGGCTTGATACGAAATAGCGGCTCGTCGTACTCGACTCCGGCCGAGTTTTCGGCGAGGATCTCCACGATCTCACCGGAGACGTCGGCGGGGATCTCGTTCATGAGCTTCATCGCCTCGACGATGCACAATGTTTGCCCGGCCTTCACGCTGTCGCCGACTTCGACGAAGGTGTCCTCGCCCGGCGCGGGGGCGCGGTAGAAAGTCCCGACGAGCGGCGATTTTATGGTGTGGAAGCCGTTCGACTCCGCGGAGGGCGAGCTTTCCGCGTCCGGGTGGCGAAGCGGCTCGGAGGCGGTTGGCGGTGCGGGAACTTCCGGCGTCGCCTTCACGGAGATTTCGAGGTCGCCTTTCTTGACCCGGATTTCCCCGACGCCGCTCTCTTTGAGGAGTTCGATGAGCTTTTCGACCTCGCCGAGCGGGAGTCCGGGGTTTTCTTGTCCGTTCGATTCTTTCACAGGCTCGGATTCTACACACACCGTCGTGGGAAAACCGGGCGAGGTCGGTACAATCTTCCGGGAGTATGGGAATAAAAGTTCTCGATGCGAGAGTGGCGCAACAAGTCGCCGCGGGGGAGGTCGTGGATCGGCCATCCTCCGTGGTGAAGGAACTCGTCGAAAATTCCCTCGACGCCGGAGCCACCCGCATCGAAGTCGAACTCGAAGACGGCGGAACGTCGAGGATTTTGATCCGCGACAACGGGAATGGCATGCCCCCCGCAGACGCGAAACTCTCCGTCCTCCGGCATGCGACGAGCAAAATCTCCGCCGTCGAAGACATCGAAGCCGTGAATACTTTGGGTTTCCGGGGCGAGGCTTTGCCATCCATCGCGAGCGTCTCGGCTTTCCAAATAACGACATCCACCGGGGAGGGAGCGGGAACGAAGGTCGTCGTGGACGGTGGTTCGGACGCCGAAATCTCCGCCACCGGAACCCCGAAAGGCACGACCGTCCTCGTGGATCGCCTTTTCTATAATGTCCCGGCACGTCGCGCTTTTTTGAAAGGCTCGCGTCCGGAGCGAGCCTCCATCACCGAGACGCTCACACACATCGCCGTCGCCCATCCGAAGGTGGCGTTCCGTCTCACGGAGAAGGGCCGGGATTATCTCTCGCTCCCCGAGGCGGGCGACCTCCTCGAACGCCTCGCGCAAATTCAAGGGGTGGCGAAGGCACGCGCCCTCCGAAAGGTCGAGTATGAGTCGGGGGCTTTCAAGATTTCGGGGTATGCCGCGCTTCCGAGTTTGACGGAGGGGAGTCGTTCGCATCAGACGGTGTCAGTGAATGGGCGATGGGTGAGAGGCGACAACCTCCATCGCGGCCTCGACGATGCGTATCGGGCGACGGTTCCGGGGGGGCGGTATCCCCCGGTCGCCGTGGAGATTGAGGTGGATCCCCGCCGCGTGGATGTGAACGTCCACCCGACAAAGCAGATCATCCGCTTCTCCGACGAACGCGCCGCCCGAGCCGCCATCGCCGCCGCCGTCCGCTCCGCCATCGAGTGGCGCCCCCCGAACGCCTCGTCCGCCCCGAGGACATCGGAGCGGGCCTTCGCACAAGACCGCCTCGCCCCACCCCCCGAATACCGCCCGAAAGACAACGAATACGCTGCCGCGCGGGCCGCCGAAAGCTCGGTCGCATATTCGTCCGGGACGAGCAAAAGTTTGCGAGAAGTCCGGGAGGAAATATACGCCGCCTCGAAGCCGACGAAGGAACGCGCCGAGGCTCCGCTCGCTGCCGAAGAATTGCCGGAACGGGGCGCGTTGCCGAGACTCGAAGAACTCCGGGTCATCGGGCAATTGGGGGCAGGGTACATACTCGTGGAGGAGCCGGAGGCGATGTGGGTCGTGGATCAGCACGTCGCCCACGAACGCGCCATCCTCGACCGCCTCCACGACGCGGAGAACCCGGCGAGCATACAAAGCCTCCTCGTTCCCGAGGTCGTCGAGCTTTCACCCGGCGACGCGGAACTCGCCGCCGGGAACCTCGAAGAACTCGCCGTGTATGGTTTCGAGGCCGAGCCGTTCGGCCCGAGGTCGGTGAGGGTGATGGCGGTAATTTCCACGCTCGCGGATCGGGACATCGTCGGAGCCTTCAAAAACGCATTGGCGGCCATCTCCGGCACCGACCCCGGACGGCGGCGCGAAGATCACATACTCGCGACGATCGCGTGTCATTCGGCGGTGAAGATGGGGGATCGCCTTTCGCAGCCGGAGATGGAGGCTCTCATAAAAAGCTGGCTCACGAGTCGGCTTCCGGCGACGTGTCCGCATGGGCGTTCGATTTGCTACCGGACGAGTTTGAAAGAGATCGGGCGGAAGCTCGACCGGCATTGAGGGGGTCGCTCCGCCTTCGGCTCCGCTCTGGTTATTGGTTTGTGGTAATTGGTTATTGGCAAATACAAAAAACCAACAACCAAAAACCAATTACCAATAACGGCGGCGAAGCCGCCCGCGAAGCGACATGACCGCCATTCCGAACGACGCTCGCGAACGGCTCGTCGGGATTTTTCTCGTCGCTTCGGCGGCGGCTATTTGGGGGACGCTCGGGCTTGTGGCTCGGGTTGTTTATGGCGAGGGGGTTTCGTTCGAGGCTTTGGTTCTCACTCGGGCGGGCGGGGCGTTTCTCGTGGTTCTCGCTTTCGTCATTTTGACGGGGAAGATTTCCAGCCTGAAAGTCCGGGGGCGGGAACTTTATTCTCTCGTGCCGCTCGGGGTGGTTGCGATCGGGTGCTTTTATTTGCTTTATTTTTATACGATCGGGGAGAGCGGGGTCGGGACGGCGGCGGTTCTTCTTTATAGTTCCCCGGCGTTCGTCGTGATTTTCGCTCGAATATTTTTGAAAGAGTCGCTGACTTTCATCCGCATTGCCGCGCTGCTTTTGACGGCTTCGGGGATCGGCCTCGTGGTCGGAGCTTATGACCTTTCCTCCCTCGACATTCGGACTTTCGTGGTGCTTACGGGACTCGGGGCGGGGCTTTCGTTCGCTATGTATTCGGTGATCGGGAAGCCACTCACGGCGCGGCTTCCGGCGCATGTCATAAATTGTTATATGCTCGGGATCGGGGCGGTCGTCCTTTTCATCGCCGCCATTCCGACGCTCGATACTTTGGCGGGGCTTTCCGCCGGGGCATATGTTCTTCTCGTTGTTTCCGCGCTCGTTCAGACTGCTTTCGCGTATGCGCTTTATACGACGGGGTTGAAGAGGATCGAAGCGGGACAGGCATCGATCGTGGCGACCGTCGAGGTGGTCGTGGCGGGGTTCGTCGGGGCGGTTTTCCTCGCGGAGGAATTGACGGCTCTGAAAATACTCGGCGCATTCCTCGTGATTTCCGGGGCGGTTCTCGCGCAAGTCAGGCTTCGGAAGTCGCGCTCCGTCGAAGAAGGAACGCCTCCGCGCTGAAACGTGCTTCTCCCGCCGGATCCGATATTTCATTCACCCGCGCAGCCGCGAGCGATGGAATCTTTCGACCGGCTCCCTCCCATCATGGCTCATTCTGAACCCCGACCGAGTTCCAGTTTTCGGCGGGCGAGCGGTGGAGGGAATCGGCTTCGCCACACGCCCCGCGCCGAGAGGCAAAACCGGACGAGTGCGTCGCCGGGAATACGTGTGGGGTTTTCGGTGCCGATGAGATTCGATGCCCGAGATTTTCACCCGAAAAGCGGCATAAAACCGTGGTTCGCCGGGTCAAGCTTCGGAAGGCTCGGAGGGTTCGGAAGACTCGCCGCGGCGAAAAAGGAGCGCGTCCACGCCCACCCGCCCGAGCGGGGCGATGACGATGTGGATGCACAGCGCGATGAGGCCGATGTCCCGCAAAAACGCGAGCCAAAGGTTCGACGACTCCTCGCCCGCTCCGAAGCATCCGCAGTTTATGTCGAGGCCGCGGACGGCTCCTTGCAAAAGCGCGACGGTGAAGACGACCATGAGCGCGGTCGTTATCCACGCCGTCGGTTTCGTGAAGAGGCCGACAATGAGATACAAGCCGATGAGGACTTCGGCGTATGGAAGCGCGTACGCCGAGAAAGACACGAACCATTCCGGGAGGGCGAGTTCGTATGAGCGGATGGCGGCGGCGAAGGTTCCGGGGTCGAGGATCTTCGGTATCCCCGCCGCTATGAACACGCCGCCGAGGATGAGGCGGGAGACGAGCACGGCGTATGAGTTCGAGAGGAATTTACGCAAAATATGCCGCTTCCCGGCGGCTCGCGTTCCGGCTTGTGATTTGGCCTTTAACCATGACGGCGGCTACTATATCATTTCGCTTCACGACGCTAATCTACGAAGAGGTCTTTTCTATGGCTCGCAATACTTTGTCGAACAAAGGTCCCAAGAAATCGGGGCGGAAGATCGGTGACAAGGAACTCAAATCCGCGTCCGGCTCGAACCGCCCACTCATCCTCGCGTTGGGCGGGTTCACGGTGGTCGCCATCGCCGTCATATCCGTTCTCGCGCTTACGAGCGCGGGAAGCGGGGGCGGCGACGCCGAGAACTTCACCGCCAACGACCAAGGACTCATCCCGACCGGAGAAACGGTTCCCGAGTTCTCCGGTGAGAACGTGAACGGCGGCGGAAACGTCTCGCTCGGCGGCGGCGAAGGCGACGCGACGATGCTCGTCTTCTTCGCTTCGTGGTGTCCGCACTGCCAGAACGAGGCTCCGGTCATCAGCGAACTCGAGAGCGAGTACGAGGGCCTCGACGTCGTCATGGCGGGCATTGACGGCCAGCAAGGCGACGACGCGGAGGCCGTGCGCCAGTTCGTCGAGACGTATGACATCGAGAGTCCGGCGATTTACCAGCCGGAGCTTGGCGGCGAATACAATGTCCCAGGGTATCCGACGGTGTATGTTTTGAATGGCGAGGACGAGGTTGTGGGGGCGCACTCGGGCGAGGCTCCCCGAGCGGTATTCGAGGGTTGGATCGAAGAGGCTCTCGGCTAACGAATAGCCAATAATAATAGCCGGAGCTTCGGACACCGGACACAAGGAGGAAGACGTCATGCCGGTGGAGTTCGTTGGCGGAAACGCCCGATACACCCTCGGGGTCGAGGAGGAACTTTGCATCGTGGACGGAGCCACGGGCGAACTCGTCCCGAAGATCGAAGAGATAATGTCCCGCCTCCCCGAAGACCTCCGCGAAGCCGTCTCATACGAACTTTTCCAATCCGTCCTCGAAATAAAGACTCCGCCGTGCGAGTCCGTTCAGGAAGTGGAGAAAGTCCTCCGCGAACTCCGAACCCGCGTCGGCTCGTGGACGGCGGCGTGCGGAGCTTCATTGGCGTCGGCGGGGACGCATCCCTTTTCGAGGTACCGCGAGCAGAAAATCACCGACCACGAAAGGTATCGCCAAGTCATCGAGACTCTCCGGTGGGTCGCGTCGCGGGAGGTCATCTTCGGGCAGCATGTGCATGTTTCGGTGCCGGGGCCGGAGGAGGCGATCCAGGCGCATAATCGGCTCGCCGAGCAAGCCCCGCTCCTCCTCGCCCTTTCCGCGAATTCGCCGTTTTGGCAGGGGATGGACACGGGCTTCGAGTCGAGCCGGGTGAAGATTTTCGAGACCTTCCCCCGCTCCGGGATGCCGCCCGCGTTCCCGGACTATGAGGCGTTCGAGGAATATGTGGATCTCATGGTCGAGTCGGGCGCTATGGACGACTATACGTTTTGCTGGTGGGACGTCCGCCCGCACTCGAAGTTCGGAACCATCGAACTCCGCGTCCTCGACTCGCAAACGAGCTTGAAAGAGACGGTGGCCCTCACCGCATTGACGAGGTGCATCGTCGCCCGAGCCATCGAGGGCGACGCTCCGAAAGGCCCATACAACTGCGAACTCGGCCTCGAAAACAAATGGCGGGCGTCGCGGCACGGCATGGACGCCGCCTTTTTCAGCATCTCCGAGAGGCGTTCCATACCCGCCCCCGAACTCGCCCGCTCGCTCGTCGAAAACTTGAAGGAACACGCACAGGATCTCGCATGCGAAGACGAACTCATGCACACGCTCGAAATAGTCGAAGGCGGAACCGGAGCGCAAAAACAAAGGAAAATCTACGACGAGAGCGGCGACTTCCTCGATGTCGTCGCCTTCCTCATCGAGAATACGAGGCCCGCGATGGCGGGGGAGCCGAGCTAGACAGGCACCCGGCTCGTAGCGGTCTTTCGCCGATAACCTGTGCTAAGATGGCTTTTGTGCCAGATTGTCTGACTGTCGGGCGGAAGGTTCGAGCATGGAGACGAGCAAGGTTGGGAAGCGAGGGGCCATTGTCATTCCGTCGCGACTGAGGAAGCGGTTCGGGATCGAGGAAGGTTCTTTGGTGGTGGCGGAGGAGACGGACGAAGGGGTTTTGATCCGCCCAGCGGTCGCCGTTCCGGTCGAGATATACACACCGGAGAGAAAGGCGGAGTTCCTCCTTCAAAGTGCGATAGGCGAGGAAGATTACGAAGACGCCCGCGACGAGGCAAGAAAGCTCGGCGTGGATCCCGACTCGATTCCTCACGACAAGCCGGCATAGCAATTCTTTGGATCGCCTTTTCCTCGACGCGAACGTTCTATTTTCGGCGGCTTACCGACCGAGGTCGAAGCTGAGAGAATTCTGGGAGATCCCCGTCGAGCGAGCAGTTTTGCTTTCCTCGCCTTATGTTGTCGGAGAAGCCCGAAGAAACCTCGCCGAAGCCTCGCAAATTCGGGAACTCGAAAAGCTCGTCGAGGCAACGAGCCTCGTCCGGCAATCGGCTCATCGCTCCGACCATCCGGAACTCGCTCACGTAAAGCTGCCGGAAAAAGACTGGCCCGTGCTTCTCATGGCGATCTCCGCGAACGCCTCGCACCTCATAACCAGCGACCGAAAACACTTCGGCCCGTACTACGGAGAATATTTGGGCGGCATCCTCATCCTTTCTCCCTCCGCATACCTCGCCGGATAGCCGAGCTAAGAAGCCGCTGATTTAATCGAAGATGCATGGGGCGAATGCACGCCCGCGATCCCTTTCAGGCAGCGAGTCCGCTCCTCAAAACCTCGGCGAGTTCGGCGTTTCCCTCGCTCAGAACGAGCAGCCTCTTCGTATTCACCATGGCCGCCGTAGTCACCGCTTGCAGATCGGTCTTCTCTTCTCCGAAGTATCGCCCCCGCCTCAGTCCGTGCAGCCTCAAGACCTCGGAGACCTTCCTCTCCACCTTTGCCCGGGGGCGCAGCTTATCCCGCAGCGCCTTCTTCTGCTCGGTGGTCTTTTGCTCGGCGCGCGCTTTTTGCAGCACTTGCTCATGGTAGTGCATCTGAACCTGTCTGCCGGGAGGGATGCGCACCGGATTTGTCGCCCTGCCGCCCGGGCCGCCCAGGCAATGCTCCTTGAGCGTGCATCCGTCGCACACTTCTCTCGGAAAGCGGAAGAGCTTGACGGGGCGGTAGTATCCGTCGCGGGCCATGCGAAAGTCGGTGGTCGTGACGCCCGCAGGGCAGGTCACGCTCCCCTCGCCGCCGTTGGCCGAGAGATCCACCGAAAACTCGTCCTTGCGGAAATGTCCGGTGTCGGTGAGCGGCCTGAGCTTGGCCACCACCTCCACCCCCAGCTTCTTCAACTCGGCGCGCACATCCGCCGAGCCGTAGGCCCCGTCGCACAGAAGCTCCTTCGGCCTGAGCCCCGTGGACCCTCTTTGGCGCTCCATGATCGGAAAGGCGGCCGAGGCGTCGTATTCGTTGGCCGGACGAACTCCCACCTCGGTGATGATCTCAGTGTACGGCTCCTCAGCGATGTGTACCTTATACCCCGCCCACGCCTGGCGCTTGGACTTGTGGCCGCAGCGCATCTCGGGATCTACCACGCTCAAAACACGATTCTTCGCCACTCCCCGGCGCAGCCTCGGACCATGATCGGAGGAGGGCGTCTCCCGCCGCTGCTCCGGGGATGCCGACCGATCAGACTCTTCTTCTTTCGTCCCGGGTTTCACCTTGGGTGGTCGACCCTTGCGCTTCGGTGGCGGGGGCGGGCCTTCCTCCACGTCGTCGGAGACGATCTTCTCAAGTAGCGCGGCGGCTTCATTGGCCGCGGGACTCGCGTCCGCCGCGCCCTCCGTCAGCGAAAGCGCCTGACGCACGTCGGAGACGGTCTCCTTAAGATGCGCGGCGCGCTCCTCTGGGTCGGACCAGTCGATCTCGGGCTTCTCGGGAGCGTCGGGGTCGATGTACCACCACAGCCGATCCGAAAGCCCGCCCCTGTTCGCGGCAGAGTATCCGAGCGAGCGCAGCAACTTCCTGACGCCACCCCGGATCAGGGTGTAGGTGTCCCTCGCCCCTGCGGCTCCGAGGATGTGGGAGCTGTCCAGAAGCTGCGCGGCGTCCTTGGCGATGAGTCCCGCCTCCCTGGCCGCCTTCACCAGCCGCTCGAACAGGGAGCGTTCCAGACCCCGCTCGAGCAGTTTGCGCCGAAAGCGACACAAAACCGTCGCGTCGAAACCCTCGTCCCCCAATCCGAGTCCGAGGGCGTGTTTCCATCTCAGGTCGAAGCGCATCCTTTGCTCGGCCTCGAAGTCCGAGCAGTCGTCGTGGTACTCAAGCAGCATGGCGAGAACCACGATCGAGGGCGGGATGGATGGTCTGCCTCTCGGCGAGTCCTTGTAGAGCGGGGTGTAATCCTCGTCGTCCACGAGGACATCCTTCCATTTGGCGAGCCGGGCGTGGAACGAGTCGGCGGGGATCAACTCCGACCACGGTTGGGGGTCTGTGGGAGGCAGGTCGCTGCGGCGGCGCATCATGCGGGAGGCTCCTTTTCGAGGGTGCCACGATGCTACATCCGGCGACCGAAGATGGCCATTAAATCAGCGGCTTCCTA
>JACDAJ010000224.1 GCA_013695475.1 Rubrobacter sp. | reverse complement strand
CCGCGTACACAAGCCCCGCCGCCGCCGCCGAATACGCCGCCGAGGAGAGGTTCGTGCGGTACGCCGGGTCTCCCACCGGAAGATATGTGAAAAGGTGCGTGAGCATCACCCACGAAGGGCTTCCGGTCCCGCCCGGTATTCCGAGGACTATCGCCTGAACCTGGAGCATCGCCGAATCGAGGAGTATCGGCTGCTCGTAATAAAGCACCGTCGGCGCGAGCGTCGCCACATACAAAAAGAACGCGAACAACGCCACACCCACCCCGGCCACCCACGCGAAAACCCCGCTGATGGCGGGGCTTTCACCCGAAGAACTTTTCAATAACGCACCTTTCACCCGTAAAAGATAGCATAGAAACAAGCCTGCCCGCCCACCCGCGAGACGGCTCGGCAAAGCCCCCGGCATCACCCCCGAAACCACCCTTCCCATTAACCTTCAACGTTAGACAAAGGGAATGGCTAAAGGAGAGATCGAGTCTTTTCGCGTGGCTTGACACGGCGAAAAGCCCCGTTAAATGCCGGATTGCGTCGGTCTCGGGCTGTGGTTGAAGGGACGCTCGGGGCGGCATGGAAAGCGAATAGTTGGAGGGGGATCATGCGAAGGACAAGATGGCTTGCCGTCACGGTGCTGTCCGTTCTCGGGGTTTTCGCCGTATTTCTCGGCGGAGCCGCGGAGAAGGCGGAGGCTCAAAGTTACGAGGCGGCGGAGACGGAGACCGTCGAGCTTATAAACGCGTACCGCCAAGAGAACGGCCTCGGGGCGCTCTCGCTCTCGTCGCCGCTCTCGGTGGCTTCGGAGCGGCATTCGGAGGATATGGGGACGTACGGCTTCTTCGCCCACGACACCGTGCAAAGTTCGTACTATCAGCCGGGGTCGGGGCATTCGGAGCGGGCAGCGCAGGAAGGCTACGATTACAACACGTTCACGGCTGAGAACCTCGCCTACGGGCAGGCCACGCCGCAAGAAGTCTTCGAGGCGTGGCGCAACTCGCCGAGCCACAACGCGGCGATGCTCGGGGGTTATTCGGTCGTCGGCGTCGGGCTGGTGAACATCGGCGGCGTCCCATATTGGACGACCGTATTCGGGGCGGAAGTGGACCCCTCGGCTTCGCCAGTCGGCGCGGCCCCGCCGTCGTCGGACGAACCCGCCGCCGAAGAAGAGCCGACCGCGCAGGCCGAGCAAAACGACGACGCGACACAGGATGAAACAGCCGCCGACGAGCAGTACGACGACACCGTGGATCAACCCGCGTCCGACCAGCAATACGACACGGAGACGGAGACGGAACCAGCCGCATCCGAAGAGCAGTACGACACGGAGACGGAGCCGACCGCGTCCGACGAGCAGTACGACACGCCGGAAACCGCCGATGAAACGACAATATCCGAGCAATACGAAGATGGCGCGGCATCCGATCAATACGACGAGGATGACGAATACGGCACACCCAGAACGTCAGCGACGGATCAATATCTGGAGAACGCCGATCGGTTCCGGGCGGCGGCGGATCAATACGGCGAAGAGGCCCGCCAGGCCGAGGCCGAGACAGCCTCCCTCCAAGCCGAACCTCCCCAGCCAAACCCGACCGCGACTCCGACGACAACGATGGCGACCGAGGCTCCGCCTCCATCTCCGACCTCGACCCCGGCGGCATCGCCGACAACGACGACGACCGAGGCTCCGTCTCCGTCCTCGACTTCGACTCCGGCCTCGACTGCAGCCATGTCCGTCGGCGCGGTTTCGCCGGAGCCGCAAATAGCCGCTCCGGCCTCGGAGGCGCAGGAGATACCGGTTCCGAGCGTCGAGGACGGAGCCGCGGACGAAGCCGCCGTCCAAAGCGCCGGACAGTCCGGCGAAGGCTCCGAGCGCCGCTCCGAACAGCCTTCGGAGGCGATGGCATCCGTCGGGATGACGGTTCTCCCGGACACGGGCGGACTCCCGCTCGGGGGCGCCCTCGGCGCGTCGTCCCTCGTCGTGTGCATCCTCGTCACGGCACGGAGGTTCATCGGGTAAAGCATCGGCTTTTCGCGGACGGCGCCGGGCGGGGATATGCCAGCCCCGGCGATGAATAGCGTCGCTCATGAATTGTGAGCGGCACTTTTCTGTGGCGGCGAAAGCCAGCGGACGGTTTGATATGGAACCAGGTTAATCGCTTCCCGAAAGCCGTGTTCGCCTTTCCTCGACTCCCCAATCCCGAAGCGAGCGAAGCCGGAGGCGGCAAAGCCGGATACGGAGCGAGCGGCTCCCGACTCCCGAACTCGCCGAGCATGGAACCATTCACCCGGATCCGGTTTGACTTCCCATAACACACACTCCCGAATTAAAACAGGTTGCGTGACAGCGAATTCCGGAAGCATCGGGACTTTGCGATGTGGGCTTCGGGCGTCATGTTCCGGCATCGGGAAACACAGTCCCGGACAGGCCGGGGTTCTCGGACGGAGCCTCGCTGGCGAGGCGAGCCGACTTCCATGAACTCCGCAGTTGGCGTGCCATCATGTCAGATTTTTTGTTTTTGCTGAAATGCTGACACGCGGAATGCTCGGGCTTCGTGAGGGACAATCCTCGCGCGACCCGCTATGAGGAGGGGCTTTCTTTTCCACAAAGGTCGGCCTTTTCGCAAAGCGCTTCATACGTGCCGGAGCCGCACCCTCCGCCGGTGACGGCCATGATGCGTTTTCACGACGAACCGATGCGACGCGTCGGGCGAGGATTTCATCTTGATTCGGCATCGCTGTGAATACGGAGATCGCGCACAGTCCATGATCGAGCGAGTCCGGTCAAAGGACTCCGCGTGAACGGCGCGGCCGGGCCATATACGACTGCGAGGGCAAACGAAGCGACCACCCGGCCTCGGCGCGACACGGAATCCGATCATTCGTCTCCTCCGCCGCGAAGGCCATGACACGGAGTCCGGGTGAGCGAAGCGAAACCGCTATCCCCACACCCGTCCGGCGGTTTCGGCGAGGACGCGGAGTTTGTTCTCCTCGTCCTCGAAGGAGAGGGAGTTGCCGACGATGGAGGTCGCGAAGCCGCATTGCGGGCTTATGGCGAGGCGTTCGAGGGGGATGTATTTCGAGGCTTCGTGGATGCCTCCTTCGAGTTCTTCGGGGGTTTCACGGCGGCCGCTTTTCGTGGTGACGAGTCCGAGGACGGCGGTTTTGCCGTCGGGTATGTGGGAGAGCGGCTCGAAGCCCCCGCTCCGCTCGTCGTCGTACTCGAGCATGAGCCGCTCGGCGTTTATGGAGCCGAAGACGCGGGCGGCGAGTGGCTCGTACGAGCCGGAGACGAGCCAGCGGCTTCCCTGGTTTCCCCGGCAGAGATGGAAGGCGAACGTGACTCCGGGATGGCCTTCCATGACGAAGTTGTCGAGTTCGACGCCTCGGGAGAGCCATCGGTCGAGGTTCCATCCCCGGCGCTCGTAAAACTCCCGCGTCGCCGGATCGAGGAGAAGCGGATAATGCGGCGCGTCAATCTGAATGTACTCCGCCCCGAGCCGCACAAGCTCCTCGACCTCGCCGCGCAAAATCTCCGCGACGTCTTCGAGGAAAGAATCGAGCGTCGGATACGCCTCGCCCGAAACCTCCGGCGTCCAGAAATTAGCGTACAAAGACGGACTCGGGAGCGTGATTTTGACGACTTTATCCGTACACGCCCTCGAATACACGAACTCCTCGACGGAGAGGTGCCGCCGCCTTCGGAGCTTTCCGACGACGCCCATCGCCTCCGGCCTTTCGGTGGCTTTGTCGCCGACCGTCTCGTCGTCGCCGCGCCAGTCGCCCCACAAGTACGAGTCAATGGAATGCTCGCCGAAGCCCTCGGTCGCCTCGACCATTTGGCTCTGGAAGGACTCGCGGCGCATCTCACCGTCCGTGACGACGGAGAGTCCGGCTTCTTCTTGGATCCTGATCGCCCGCCGGACGGCCTCGTCCTCGACGCGCTTGAAATCCGGGGCGGAAAGCTCCCCCGACAAATACTCGTCCCGGGCTTCCAAAAGCTCCGGTGGACGGAGCATGCTCCCGACGACATCCGCTCGAACAGTCATGGTCGCTGGCGCTCCCGGTTTTTGGTTATTGGTTTTTGGTTATTGGTTGAAAAGCACATGCCGACAACCATAAACCAATGACCGGAGCGAAGCGACCTCACGTATCCACGGGCTGGCTGGGATCCACGTTCCTCTCACGCTCTCCGCCGCGATCTTTTCCGGGCCTCTCCCCTTCGCGCACGACTTCGTAAAGAAGCGCCCCCTCGTCCACCGGGGCGAGGTCGTAGCCGACTCGCTGGTACACGCTCCGGCTCACGTCCACCCCGAGATAATATGGCGTGTTCGTCCGTCCGGGGAAGAGAATGTATACGGGGCCGTCCTCCACGGAGAGGATGCCGCGCCCGACGCCGTATGGGTGCGGGTCTTCGAGGTACGGGACAAGGCGGATGTCTTCGCGCCTCCCTTCGACGAGGATCATGTAGTCGAGGGAGCTTCGGTGGTGGAGAATCGTCGCGTTCGGCCCGGCCTTCTCCGCCACCGCGTCCATGATCTCCCGCCCACGGTAATCCCCGCTCATGTCGTTTTCCGCATAGTTTTCCCGCACATCCGTGAGGGGGGAAACGAGGACGACCACCGCGAGAACTCCCCCCGCGCCGAGCCTCGCGGCGTTCGGGGCGCGTCGGAGGAGCCTTTCGGCGACGTCGAAAATCCCCGAGAAACCGACGGCCATGAACGCGCAGACGATGAGGAAGGTCGGGATGAAATAGTATTCGATGTCCTCGATGTCGTATTCGAGCGAATAAAACACCCACCCGAAATAAAGGAGCGAAAGCACGACCGCCGAGGCCGCGTCGCGGTACGCGAGATACAAAGCCCCCGCCACCCCGACGAGGACGAGCGCGACGTGGAACTGTCCGACCTCCCCGTAAAGATAATTCAAATACATCGCCACCCGGTCGGGAAGCTCCGCCGGGCCGAACGCCCACATCCTCTCCTTCCACAGCCCGCCCGACACGAGGTTGTAAAAACCATACAAAGTATTCGGGGGATGCTCCCGGACGAGCGGCTGCCCCCACACGAAGCCCCTCGGCAAATAATCCATCGAAGCCCGTATCGGGAGATATAAATACGGAAGGAGGCCGAGAAGAAAAAGCCCCGCGCCTTTGAGCGCGAGCCTCCATTCGACGAGCTTCCGCCAGTCGGCGAGCGCGACGAAGAGGAACGCGGCGGGAAGCAATAATCCGCTCGTTATGTGGTGAGTGAGCGAAAGCCCCATGAGGAGGCACGCGAGGAGAAGGTATCGGTCGCGGCGGGAATCCCGCCACAAAAACAATACGAACAATATGGCGGCGACGAATGTGGCGTTCATGGAGTACACCTCGGCGACGACGGCTTGGCTCCACAGGAGCGGACTCACGGCGAAGGCCGCCGCACCCGCCATCGCCGGGACGACGCGCTTCGTGAGGAGGTATCCGGCGCCGAACAGGAAACCGACGGCGAGGGCGGCGTGGACCGCCGAAAACAGGTTCACCCGGTACGCGACGTCGCCGACGGGGAGGTATGTGAACAAGTTGCCGAGCAGCGTGTACGTCGGGTAGCCGGTATAGTCCACGATGCCGAGCATGGCGGCCCGGATCTGGAGCATCGAAGAATCCCGAAGCTCGGGCAACTCGTAATAGAGAACCGTCGGGGCGAGGGTCGCCAAATACAGCCCGAACGCAAGCAACCCCGTTGCCAATCCGGCGAGAACGGCATATGTATATCGGTTACGAATGCTTTTCGGGATCCTCCGCATAAGGAGGAAAGATTACCATACGGCGGCGCTTCGTTTACGAGGATTTAACGGAGTGGGAGGCGGAGATCGGGCTGGTTCACGACCCTTGATTTTCCCGCCTCACCATCGCGGAGGAGAAGGCTCGAAAGTCATTCAGGTGATTTTCGAGGATGTTTTTCACGATCTCGAGATTGAGTTTTTGGTAGTCGTGGACGGCCACGTTACGGAACCCCACCATGGCTTGCATCCGGCGCGAGAGGTGTGCGTCGATCCAGCCAGCCTCTTCCAGAAGAGCGAAGGCTTCCCGGCTCCCTTGAGGCAATCCCAGCCTCCCGACCCGCGCCGTATGCATCGCCAAGTCTATACACGCCTCCGAAGCCCGCAGTATGTTTAGCACGATGGCATCCTGCCGGGTATAGTCGCTCGCGAGGTCGGCTTCACCGCCCCCGTACTCCTCGACGACGCGCTTCAGACAGCGCTCTATGACGGCAGCCTTGTTTAAAACCACATCGTCAGCCATAGATGCTTCCCCGCCGGAGAACGTCATCCAAAATCCCCCGCCGCTCCTCGTTGAGGCGGGCGTATGACGAGTACACGTAATCCTCGAAGGTTTCGCAGGCCACCTGATTCGCGCAATAGACACGCTCGCCTTCGTGTATCACCTGCGCGCGCATCACCGTCGAGGCCGACGCGAGATCCACAACGTCCACATTCCGCCCCGACTCCGCCGCGAGCCGCTGAGCCACACCCCAGAGGCTCACCGCCGCAAGGGGCGTCCCGGCGTACACAGCCAGATCAACGTCGCTCGCGGGCCGCTCATATTCGGTCGCGAAGCTGCCAAAAAAGTACACCGCCAGTATCTCCGGGAACTCCCCCCGCAGCCTGTCCACCAACATAGCCGTCCGATGTTCGATACGCTGCCCCATCGCACGATAACTTTACTATACGAGCCGACACCGCTACTCGCTTGTCAGCAAAACAAAAACCGACAAGCGAAGCGGGTTGAGCGTGGAGCAAAGCGAAGATCGCACACGATCCGATGAAATCGAATCGTTTCATAGGGGCGGTGGGATTCGAACCCACACTGTACGGATTTTAAGTCCGTTGCCTCTGCCCTTGGGCTACGCCCCCAGTGGATCCGCCCCGGAGTATATCAGCCCACATTTTCATCCCGCACACAACATT
>JACDAJ010000213.1 GCA_013695475.1 Rubrobacter sp. | reverse complement strand
CTTTACCATCCATACGAATCGTTCGCGCCCGTCGTCGAGTTCGTGCGGGCGGCGGCCTCCGACCCGGACGTTCTCGCGATAAAGCAAACTTTGTACCGCGTCGGGTCGAACTCCCCGATCACCGAGGCGCTCTCGGACGCACGCGACGAGCAAACACAAGTCGCCGTCCTCGTCGAACTGAAAGCCCGCTTCGACGAGCAGCCGAACATCGGGTGGGCGAGGAAGCTGGAATCGCAGGGCGTCCACGTCGCATACGGCCTCGTGGGCTTGAAAACGCACGCGAAACTTTGCCTCGTGGTGAGGCGGGAGGGGAGTGGGCTTCGGCGGTACATCCACCTCGGGACGGGGAATTACAATCCCTCGACGGCGCGGGTGTATACAGACTTCTCGTACTTCACGGACGACGCCGCGCTCGCGGAGGACGTCTCCGATCTTTTCAACCATCTCACCGGATACTCCGAGCAGGAAGAATACAAAGAACTCATGGTCGCGCCGCTCGGGGTTCGGGAGGGGATCATACGCATGATCGAAGCCGAGGCCGAGAAAGCGCGGTCCGGAAAGCGCGCGCGCGTAACGTCGAAGATGAACTCGCTCACCGACCCGCGCACCATCGAAGCTCTTTACGAGGCGTCGCAAGCCGGGGTGAAAGTGGAGCTTGTCATCCGGGGGATTTGCTGCCTCCGTCCCGGCATCGAAGGCGTGAGCGACAACATACGAGTCGTCTCGCTCGTCGGGAGGTTTCTCGAGCATGCCCGGATTTTCGCGTTCGGCGATGGCGAGGACGATGAGAAGATATACCTCGGGAGCGCGGATCTCATGCAGCGGAACCTCGACAGGCGCGTCGAGCAAGTTTTCCCGCTGCGCGAGGAGTCGCATCGGCAAAAGGTCCGGCGCATCCTCGACCTCCAACTTCTCGACACCGTGAACTCGTGGGAACTCAAAGCGGACGGCTCCTTCGAGCGCGTCGAGCCGACGGAGGGCGAGGAGCCATTGGACAGCCAGGCGGTTTTTTTGGAGGAGCCGGGCTAATTTTCGTCGTTGGATCCCCGCTCCAAACGTTCGCAAAACACACCATTTCCGCGTGGCGAGATAGTCGCATTTCCCGCTGTGGCGCGAATAACACTTCGCTAAATTTGCTAAAATGCCGCGTCTCGAAAAGGTATTCGCTAAAAGGAACATATCCCGGAATGTGCGCCGCGCCATGAAGCCCCGAGAAGCCCCCGCCACCGCCGACCACGAGGAGGTCGAGTGGCAGTTCGACGCCCTCGACGCGAGACCCGTCGCCCGCTGGCTGGCACGCTTCTCCTCGAACGGCGCGACGGTGTCGCCATCCGGCGAGAGGGAGATTTCCGACACGTACCTCGACACCGAGGACTGGCGCGTGTACCGGGCCGGATACGCGCTCCGCATCCGCGAAAAAGGCGGAAAAATAGAGGCGACGATGAAGCTCGTCTCCGCCTCAGAGGACGGCGAGGGACTGAAAAAGCGGCGTGAAATATCCGAGCCTCTCGCCTCGAAAGACCCCTCGAACCTCCCGAAGTCCGGCGGCCCGGTCGGGGAGCGAGTCCACGCCCTCGCCGGACAAAAATCACTCCGCACCCTCTTCGAAGTCCACACGAAAAGAAGGACATATGATGCCTCGTTCGGTGAAGGGAAAGGCGAAGAAAGCGAGCCGGACGTCGCCGGGGCGAACGCCCGAGCGACCGCCGAGGCGAACGCGGAAATAATGAACGCGGGCGGAGCGAACGAGGACGTGGCGAGTACCGAGGCGAACGCTGGAGCGAACGACGGCGGATCGCGTGCCGGGGCGGACGCCGGAACGGACGCCGATGGTGCGACTGCCGATGGGATCGCCGTCGCGGAGATCGCCGTCGCGGAGATCGCCCTCGACGAGACGGAGATTCTGGTCGAGGGGGGGCCGCCCGCCGTTCTGCGCCGCGTCGAGGTGGAGGTCGAGCGAGGTTCTGTGGACGACGTTTCACCGTTCGTCGCGGAGCTTCGCCGGGGATGCCGCCTCGCGCCCGCGACGACCTCGAAGTTCGAGGCCGGACTCCTCGCCAGCGAGCTTTCGCCTCCCGAGGAACCGGATTTCGGCCCGACGGAAATATCTTCCTCGCTCTCCGTCGGGGAGGTCGTGTATGCGGTGATGCGCGGGCAGTTCGAGAAGTTTTTGGCGCGCGAGCCGGGAACGCGCATCGGAGAGGACTCGGAGGAGCTTCACGATATGCGGGTCGCGAGCCGCCGGATGCGGGCGGCGATGCAAGTTTTCAAGGCCGCGCTCCCCGTCCGCTCGAAGAAACTCCGCGACGAACTGAAGTGGATAGCGGGCGTGCTCGGAGAAGTCCGCGACCTCGACGTTCAACTCGAAAAGCTCGAAGCATGGGTCTCCGAAGCCGCCCCCGACGACCGCGAACCCCTCGGGGAACTCCGCGAAGTTTTGGAAGAACGGCGGACGAAAGCCCGGAAATCCATGCTCCGCACCCTCGATTCGCGCCGATACACGAGCTTCGTCGAGGCATACTCGGCCTTTTTGAGGCGCGGCCCCGCCCGGCGTTCGACATACGCGCGGAGGTCGGTGGTCGAGGTCGGCCCGGAACTCATAACGAAGCGGTACCGGAAGTTCCGGAAGGCCGGGGACGTCATCCAAAAAGACTCGCCCGCCGAGGAGTACCACGAGCTTCGGAAGCGTGGGAAGCGGCTCCGGTACGCGCTCGAGTTCCACTCGAAGATATATGGGAAGCCGACCGCGGAACTCACGAAGGCTCTCAAAACTTTGCAAGATGTCCTCGGCGACCATCAAGACGCCGAGGTCGCCGTCGCACATCTTCGGGAACTCGCCCTCCCCGCGAAAAAGAGGCGCGGCGGCGGCATATCCTCCCGAACCGTCTTTGCGATGGGCGGCATATCGCATCGGTACGAGACGCTCGCCGCGGAGCTTCGCGAGGAGTTTCCGGCGGCTTATTCGGAGATAAAAGGGAAGCGGTGGAAGCGGCTCGTCCGGGCGATGGAAAAAGCCCGTCCGGTCGCGGCGGGCGAATGATGTGGGATCCACTCAAACGGCTCCGTCGCCCGCTCCGGGAGTGGCGTTCGTTTTGCCCGGCCCCCCGAAGCGAGCGGAGCGGAACGTGGAGCGACGCGCCTCCCCGCTCCCACCCGACTGAAAATGCGAAGCTGTCGCCCGGATTTCGCGCGGAGGGCATGGTATGAAACTCTATCTCGTGCGTCATGCGGTGGCGCATGACCGGGACTATGAACGGTGGCCCGACGACTCGCTCCGCCCGCTCACGCCGGAGGGCGAGGAGCGGTTCCGGGGCGTTGCGGAGGAGGTCGGGCGCATCGCGCCGGACGCGCCACGTCTTTTCAGCAGTCCGTTCGAGCGGGCATGGCGAACCGCCGAAATCCTCCATGAGGCCGCCGGATGGCCCGAGCCGGAATCCCTTCCCGCGATGGGGCCGGACGTGCCGCCAGAGAAAGCCGCCATCGCCCTCGGAAATGTTTCGGAGTCCGATGATGCCATCGCGCTCGTCGGGCACCGTCCGCAGCTTCATGAGCTTGCTTCGTACCTTCTTTGCGGGGATGGGGACGGAATGGGGATCCGGATAAAAAAAGGCGGCGCGTTGTGCATCCGCTTCGAGGGAGGCATCGTACCCGGCTCCGGCGAGCTTCTCTGGCTCATCACCCCGAAGGTGGTCGGGAAATAGGCTTCGGGTAAAAGCGGGGATCGAGGCCGAACGCATGGCGGCTCGCCGGGAAACATTCCACCGCAAGGTTTCTATGACTCGCGGAATTTGACCAAACCACGCACCCGAACTCGGTGTCTCCGCACGTATGGAATCTCGACCGAAAGCCGCGCCCGTGATACCGAGTCCATCGTTCCATGCGATCTTCTCCGTGGGGCGCGTGCCTCGCGGACTCGACCGCTCGAAGCCTCCACGAAGCCGCGTCGCACTCGAAGGCGCGGTTCGGACTCGGTGTCATGGGTTTTCCTGAAACCTACCGACCGAGCTTTATCCGCGCTCGTGCTTCGGGGCGCGGATATTCGGAGTCGAGTTCGAGGAGCGACACTTTGACTTCCTTCGCCTCGATCTCCGCCACCGGCCAGTCGCGGTGTTTTTCTATGGCGGAGACGAGCGCGTCGGGCGCCTCCGAGCCTTCGAGGGCGTGGAAATACGCGAGCGTGAGGTGCGGGAGGCTCGACGTTTTTCCGAGGCCGGGTATGCGCCGCAGCTTGTCGCAAAGCTCTCCGAGGCTTCCGTCCTCGCTGTGAACCTCCACGAAGGCGGCGGCGGGGAAGGCGTTCAAATTGGCGAGCGTGAGTGGAAAGGGACTCATGCCGGAGAGCGCGTCGCGCGCGTTCTCTTCGACCTCGTCGAGTTCGCTCCACGAGATCTCGTCCTCTTCGGACGGCTCGTCCACCGGGAAGCCGATGGGGGCGAGTGTGATGTGCATGAAGTGGTCGGGGTGGAGCGAGACGAACGGGAAGGGGCGGAGCGCGTCGCGGAGCGGTTCGAGGCGGTCCCGGAATTTCTCGTCGTCAATCGGAATCACGAGGCATGCGGAGACGGAATGCGAGCCTTTCCACGAGGCGTCCGTATGCCCCCCGAATTCGAGGGTTCGCTCAGACGAAAACCTCTCCCATGATTTGTGGAACTCCTCCATGGAGAAACTGTATCAGAAACGACAAAAGGGGGCGGATGGTTCTCCGCCCCCCTCTCGAAACTTTCGGAACTCGTGTTTTTAGGCGACGTCCACGTTCACGCGCTCGGCCCGGACTACGAGGCGGAGGTCGTATGCGGGCGGGTTGACGCACGTTTGGAGCGAGACCATGTCCGCGCCGGTGGGGTCGAGAACCCACACGTCGTACGGGGTGACGGTGAGGATCTCACTGACCGAGTACGT
>JACDAJ010000210.1 GCA_013695475.1 Rubrobacter sp. | reverse complement strand
ACTACGTATTTTTGTAATCAATTTTTCAAACGTGTGGAATTTTTACCGACCCCTCGACGTATACCGTCGCCGGGCGCGTGTATCCTTCGCGCCGGACGCGCTCGCGCAAAGCGTCCCGGCGGGCGCGAAGGCGCGGCGCAATCTCCGGCGGCTCGCCACCGGAGAGGAGCAGTCCATCGAGCGGAGTTTCGCATGGACAGGACAAAACCGCAGGTTGAGCAAGGACTCCGAGAGAGTCCCAGAAACAGGAGAGGCGTTTATGTACGTGGCGATGACGCGCTTGATGGCGCGGCGGTTGGCCCGCTCATGAGGCTTTTCAGACGGTTTCTGAATGCCGAAGTTCATGAGTTCGTGCTATCCTCGCTCCTTATGAAATGGCTGATCACGGGCGGGTGCGGATTTCTCGGGACCTCTTTCGTCCGGCGCCTCATGGCGGGCGAGGGGCATTCGGCGAGGGTTCTCGACAACCTCTCCGTCGGAGACAGGGAAGACCTCGGTCGTGTCCACAGCTTCACCGAAACGCCACCCGAGGAGGTCGCCCGGATGTCGCCGGAGTCCGGGGCGGTGGAGTTCGTCGTCGGGGATATTATGGACGAGGCGCTCGCGCTGCGGGCCGCCGAAGGGGCGGACGCCATCGTCCACCTCGCGGCGAACACCGGGGTCGCGCCGTCGGTCGAAGATCCGCGCAAGGACTGCCTCTCGAACGTCGTCGGGACTCTCAATCTGCTCGAAGCGGCCCGCCACAACGGAGTCGGGCGTTTCGTTTTGGCTTCGAGCGGGGCGGCCCTCGGGGAGGTCGAGCCGCCGCTGCGCGAGGATCTCCCATCGCGCCCGGTCTCGCCGTACGGGGCGAGCAAGCTCGCGGGCGAGGCGTACTGCTCGGCGTATTTCCGCACCTTCGGGGTGGAGACCGTCGCGCTCCGATTCGGGAACGTATACGGCCCCGGCTCCGGACGCAAAAACAGCGCCGTCGCAAAGTTCATCCGGCGCGCGATGAACGGAGAGGCCCTCGAAATCTACGGCGACGGAACCCAAACCCGCGACTTCATATACATAGACGACCTCACCGAAGCGGTCATGAAAGCCGCCACGACCAGGGGAGTCGGAGGCGAAGTATTCCAGATCGCCACGAACTCCGAGACCTCCGTGGAGGAGATGGTCGAGGAGCTAAAAAACACCCTCGCCGCGTCGGGGATAAAGAACACCGAAGTCCGGAGGACATCGCCTCGGCAGGGCGATGTGATGCGAAATTACTCCGACACCTCGAAGGCCGGGGAGATGCTCGGGTGGCAATCCTCGGTCGCGCTTCCGGAGGGCCTCCGCCGCACCGTCGAGTGGTTCCAAAGCACCGGGTAAATCGCTCCCTTCGACCGCTCTCGGAGGTCGGGAGGGCGCGTCGCTCCGTATCCGACTTCGCCCGCTTCGAGAATCGGGAAATGGGAGGCATCGGAACCCCCACCGTCGAAGCATCCCATCGAATTTGGCGAGAATCCGTCGGGCGGGAGAGGCGGACGCATCGAAGGGAAGCCCGTCGAGGACATCCCGGCTTGTGATCTCATACGGAACACGGGTGATCACGTCGTGTTTTTCGTGTTTGTGAGGTCGTGATACCGAGTCCGCATGAATACTTCGTTCTCGTATTCTTCGTGAGGTCGTGAGACCGCTTCGCTTCGTGAAATCGTGAGATCGCTTCGCTTTCGCTCGCTTCGTGAGGTCGGGGTTTTTCTCGACCCGCGACTTCACGACTCACGATTCCGCCGATGAATACGGGACTCATCACCCGGACTCGGTATGAGTTCGAGAAATGCGACCTCGCGACCTCACGATGCCGCCGAATTGCGAACCATTCATCCGGACTCGGTATCACGACCGTTCCGGCTCACCTTTTCTTGCGAGAAGATAGAAAGCCGCCATAGCCACCGCCGCCGCTGCGACGCCGAGCGCGAGCGCGTATGAGGCGCGGTATACGAGATCCGTCTGGAATATTACGGCGAAGACGGCTGAGACAGGGAGGCCGAGGAGCCAGGCGAGGGCGGCGCGGCGTTGTTCGCCGAGGGCGAAGAGGGCTTGGCTTATGACTTCGCAGATGAGATAGAGCGCGGCGAGGGCGGCGAGGAGGGCGAGGAGGTTCCGCTCCGCCTCGAAGCCGGGGCCGTAGAGGAGCCTCATCCCCCACTCCCCGAGCGTCCACGCGCCGCCGACCATCAAAATTCCGGCTCCCGCCACGACGGCGAGGGAGCGGGCGAGGAAGCGGTCGAGGGCGCGGCTCCCGCCCGAGGCGAAGGCACGGCTCGCGTGCGGGAGGAGGGCGGCGATGGCGGGGCTGAGGACGTATTGGGGGATGCGAGTGAGGATCAAGGCGGCGAGGAGAAGCCCGATCTCCGCCCGCGAAGCGCCGAGAAGGCCGAGCAAAAGCGGGCCGCCGTTCAAGAAAGCCTGCCCGCACGCCACGCAGAGGATGACCGGGCCGGCGAACCCGACCGCCCCCCACGCGCTGAAGCTCGCTCCCTCAGTTTGCGAGGGAGTTTGCGAGGGAGGCGTGCCGGGCCGCACGAGCATCACGCCGATGAGCGGGGCGGCGACGATCGCCGCCGCCGGCCCCCACGCCCCGGCACCGAGAGCGAGAAGGACGACCGCCAAAACCGCCCGGCTCGACGACTCGACGAAGTGGATCGCCCCGAGCCGGGCGAACATCCGCCGCCCGGAGAAGACCCCGCGCAAAAAATACTCCGGCGCATAAGCCACGACCGCCGCCACAAACGCCGCATACAAAAAACCCTCGCCGCCGAAGACGGTTCCCACGAGCAAAGGTGAAAGAAGCAGCGCGAAAAGCACGAAAGCCACGAGAAGCCAAAGTTGGAGCCGCTTCACCGAATCGCCCACCGGAAGCCAACTTTCGCCGCGCGCCTCCCTCTCGGCGATGTGGCGCCCGAGGGTCTGCGACGCGCCGATCCACACGATCTGAACCGTGAGGAAAGTCGCCGCCCAAAGGACGGCCAACCCGCCATACCCCTCCGGGCCGAGCGCGCGGGCCGATACGCCCTGGAAAACATAAGTGAAGACACCGGAGGCAAAGAACGAGACCCCGAGGTACATCGAACCATAGCTCGCGCCCTGGCTCGTTCTCAGAATGCTCCTCAAACCCGTCGAAGACCGCCGCTCATCGGCGGGCGGATTTTCGCCGGAAAGAAAAGTTTTCCGCGACAACGGTTTCGCCGCCACGCGACGAGATCACTGTCGTCGGAGCGTCGCTCCCTCCGAGGCTTTTGCCAGCGGCCGTCACCGCAGCCACGTTTGGATGATGACGCGGAGGACGCCGAACGGGTATCGGAGGCGCTTCGGCTTCTTGCTTTCGCCCTCGGCCCGCTTGAGCATCGAGACGGGGACTTCTTTCAGGCGGAGCTTGTTTCGGAACGCCTCCAGAATAAGCTCGGTCGCGCTGAAGCTCTCTTCGCGGAGGTCGAGCTTGTCGAGCTTCGAGCCGCGTATCGCCCGGAAGCCGTTCGTCGCGTCGGTGATCCTCTGCCTCGAAAGAACCGTGATGAGCCGCGAGAAGAAGACGACGCCCATGTGCCTCACACTCCCGGACTCCTCATAGAAACCGAGGAAGCGCGACCCATGCACGTAGTCCGCCTCGTCGGCGACTATGGGCTTTATGAGGTCTTCGAGGTCGTCGGCGCGGTATTGCCCGTCGGCGTCGAAGTTGACGACGATGTCCGCGCCTTCGAGGCGGGCTATCTCGAAGCCGGTCCGGAGCGCGTCTCCCTGCCCGCGGTTGACGGCGTGGACCGCCACCGGATAGTCCTCCCGGAGGAGAATCTCCTCGATCCCGTCCGTCGAGCCGTCGTCCACGACGAGAACGTCCACTTTGTGTCCGAGGACGTTTTCGGGCAATGTTCCGAGGACGTCCCGGATCGAAGGCGCCTCGTTGTACGCCGGGACGACTATGAGGAGCCGTCCGTCCGACTCTCCGCCGTCGTCGCGTGTTCGCTCGGGGAACCTCTCTTTATATTGGCGGATGGCGAGGGCGCTCACGAGACGTCCATTTCGGATGGAGTTTGCCCGGATCTGGTTGAGCAAATAGAGGAAGAATGCGAAGAGGGCGAGGTTCGAGACGACGAGGAGCGCGAACGCCCGGTTCTCCAGCCTGAAAAGGAGTGTGAAGACATCGCCGATTTGGGGGAAGACCGCGATCGCGCCGATCCCGCCCGCCAGGAAAACGGCGAGGAGGAGATCCAGCCTCCGCCACCCCCCGCCACGATACCGGACCACGCCGTACGCCGCGAAAAGCAAGGCGACCGCGACGCCCGCGATCCTCACATGTTCCGCCGTCAAGGCCCACCTCCCGAAATCTATTTCATCGCCGAACCACCGCCGACCTTGTGAACAGGGATTTTATATACACTTCGGCCCGGTGTATGCGCCGGATGGTTAAATGCGTTTTAAAGCTATGCAATCGGCCGTCAATAAAAGCTCCGAAAAGAGAGGGAGACGAACCATGAGACGCGGCTTTCCCCAGAAAGCGATAGATTTCGCCACTTTCCCCGTGCGGGCGGTGATGCCTTTCCGGGCGGGGGAGCGGGAGAGGTGGGGACTCACCTCCCGAGCCTCCGAGCGCCTCGAATACGCGGCGCGCGAGACGGTCGGGTATACCCTCGACGTCGGGTGCGGGCCGAAGAACCGCCTCGTCGCGGAGTATCTCGGCGGGAACGGCTTCGGGGTGGACGTCTTCGACTACGACGGGAGCCTCGGCGAGGAGCAGGTTTTCGAGGATCTCACGACCTTCCCCTTCGAGGACGGCTCCTTCGACTCCGCCACGCTCGTCGCCGTGATCCACCACATACCGCGCTCCCAAAGGGACGCGGAGATGGCCGAGGTTCACCGGGTACTCAGGCCGGGAGGGAACATCATCCTCACGCAGGCGCTCCCGCTCGCGGAGATCCTCATCCACAAAATAACGCGCGTCCACGCCCGGTTCCTCGGCAAGCACTACGACATAGACCTCCTCCGCGAGATGCACGAGGAGGAGGAGGACCACGTAACCGACGAGGAGATCGTGGAGCGCATGGCGAGGGCGGGCTTCCGGGACATAAAAAAGAAGCCCTTCCCGACGCAGTGGGGAGTCAACCGCGTCTTCGTGGGCTGGAAAAAGTAAAGGAAAGGCACGGCTCGCCGCCCGGCATCGGACGGTAAACTTGCCTCCGCATGGATGTGAAGTGCTTGAAACGCTCCGGACGAAAAGTAAAAGACGCGGGCGCGGAAGCGTATGCGCGGGAGGCGGGCCGTGGTCTTTGATTTGATCTCCGCCCTCCTCGCGGCGGTCGCGGTCGCGGTTGCGCCGGGATGGTTTTGGGCGGGGTTTTTGAGCGACCGAGCGGACCGGGCCGAGAGGCTCGCCTTCAGCGTCGCGCTCTCGATGGGGATGGTGTCGGCGCTCGCGCTCGCGCTCTCGTTCCTCTTCGGGAACGGCGTGACGCTCGCGGTGGCGATAACCTCGATCCTCGTCGTCTTCCTCTCCGGACTCGCCGCTCATCTCTTTTTCGGCCGGACAAAAGCCTCCGAGGAACCGCTCGCGGGACACGCCGCCGAACCGCCTCCCGAGCGCGCGGAGGGTCGGGGACTTCGGAATCTGGCGCGGCGGCTGGCGCTTCCGGCGGTGATGGCGGTGGTCGCGGTTCGGGGCTATCTCGGGCCGGTTTTGCATGATTGGCCGTATATCCGGGGGATCGACCAGTATATCCAGTCGGTCATGGTGAACCTCGCGCTCTCCGGCGGGGAGATCAAAGACTTCATGGTGTATCCGGCGGGCTTCCATGCTTTTCTGGCGTCGGTCTCGCGCCTGAGCGGGCTGGAGCCACTCGAGCTTTTCCCGGTTCTCGGACCGGCGTTCCTCCTCTTGCCGCCGCTCGCGCTCTACGCGCTCGGGAGAAGGATCTGGGGGGTTCCCGTCGGCGTGGCGGCGGCGTTCTTCTCCGGTGTGGTTCTCGCAAGCTCCCACCAGTATTTGATCGAAGCCCGCTACCTCCACTTGACGGCCGCGCAGTTCTTCATGGCACTCGCCGTCGCGGCCCTCCTCGGCCTCCTCGCCGCGCCCTCGTTTCGCTCGGGCGCGCTCTTCGCCGCCGTCGGCTCCTCGATCGTCCTCTTCCACCCTGTCTCCAGCTTCTATCTCGCGCTGCTTCTCGCGCTGCTCGCCGCTTTCTTCCTGCCATATCTCCTCATCCGGGAGCGAAGGACGGCGATCGCGCTGTTCTCGTCGCTCGCCGCTCTGGGTTTGCTCGCCGTAGCCTTCGCGTGGGACACCTATGATCTGGGTCGGTTCGCGCTCAACCTCCTCGGCGGCTCCTCCGGCCCTACGAGCGCCGCCGTCACGGGGGCCGTCGGAACCCAGCAACCCTACGGCCTCTCCCACCTGCCGGGGACGATCTCCCATCCCGTACTATGGCTCGGCTTGCTCGGAGCGGCGCTCCTCTTCGCGGAGAAGGAGAGGCCGAGGCTGCCTTATACGCTGGCGAAGGCGGCTTTGCTGGTATGGGCTTTGCTCATGTTCGTCGGGAGCCGGACGGCGGCGAGCGGCTTCCCGGAGCGCTTCGAGCGCGACCTCGGAGTCCCCCTCGCCCTCCTCGCCGCCTTCGCCGCCGTGAGCGTACTCGGGTTCGCGGCGCGCTCGGAGCGTCGCGCCTCGCTCAGGCTCCTCGCGGCGGCCGCGGTCGTGGCGGTCGTGGGATGGCAGGCGTTCTCCAATTTGCATGAGGCGGCGGCCCCCGCCCCCGAAGACCCGACGGCGACGGACAGGATCGCCATGACTCCGGAGTTCGAGGCGGCGGGGGCGTGGCTGGAGGAGAACAACGGCGGCGGCAACATCATCGCGGAGCCATATCTGGCAAGCCTCCCGAGCCGGGCGATCCTCGCGATGGGCCGCTACTCATCCGTCCAGACTTTCACCGACGGGCGCATAGACATGAACAGGGACCTCCCTCCGTCCGGCCAAAAGCCACCCAGGGACGCTCTCTCCGTAATTCGGAACCCGGACAGCGAACGGGCGCGGGAGATCGTCGAGGGGTACGACATCCGCTATATCGTTCTGTACAAACGCAACCCCGGCTGGGAGTGGCGGGGCGTCCGCTATCCCGACCTTTACCAAAAAACCTTCGAGAACAACTCCGTCGTCATCTTCGACCCGAGCGAGGCGCGGGGAGGGGATTCCGCCGAATCCGCAATGTCTCCGGCGGCGCCCGCCCTCGACCAAGCATCTCCAAGCTATGGTTGATCCTCGATGCGGACAGGATGCCCGCGCTCCCGGAGAAAAGCCGACTTCCCACCGAACTTGGCCTGGAGATACTCGACGTAGCGGAGTGGAAACCGGCGGCGAGGGGTGAAAAGCCCCGGTCGTCAGGCGTCCGAAACACACGGTGGAGGGGATGAACACGCTGGTTGTCCGCCGTACAGATAAATCCCGTAATCCCGATAAAGAGGCCCGTCGAAACCATATATGCCGTATATGACGGCGGCGAGGGCGAAAACTGCCAGCGCGGGCGCGGCGGCGGCCGATGTCCATGTCCGGCCTTCCGGGTTCTTCCCCACTATTCAGCGTCCGAGAAGGCCGGGGCTTCGGAGGCACGCGAAGCCCCGGCACGGGTTTTAGCCCATCGAATTTCGACCCCTCCCGCGGCGGTTTTCACAATGACCGCTCCCAAACCATGCCGACGACTTCCCGACCCGGCCGCCGACCAAAAAGGCTGGCAGCGAAGCGTGGATTGCGCGAAGTATCGAGCCTCCGCGAATCGGGTTCCGGCGCCGGGTTTCAGGAAACGCCGACCCGGACGGAGCCGCGCTGTGTCCGGCGATGTATTTACCGAAAACCCGGCTGGCGCAAGGATCGACCTTCGCGCAATCCGCTCTCAGGCTTGCGGCTCGGCCATCTCGGGTTCGGTCTGGCGCCGCCCCGAGCGCCAGCTCACGCTTGGCATGACGATTTCGGCATCGGCGCGGGCGCGGTGCTCGACGGCGATGTTGAGCAGCGAGTCGAGGAGGGAGTCGCTCAGGTAGTGGGGATCCAGGCCGAGGTCGAGGAGGCCCGTGTGCTTGGCGTTGTAATAGTGGTCCTCGAGTTCGACGCGCGGGTTCGGGAGATTCTCGACGAGAGCCTCGATGCCGAGCTTGGCGGCGGCGTCCACTATCATCCCGGCGAGCTGGCGAACCGAGAACTCCTCGGTGAACTGGTTGAAGACCCGGAACTCGCCCGCGTCCGCCGGGTTCTCCACGGCCAGCTCGACGCATCGCACGGTGTCGCGGATGTCGAGGAAGCCGCGCGTCTGCCCGCCGTCGCCGTAGACCGTGAGCGGATGCCCGATGGCCGCTTGCACGCAGAAGCGGTTGAGGACGGTTCCGAAGACCTCCTCGTAGTCGAAGCGGTTCATGAGGCGCGGGTCGCGCTCCGTCTGAGGTGTGATCGTCCCGTACACCACGCCCTGGTTGAGGTCCGTGGCCCGAAGCCCCCAAATCTTGCAGGCGAACATGATGTTGTGAGAATCATGCACCTTCGAGAGGTGGTACCACGAGCCGGGCTGCTTCGGGAAAGGGAGGGTGTCCTTGCGCCCGTTGTGCTCGACCTCGAGGTATCCCTCCTCGATGTCTATGTTCGGGGTTCCGTACTCGCCCATCGTCCCGAGCTTCACGAGGTGGCAGTCCGGCACGTGCTCGGAGAGGGCGAACAGCAAATTCAGGGTGCCGATCACGTTGTTGTGCTGCGTATAGACGGCGTGGCTGCGGTCTATCATGGAGTACGGCGCGGCGCGTTGCTCGGCGAAGTGGACCACAGCGTCCGGGCGGTGGCGCCTCACGACGTCGGAGGTGAACTCCCAGTCGAGGAGGTCGCCGTACTCCAGCCCGATCTCCGCTCCGCTCGTCTCCCTCCACGCCCGCACCCTCTCTTTGGGGTCGGAGATCGGGGTGAGGCTCGCCGCGCCGAGCTCGTGGTCTATGCTCCGCCGGACGAAATTATCGGCGATCACGACCTCATGCCCCACCTCGGAGAGATGGAGGGATGTGGGCCATCCGCAATAACCGTCACCGCCAAAAACCAGAATCTTCATCGCCGCTTCCTTTCCTCAAAATCTATTTGCCGTGAAACCTGCAAGACTTTACCCTTTTTAGTCATGTCTTAGCCGACCCATCCACGGATTATCCGTCAAAGTCAGCGCGCGAACTCCACGACCGACGACGTGACGGTGGTCGGGCAGGCCGCCAACGGCGTGGAGGCCGTCTCGCTGGCGAAGGCGAAGAAGCCCGACGTGGTGATATTCGACGTCGAGACGCCCGTCATGGGGGCGCACGGGGCATTGAGGCGTATGCTCGCCCTCTCGCCCGCGCCGAAGGTCATAATAGTCACCGTCTTCGCCGAGCAGCGGCTGATAAGAGGGCTTCTCCGGCTCGGGGCGAGCGCGTACCTCGTCAAGAACGCCTACCATGCAAGACCTCATCGCCACCGTTCGCTCCGTCGCCCGCTGCGAAAGCGAGGAGGGCGTGATCGTCTCCGCCCCCCGCAGCTCGTTCGAGCAAACGGGGCGAAGATCCGAAGACTCCGAAGGCGTCCTCACCCGCCGGGAGATGGAGGTCCTCATGGCGGTGGCGCGGGGCATGAGCAACAAACAGGCGGGCGCATCCCTCCACGTCTCGGAGACCACCATCAAGCGTCACCTCTCGAACATCTATGCGAAGCTCGGCGTTGGCTCCCGCGGCGAGGCGGTGAGGAAGGCGATGTCGGAGGGTTGGATCTCCGGCTGGGACATCTCGAAGGACGGTTAGCCTAGCCGCAGAGTAATGGAGGAGTCGGGAGCGAAGCGGCCAACGGAGCCGACTATCCGAAAAGGGGTGGTAAGGGGGAAAGGAGTTCGGAAAAACCGTCGGCTCCATTCGTCGGAATATAGCCCGCCCGCCGACATCCGCAACGGACTCCGGCATAAGATGCACCGAATTATGCAAGGTGCTTGTGTCAATATATGCAAGGTTTCGGGGCGAAAAGTCCGGCTCGCCCGAAGCGCGTACACAATATTGCACATATTGTTGCTATTGGCTTTAATCCCGCCGGAGGCGGAGTATAGTCGCATCACGCTATTCGCTGAGCGACGGTAGGACACACACGAGTTCGTGTCGGCCGTTCATTGAGGAAGGAGGCACGCGCCGTGCGAATCTTGATCACCGTCGCGCCGCTTATGTATCGCGAGTCGCTCGCTCTCACCCTCCAGCGGCACCGCCCGGACTCCGAGGTGCTGTTCGGCGCGGCGGAATCGCTGGACGGTGAGGCGGAGCTATTCCGGCCTCATTTGCTGATCCGCAACGACACCGACGGGGTGGACATGGAGTTGCGGAAGGGTTCCCTCTGCTGGATCGAAATACTTTACAGCGACGGCCTGGGCGCCAGAATCAACCTCGCAGGGGAAGTCTGGGAGATCAAGGACATCTCGACGGAGGATCTGGTCGGAATCGTGGATCGGGTGGAGAAGCTGATGGCGGAGGCAACCCCGGCGTACTGACACCGAATCCGGGCGAGGGTTCCACCGTCGCGGCTTCATGGGTGGCGGGCGGCTTCGCTCCCGGCGAAGCCACCCCATGACACGGTCGGTTTTCGGCGGCGAATGCCCCAAAATACGTAAGGTTTCGGGGCGGAGGATGCGGCGGATCGGGAAGCATACATAAAATTGTGTATTTTATTGCAAATCGCTTTAATCCCGACGGCGCGGGTATATAGTCGCGTCACGCTATTTGTTGGGCGGCTTCCACGTACGCACGGTTTTGTGTCGGCCGTTCCGCGAGGAAGGAGGGTACGGATTTTGCGAGTTCTGATCACCGTAAAGCCACGCATGTACCGCGAGTCGCTCGCGCTCGCGCTCCACAAGCACCGCCCTAACTTCGAGGTGATGCTCGGCCCCACGGCGTCGTTGGACGGGCAGGCGAAGCGTTTCCAGCCGCACCTTCTCATCCGCAACGACACCGACGGGGTGGACATGGATCTCATGAAGGGCATCCGATGCTGGATCGAGATACTCTACAGCGACGGCATGGACGCTAGGGTGAGCCTCGACGGCGAGGTCTGGAACATCGAGGACATCTCGACGGAAAACCTGATGGAGCTAGTGGACCGGACGGAGAAGCTGATGCTCGAAGGGATGCCGTTCGGCTGAGCCGCCCCGCCCCGCCAGCCCCGCGTCAAGGCTATGCTTCCCTTTCTTCGTCCTCCTCGTCCTCTTCCCCGCTGATGTCGCCGATGGTGATCCAATCCTCCTGAAGCGCCTTTCTCATGGCTTCGCTCCGGGAGCCGACCTCCATCTTCTTGTATGTGTTGGCGAGGTGGCGCTTGACGGTTCCCTCGGCCAGATAAAGGCGGCTGGCTATCTGGCGGTTCGAGAGGCCGCGGGCGGTGAGGAGCAATATTTCCAGTTGCCGGGCGGAGAGTACGCCCCCCGTGCCTTCGTCCGCGTTCTCGAGCATCTCGCGGGGCATGCCCACGACGAGGTTGCCCCCCTCCGGGTCGAGGGTCGCGGCGCGAACCGCTCCGATGAGATGGCTCGTCGAGGAGCTTTTGAGGAGGTAGCCGTTCACCCCCAGCTTCAGGAAGTCGCGCATCATGCGCGGATCCTCGAACATGGTCACTATGACCACCTTCGGAGTCGGCGATATCTCGCGTATCCGGTCGAGGGTCTCCCTGGCCCTCTCGAAAGGCATTTGAACCTGCATGATCACCACGTCCGGCTTCATCCGGCGCGCGAGCTCCACGGCTCCATCGTCGTTGGTCGTCTCCCCGACGACCTCCATGCCCCCGTAGCGGGCGAGGGACATCGCCAGCCCCTCGCGGAACATGGTGTGGTCGTCGGCTAAAAGCACTCTTGTCGGACGAGACTCAGTCATTTCGGTTCCATCGCGGATTATAAACTCCTTCGAAACCACTATCTGCCAAGCATAGCTACACAATCAAGACCGACATCTTACATACATCTTCGCAACGCAGGGTACACATTTCGACACATATTTCGCCTGCGGTGTCCTTCGGGCATTTCCGGGGAGGTGGCGATGGTTTACGGTACACGATACGCTCTTTACCGGGTGTGTAAGAGGGATTACAGGGGTATCGTGGATGCCGCAATCCTTGTCGCGCAGGCTATCTCCACGGGAAGAGGTAAAAAGCGATGCTGACGAAGAAGACGACGCGGCCGCCTCCCAGGGTCGCCGTTTACTGGCTGATATCAAGAGACGACAACGGTCGTTCTGAGACGCTGACCATGGGTCGCGGCGGCGAGCGGAGGCTGCCCGTCTTCAGCTTCCGGGAGGAGGCCGAGATGTTCCTCTCGCTCAGGACATTGGGGGCGGGATGGAGCGTCAAGCAGACCACCGCCGGAGAACTCGTCTCGGTGCTCATGGAGCCGTATTCCGGCGTCGAGTTCGTTGCCCTCGACCCGATGCCAGAGCTTGTTTGCCGGGGTATGGCCGATTTGGTAAGCATGAGCCGCGAACGCTTCATAAATCGCTTCGTCGAGAAAGCGGGTTCAGAAAAACCCGAGCCGCCTACCTTGTGAGCCTGTCCTCTATCGCCCTCTATCATTTTGTCGAGGCTTTGGCGCCATAATGGGGGTCGAAAGGCTTTGCGTCCGGGCATCCTGCTTCCCCACGGCATGATGGGCTTGCTTCCCATGGCTCTTCGGCGTGAACCCTCGTTTCCAGCTCTCTCGTAGCCGTTTTCGGGGCGGTTTCGGGGGGGTTTTTCTCCGGGTCGCAGTACGGTTGCAGTACTTCGCCTGTTTCAGCCCCGGCAAGTGTCGCCGGAGCTTTCCTTCGCGCACCGCGTTTTTCCTGCAAATCGCACTATTTTCTCTTGTGCCGGAGGTGGGACTCGAACCCACACGACCTTGCGATCACCGGATTTTGAGTCC
>JACDAJ010000191.1 GCA_013695475.1 Rubrobacter sp. | reverse complement strand
CTCTCGGCTCCGAGAGCGTCCCGGTGATGACGAACTTCTTTCCCAAGAGCGAGCCTTCGGTCGAAGACGCTTCGATGGGGTCGAAATTCAGGCCGAGGCTGACCAATTTCTCGACGAGGGCGCGGTTATCTTCGAGGCCGAAGTATTCGGCGACCGCCTTCGCGACGACTTCGCCGATGCCGTGTATCCTGGCGATTTCTTCGACTTCGACGCCGCGGAGGAGGTCTTCGCCGGAGAAGCGTTCGGCGATGAGGCTCGCCGTCACCGCTCCGACGTGCCGGACGCCGAGCGCGAAAAGAACCCGGTTGAAGGGCTGGTTTTTGCTCGCTTCGATGGCACGGATCAAATTATCCGCGCTCTTCTCCCCGAACCCTTCGAGCGGCGTGAGTTCCTCCGCCTCGAGTCCGTAAATCCCGGAAACGTCCTTTATAAGCCCGAGGTCGAAGAGCCGCTTCGCCAATTTTTCGCCGAGGCCGTCAACGTCCATCGCGTTCTTCGAGACGAAGTGGATGATGTGCTCGAGAGCCTGCGCCGGACACCGGGCGTTCACGCACCGAAGCACCGCCTCGCCCTCCGGACGGACGAGCGGCTCGCCGCACACCGGACACTCCGAGGGCATGTGGAATTTGCACTCGGAGCCGTCCCTCTCCTCTGCGATGGCCCGGACGACTTGTGGGATCACGTCCCCCGCCCGCTCGATGACGACCGTGTCCCCGATGAGGACGTCCCTCTCCTTTATATAATCCTCGTTGTGGAGCGTGGCTTTGGAAATAGTCACGCCCCCGACGTTCACCGGGGAGAGTACGGCTTGCGGCGTGACGGCCCCCGTCCTCCCGACGTTGACGATGATGTCTTCGAGCTTCGTGCGCCCGGCGAGCGGCTCGAACTTGTACGCAATGGCCCACCGGGGGGCTTTTTGGACGGAGCCGAGCATTTCTTGCTGGCGGCGTGAATCCACTTTCACGACCACGCCGTCAACCTGATATTCGACCGACTCGCGCTTTTCGGCCCACCTCTCGCACACGTCGATGACCGACTCGATATTTTCGTGGACTTCGTATGGGTTCACGCGGAGGCCGAGCTTTTTGAGGGCGGCGAGCGATTCCGAATGACTCTCGAAGTTGTCGTATCCCTCGCCGACGCCGTACAAAAAGATTGTCAAAGGGCGACTCGCGGTCATCTTCGGGTCGAGTTGGCGGATGGAGCCGGCCGCGAGGTTCCTCGGGTTCGCGTATGTTTTCTCTTCGTTCTCCTCGCGCTTTTTATTGAATTCCTCGAATTTGTCGAGGGCCATATACACCTCGCCGCGCGGTTCGAGGACGGCGGGGGGCGAGTCGTCGAGGGAGGCCGGGATGGAGCGTATCGTCCGGAGGTTCTCCGTGACATCCTCGCCGACGGTTCCGTTCCCCCGGGTCGCGCCCCGGACGAGTTTTCCGTCCTCGTAGCGGAGCGAGACGGCGAGGCCGTCTATTTTCAGTTCGGTGGCGAAGCGGAGGTTCGCCGCCTCCTCTTCGCCGAGGAGGCGGCGGACGCGCGCGTCCCATTCGGTGAGGTCGGTGGCGTTCCGGGCGTTTGCGAGGGAGAGCATGGGTACGGAGTGCCGGATCTCCTCGAAGCCCTCGAGCGGCTCGCCGCCGACGCGGCGGGTGGGGGAGTCGGGGGTCGCGAGGTCGGGGTGCTCGGACTCCATCGCTTCGAGTTCTTTATAAAGGGTGTCGTATTCGGCGTCGGATATTTCCGGCTCGTCCTCGATGTAGTATTTGCGTCCGTGGCGCCGGACTTCGCTTCGCAGCCTCTCGAGTCTCTCCCGGATGTTCGCATTTTCGGCCACGGCGCAATTATACGTGGGAGCATGGACGCTCCCAAGAGTTCGCAGCGGCGCATGCTCTCGTATACTTCGCCTGTGGGAAATGAGATGGGAAGAGGCCCTCTGCCTTTCGGCGAGTTCGAGAGGCTCCTTGAAAAGGAGTTGTCGCTCGCCGACGAGTTCGAGCTTCCTTTGACCGTGGTGGTCATTCATCGCGGCGGTGGATGGGACGAAGAGGCGACGTGGCTCGCCCTCGACGTGCTTCGGCGCGCGGACCTCACCTCGCTCGCCACGCCTCGCCATCTCGCGTCGTTCCTCCCGAACACCGGTTTCGCGGGAGCCAAGGCCATCGAAGGCCGCATGAAGGAAGCCCTCCCCGAAGCGTCGCTCGGGTTCGCCTCGCATCTGCCGGGGGACGGCGCGGCGGACATGGTCTCCCGCGCCCGGGAAGACTCGGAGAGTTTTTAGGTTCGTTGGTTTTCCGGGAGGCGATGCTCCGCGCTTTTGAAGGCGTGGGACGGTCGGAGATTCGCCGAGGTTCCTCCGTCGCCTCGCCCGCCGGGGGGCGGAAGGTCGAATTGCGAAGGAACGTCCCGACGGCGAAATGGCCTCGTGATGGGGATTTGGTGGCGCCGAGTCCGGTTGGGGAGCCTTCCGTTTGTCGCGCCTCCCGTCGCGCCAACCGGGGCGGGATCCCGACTCGGTATGAGCGTGGCAGGGTTTCACCGGGGGCGCCGTCGGCAAAAGCAAAAAGCTGACAAGCTGAGCGAGCTAAACCGTTTCCACGGGCCATTCGAGTTCGCTTCCGCTCTCGTCGGTGATGACGAAATCCTTGCCTTCGGGATCGAGGTTTTCGAGGGCGGCGACGGCGTACGGGTATGTGAGGGCTTGGCTCACCATCGCCCCCTCCGGCGGGTTTCGAAGCGCGACGGAGACAGCGACGCGCCCGCCTTCGAGGGTCGCCGACTCGACCTCGACGGTGTATCCGCCCGTGTTTTTCTCCCCCCACAAAACCGCGACGTATGTTTCTTCGCCGCTCGCCGCCGTGCTTTCCGCGCCCCGGACGGGAATTCCCGCCGCCGCCGAGAGCGTCTCGGACGACGAGGCGACGACGGCGCGTGGCTCGGCGTCGCCTTGTCCGAGGCTTCCGGAGTCTATCCGCCTCACTTCGAGCATTCGCTCCTCCTCGGGGGTCGTGGCGTCGGGCTGTGTCCGCGAGTTCGAAGATCCTCCGGGATTCGTGCCTTCTCCGAGGCTCGGGCCTTCGCCCCCGGCGCACGACGAGAGGATGAGGGCGAGGGTCGCCGAGATGAGAAGGTCGAAGATACGCCTCGGATTTTTGCGTCGGTGTGTGGCGTGGTTTCGCAAAGTTCACTCCCGGATCTCTCGATTCAAGATAACATGGCGGGGCTTCTCCGGCCTCGGCATGTCGCCGCGTCTTGAAGTAAACTCGGCGGCGTTATGCGAAAGATATTCATGGTCATATTTCTCGCCGTCGCTGCCACCGGATGCTCGGAGGCCGACACGCCCACGGAGCCTTCGGTTTTCGAGGGGACGTCTTCGGGCGGTGGCACGACGGCTCTTTCCAATGTCGAGGCGGCGGATGAGCGGGCGGTGGAGTGGAACGAGGACGCCGAGCTTTACGCTATCGCGGCGGCGACTCCGCAGCTCGACGCGGGGGGGAACTCTCCGGGGTGGCTGTATACGTATGTTTCGGAGTCGGCGGGGTCGGTGGCGACCATCTCGTACGAGGGCGGCTCGGTCGGTATGGATCCCGAACAAGAACTCCCCGAAGAAGATATATCCTTCCTCTCGGAGAGCGCGCTCCCGCCCCCCGGCGAGCTTCTCGACAGCTCCGAGGCTTTGGAAGAGGCCGGGGAAGTCGGGGCGGCTCTGGAAGAAGATCCCGGTTTGGAGACGGCGGCGGGCCTCGATTCCGTCTCCGGCGGCGAGCCGATGTGGAGGTTTTCGACCATCCGGGGCGAGGAGCGGGTCGAGGAAAGCGTGAGCGCCACCGGAGGCGGGGCGTGAGCGTTTTCGGGTGGCGATGAGGGCTTTATAAGCGTATGATACTTCGACCGTGAGCGACAACGCACAAAACACACAAAGGAATGCGCGGAGCATGAAGGTGATGAGCGCGTTCTATTTGCTCCTCCTCGGGGCTTCTTTGTTTTTGATCCACAGTTCGTACTACGAGCCGGCGGTTTCTTATGTGCTTTTCTATCTTGCCGCCTCGGTCGCGGTGACGGCGTTCGTGGCTGGGATCCTCCTCCCCGAAGAGCAGTTTTCGAACGGCTTCTCAGGCGCGATGTGCGTGCTTTTGGCCGCCTCCATTGCGATGATGACGTTCTTCTCGGGCGGCATTTCGAGCGAGCTTTATTTGCTTTTCCTCCCGCTTCTCGCGGCGGTCGCTTTGCACGGCTCGCGGCGGGTCGGGATAGTCGCGCTCGTGAGCGTGCTTTTTTGCTATTCGATGGCGATACTTCCGGGTCTCCTCAACGCGGGGGTGGACACCGCCGGAACCGCCCCGCTCGTTTTCTATCGCCTCGGCGTTTTGCTTTTCGTCGGGGTATTCGTGCTCTTCTCGTCCCGCGACGGCGCCGCGAGCGGCTCCTCCGGCTCGCGCGACGATGGCAATGACGTCGCCGACGACCGCGGCGGCGGAGACGAAGGTGGTGGGGCGACGCTTGCGAGGCGCGTCGAGGGCGAGTTGAGGCAGCGGCGGGGCGTTCAGGTGGCGGTTGTGATCGTGGACCCGGGTCGGGACGTGGGCGATGTGGACACCCTCCTCGAACGGGTTCGGGCGAGGATTTCGGAGCCGGTTCTCCTCGGGGAAGGGTCGGTCTTCGGGTTCGTCCTCTCGGGCGCGAACGACCGCGAGATCGAGAGCGCGGCCCGGCGCGCCCTCGCCGCGGCAAGCTCCCTCGGATCGAGTGAGACACGCGCCGGAGCCGCGATATACCCTCGCGACGCCCGGGACGCGGGCGGCCTCCTCACCGCCGCCGGAAGGGCGCTCGAAGCCGCCTTCGAGGTCGAGTCGCCGAGTGCGATCGTCATCTCCGGCGGCGACACACCACGCGAGAAACGATACCGCGCCGCCCGGTGAAGGCGGAGAGTCGGGGTGTTCTCGACTTTCTCTTTTCGATGTCTGTGGTTTCCTCGGCAAGCTGCATGGATTGAAGGCGGTTCGGAAGGAGATCTCGTCCCGGCATGGTCGCTTGGGATCCTCCGTTTCCAAATGGCTGTGGTGTATTTCTTCGGGGCCATCGCAAAACTCAACGGCGTCTGGCTTCGCGGCGAGCCAATGACGATCCGGCTCTCCCCATACGCCGAGGCTTTTTCCATAAGCGAGCGCGCCCTCGGACACGTGTTCAGCTACGGCGTCCTCCGTCGGGTTCCGTCCCGCCAATGCCGGGCTTTCGACATCGGAATCTTCCCGTGGCTCGCCACCGCCGCCACGACCCTTTTCCTCGGCCCCTCACGGCCCCGATATCTCATCCACGCCCTCCGCCGAGACGAAGGGGAGGACACCGGGCGATGGACGGATGGTTCGCCGCCGTCGGCTTCGCTTCTCGGAGGGCGGTTCGGCGGGAGCCGGCGGCGCCATGGCGCGGCAAAGCCAGATTTCTGATTAAAGAGCAGTTTAGGAGGAAACAAAATACGTAGTGTGTCGTAGGATTGGCGGAGGATCGGAGCGTTCAGGCAGTCCGGCGCCGATGCTATAATCGGCATGAGTTTACAGACAAGGCAGCGACCGGGGAGCATTCGGCTTAGATGGGAAGACTAACCAGGGCAATACGAGGGTTTTTCGGGAAGTTCCTCTCGGGGGTCGAGCAACGCAACCCGGAGATTCTCCTCGAGAACGTCGTTCAAGATGAACTCGACAATTTGAAGAAACTCCAAGTCGCGGCCGCCCGCACGATGGCGTACGAGAAGATGCTCACGAACGACGCGGCCTCGAAGCAGAAGATCATGGCGGCGAAGGATCGCCAGGCGAAAGAACTCGCGTCCCGCGGACAGCGCGAGGCGGCCATCGAAGTTTTGCAGCAAAAACAGGAGGCGCACACGAGCCTCGAAGAGATCGAAGGTCGTTTGGAGGAGGCCCGGAACAGCTCGAAGGACATGGAGCGTGCCTTCCGCGAACAAGAGAAACGGTACAACGATGTCGTCCGCGAGCGTGCCGCGCTCATGGAGGAGCATCAAAGGGGGAAGGCGCTCCGGACCGCCAACGAGGCCCGCGCCGAAATTTCCCTCTCCGACTCTTCGCGCGACCTCGACAAGGCGCGCCAGTCCATCCGGCAAGCCTCATACGAGGCCGAGGCCGTCGGGGAGCTTGGGACGAGCGACACGGACCGCCAGATAGCCGCCGCCGAGATAGACGTGAAGCGCCTCGACGCCGAACGCGAACTGGAGGACATGGAACTCGAACTGGGACTCCGCGAACCGGAGAGGATAGAAGCCTCGCCAAACGACTCGAACCCGAACAACTCGAATCCGACGGACTCCGCTCCGGCGGAGGAAGCCGGACAAAGAGAGGAAGGGAACCCCCGTGCCTAAATCCCGAAGCCGACGCGCTTCTCGAACTTCGAGAAACAATATGTCGAACCTCATGCTCCGCGCCGCCCCACTCGGCGCTTTCACGGGACTCGGCGCGTTCGCCTTCATGGACGCGGCGTATTTCCTCGCCGGAGTATGCGGCCTCGGAGCGACGTTCGCCGGAAAACGCCTCCTCGACCGCGAAGGAAACGCCCGGCGCGAACTCCGCAAACGCTCCCGCGAGAACGCACATGAACTGAAGCGGGTTGCGAGGGAGGATAAGATCGCCGCTCCGCAAATGATCCGCCTCGCCGAGCTTCAAAACGGGCTTCTCGAAAGCTGGGAGCTTCTCCCCGACGACTATCATCCGATGCTCGAAGAGGACATCCACACCATCGTCGAGGAGGTCGAGAGCGCGTCGAAGCTCGCCCGTCGGCGGGCCGCCCTCCGAAGCCACCTCGACCGCGTTGGCCGGAAGGAGATAGCGCGTCGCATCGAGAGTTTGGAGCGCGACGTCTCCGGCCTCGCGGAGGGTTCGGCTCTTCGGACGACGTTCGAGAGCGCGCTCGCCAGCCGCCGCGGCGAACTCGATGGATACGAGGACATGTTGAATGGAATAAGCCTCGTGAACGCGCAGCTCGAGGGGGCGGAGAGCCTTCTCGGGAGTTTGCGCGGCGACCTTCTCGCGCTCGACGCGGGCATGATGCCGTATGCGCTCGACTCGGGTTTGGCGCGGCTCAAAGAGCGGGTCGCGCTTTTCAAGAAGAGCTTCGACGACGTGTCGTATGCGGTTGACGCGATCCCCGACCCCGCCGCCGAGCAGGTGACGCTGAGATGAGCGAGGAGAGGCCGAAAGGGTTCCTCTCGCGGGTTTTCGGCCCGCCGGACGAGGAGCAGCACACGAGCATTTATTCCTCCAGCGAGCTCGACGAGGAATACGACTACGACGACGGGGAAGAATACGAGGAAGTGGAGGAGGAGCGCATCGAGGATTCGGGGCGCAGCTTCACCGTCGAGCGGGCGGCGGAGATCATAAAGCACCTCCCGCCGGAGGTTCCGCGCTCGTCCGCCGTCCGAATAGTCCGCCAAACCCTCGTCGCCGCCGGGATAAACATCGAGAATCTCGCAACCTCGACGAAGGCGCGCGACTCGAAACTGAACTCCGAGATCGACCTCCGCCGGAGGCGCATCAAGGAATTGCAGGATAAAACCGAGAGCGTCGTCCGCGACCTCGAAGGCCAGGTTCGCCGCGCCCGCGAAGCCCGCGACACCGGCATCTCGAACGAGGAGCGCCGCATCTCCGTCGCCGAGGACGGCCTCGAAGACATCGAACACGTCCGGGACTTCTTCGGCCTCCCTCGAAACGGCTCGGAATACGATGCCTCGCCGCGCGACGCCGCCGGGGGCGCCTCCACCGCCCCCCCCGAAGCCGGGGACGAAACACAGGTCATCGAGCGCGTCGAGGACGAGAGTCCCTCCGAGAACACTTCCGACACCTCCGACTCCGGCAATCAGGACGAGACCCGCGTCATCCGAGGCCCGCTCTCCGAGAGGTGGGAGACCGAGAAGGAACTCCGGGAACTCCGCGAGAAGCGCGAGAACCAGAGGGACGACGAACGGTGAGCATTCCGCGACGGCTGGGGCGCATCGCTCGCGGGTTCGTCTCGAACCTCCAGGAGGACGATCGCTTCAACGAGGCCATCCGCTCGGGCCGCCGAAGCACCGAATCGCTCAAAGGCGCCCTCGGCGACGCATGGCGCGGAGCCTCCGACGAATGGCGAACCTCCGAAGAGCAACGCAAATACGACGAAGCCGCCCGCGAAGAAGACCCGAACTATGGCCGCCGCGAACAAGAAAGCCGCGACGAGAACCGTGAAAAGAACCGCGGCGAAGCACGTTCTTCGTCCCGATCCTCCGGGTGGCGCTCCTCGGCGTTCACCGGGATAAAGTACCCGCCGGAGGTTCTCAGCGGCTACGACCGACTCGGCCTCGTGCCGGGCGCGAGCCTCTCGGAAGTGGACAGAAAACGCCGCGAACTCATCAAGAAATACCACCCCGACCGCTTCTCCGACCTCGACAAACGAGTTCGGGCCGAAAGAGTGAGCGCGGAAATAAACGCCGCCCACGACAAAATAGAGCGCCACCTTCTCAAACGAAAATAGGCGGCTTCGCCGCCGTTCTTGGTTATTGGCAAAAACTAAAAACCAATAACCAACAACCAATAACTTGAGCGAAGCGATATAGTGTGGGTGTTTTGGGAAAGCGACTGAAGGAGGAATATATGTCCGAGGGACATGCTTGCCAGGGGCCGGGGTATGCGACTCCGGCGGAGGCGATGAAGGCCGAGCGGGAGAAGGTTCTTTATACAGTGGCGCTCTATGTCGGGACGGATGTGGAGGAGCCGGACTATCTCGCGACGGTGGACGTTGACCCGGATTCCGAGACGTATTCCGAGGTCGTGAGCCGGACTCCGATGCCGAACCTCGGGGACGAGCTTCATCATTTCGGGTGGAATGCGTGCAGTTCGTGCCACGACGAGGAGGGGAAAGAGCGGAGGTATCTCGTCGTGCCGGGGATCGGGTCGAGCCGCATCCATATTCTCGACACTTCCGATGGTCGTTCGCCGAGGATCCACAAAGTCATCGAGCCGGAGGAGATCGTCGAGAAGACGAATCTCACCGCGCCGCACACCGTCCATTGCCTCGCGGATGGGCACGTCATGATCTCGATGCTCGGCGACGGCGAGGGGAACGGCCCTGGCGGCTTCCTCCTCCTCGACGAGGATTTCGAGATCGCCGGACGGTGGGAGAGGGGCGCGGCGGCCGGATCGAACGGCGAGAACCCGATGAAGTTCAATTACGATTTCTGGTATCAGCCGCGCCACAACGCGATGGTGTCGAGCGAGTGGGGCGCGCCGAACACGTTCAAGCAAGGTTTCGACCCGAACGATGTGGCGGCTGGGAAGTATGGGCGTCAAATACATTTCTGGGACTGGGAGAAGCACGAGATCGTGGAGAGCGTGGATCTCGGCGAGGAAGGTCTCATCCCGCTCGAAGTCCGCTTCCACCACGACCCGGAAAGCACGCACGGCTTCGTCGGGGCGGCACTCTCCTCGAACATGTTCCACTGGGAGAAAAAGAACGGAAGCTGGAACGTCGAGAAAGTCATTGACGTGGAATCCATAGACATCGAGAATTTCCCGATGCCGCTCCCCGGCCTCATCACCGACCTCCTCATCTCGATGGACGACAAATACCTCTATTTCTCGAACTGGCTCCACGGCGATCTCCGCCAGTACGACATCTCCGACCCATCGAATCCCAAACTCACCGGGCAAGTTTGGTGCGGCGGGCTTCTCGGGAAAGGCGGGGAGGTGAAGGGACACGCACTCGAAGGCGGGCCGCAAATGATCCAGCTTTCCCTCGACGGGAAGCGGCTCTATGTGACGAACTCGCTGTACAGTTCATGGGACAACCAGTTTTATCCCGACATCGCCGACAAAGGTTCGTACCTCCTCAAAATAGACTGCGACACCGAGAATGGCGGCATGAAGATTGACGAGGATTTCTACGTGGACTTCGGGAACGAACCCGCTGGAGCCGCCCGCGCGCACGAGATGCGCTATCCCGGCGGCGACGTGACCTCGGATATCTGGGTGTGAGGTTTCGGGTTTCGGGGCGGCTCGTTTTCGAGTCGCCCCGTTCTTTCGAGAGGATGTGAGGTCGCCGCCGGGCGAGTCGCTACGCCACGAGTCTTCCTTGTACGATGAGGCGTTTCTCGAAGGTCGGGATGGGGGTGCAACTTTGGAGCGAGACTATGGTCTCGTCGTTGGTCGAGGGGAAAGTCACCCAGTAATCTTGCGGCTCGACGACCATGCGGTCATAAACTTCGAAGGTGTATTCGTTGCCTCGCGGGTCGGTTATGAGGATTTCGTCGCCGGGATCCATTTCGTCGAGGTCGTAGAAAACATACGGTACCTCCGTTTGCATGAAGCCGAGGGCGTGTCCGACGATGAACGTGTTCGAGCCGTCGCGCCACGGCACGCCGCTCCCGGCCATGTGGATGATCCCCTCGTCGTCGAGCTCTTTCTGCGTCGAACCCTCCGGTATCGAAAGATCCTCGATGTCGAGCTTCGGGATGGAGAGCGTCATGGCTCCGCTCTCCCCGCCGCCGGAGGCCGGAGCCGCCGCGTCTTCGGGGTCGTTGAGGGACGCGCCGTCTTCGCCGAGGAGGGTTCCGGCTTGTTCGATGGCGACGGGGGCGAGTTCGGCGGACGCCGACTCCTCGACGGGCAAAATCGGGAGCGCGGTCATGGCGAGAGCCGCGAGAAATATAACGGTGACTGATCCCCACAAAGTCCTGAACATACTCGGGGGAGTATATCAGGCGAGTTCGCTGTAAAATAGCTTGCATGAAAGTCGTAAACTTCGTCGAGGAATTCTCAGCCGAACTCGCCGACTCCGCCGACGCAAGCCCGCGCACCGCCGAATTCTACCGGGCCGACCTCCGCGAATTCGCCGCATTCCTCATGTCTCGCGGCATCGAAGACATCACCGACGTGAAGACCGGGCACGTGATGGACTTCCGGAACCACCTCCTCGAAGAGAAGCGGAAGCGTTTCACCGTGTACCGGAAGGACGCCGCCGTCCGTCGCTTCCTCGATTGGGTGAGGCGGAGTACGGATGTTCCGCTCGACTTCGACCCCATCGAGCCGATGCACCAGCCCCTCGACCAGCAAATCACGTTCCTCGAAAAGGAGGAAGCCGCCCGTCTCCTCTCATTCCCGATAAAGAAGCGCGACGACGCGAGGGACGCGGTTATGATCCGGCTCATGATAGACACCGGGGTGACGGTGAGTGAAATACGCGGCGTACTCCGCTCCGACCTCGACCTCGAAGAAAGGCAAATTCAACTTGGCGGCCCCGGCTCGCACCTCGCCCCCCGCGCGGCGCGGCTCACCCCTGGAACCGTCGAAGCCCTCCGCGGATACTTCGACCTCCGAAACGACGAGACGCCGGAGCTCATAGTCGGGCGGGCGGCGCGTCCGGTCGTCACCTCGAAGTCATTGCAAAACGCCATTTTGAAGCGGTGCGAGCAAGTCGGGATGCCGCGGGTGTATCCGATGATGCTCCGCCACACCTTCGCCATAAGCATACTCCGGCGCGGAGCGACATTGAACGAACTCAAAGACGCTCTCGGAGTCCGCGACACCACGAACATCGGGGTGTATAAAAAGTTTCTGTGAGGCGGCGAAAGGTATTTCGGGAAGCGAAGCCCGCGAACCGCTTCATCTCCCCAAACTCCCCTTATAAGCTCGGCGTATACGTCCGCGCCTTCGGGGCGGGCGTGGATGCCGTCGTCCCAGAAATACTCCGGGTGGCCGTAACTCGCCGAGTTCCAATCCACGAGTGATATTTTTTCGTATTCCTCATCCTTTTCCCGGAGAAGCTCATTGTTCGACGCCTCCCACGAAAGCGGCACGCGGACGTTCACGAGGACGACTCGCGGAGTGTCCGAGAGTATCTCCATGATCTCATCGAACTCCTCGTCGGTGATGGGGTCGTTGTTTCCGATGTGGACGACGACGGTCTCGCCAAGCTCCCCCGCGTCGCGCTGGGCGGTCAATATTTGTATCGCGTCGGCGGCTTGCATCCCCGTCGCCGCATCTGTGACGGTGAAACCCTCGATGTCCTCTTCCAACCGATCGGAAGCCCCGAGCATCACCGAATCCCCGATGGCCGTCACCGGCCCTTCGACCGACGGTGGAGAATCGGCGGCGGAAGTCCCGCCTCCCCCCGCTTCGAACGACTCCGGCTCGGACGATTTCAGTTCGGCATTTTCCGAAGCGCGGTTTTCTTCGCGGCTCGGTTCGTCCGGGTTGTTTCCCCCTTTCGGTTCGTCGGTCGCCTCCTCGCTCCGGTTGGCGGAGAATTCGGCTTCGATGGGGTCTTTGTCGAGGTAGCCGGGTCTTTCGGGGGCTTCGGCGGAGACGATGTTCACGGCGAGGACGACGCAGAAAGCGGAGCATGCGACGGTGGCCGCGCTCCATTGGACGCCGAGGCGCATCTTCCGGTATCCGCGGGATGTTCGGAGGTCGCGCCACGCTTTGCCGAGCGAGCCGCGCCGGATGGGTTTCTCCACGTACCGGTATGAGAGGTCGGCGAGGGCGACGGTCGCCACGAGGCGGAGGGCGAGGAGTTCCGAGCCTTCGAGGGCGGCGACATCGAGGCCGGGGCGGGTCACCATGAAAATCGGCCAATGCCAAAGGTATATGCCGTATGAGCGAACCCCGATCCACCGCAGCGGCCCGACCCCGAGCAACCCGAGATGCGCGTGCGGATGAACCGCCGCCGCGAGTACCACCGCCGTCGCGACGGACACGAGGACGAGGCCGCCTTTATAAAGAAACGGGTCGAACTCGCCGAGGTTCATCCCGAGCCACACGAGCGAGCCGAGCGCGACGAGTCCCGCGAGGTCGAGGGCGGCGGGCCGCGTCCACCCGAGCTTCCGGCGGAGCTTCCCCCCGAAGGTCGTCGCCCCTCCCGTGTTCGGGTGGCGGAAGCCTTTGCCGGGAAGCCAGAAAAACGCGAGTGCCGCCCCGATGAGAAGCCCCGCCGCTCGGGTGTCGGTGCCGTAATAAATACGCGAGGGATCCACGCCCGGCTCGAAAAGGTATACGACGAGCGCGGCGGACGCGGCCGCCCCGAGAATCGTCATCGAAAGTACGCCTCCGCGCCGGAGAACGGCGAGTCCGGCGGCTACGACAACGGGCCACACTATATAAAACTGCTCCTCGACCGCGAGCGACCAAAGATGTTTCAAAAGAGACGGTCGTCCGACGGCCTCGAAGTACGATTCCTGCGCGAAGACGAGGTGCCAGTTCGTCACATATCCGGTCGCGGCGAGCGCGTCGGCGCGGAGTCCGGCGACTTCCTCCGGCAAAAACGCTATGGTGAAGGCGATAGTCGCGGCCATCATGAGGAATACGGCGGGGAGGAGCCGCCTCGCTCGGCGGAGCCAGAAACGCCTCAAGTTTACGCGGCTCGTCTTTCGGTATTCTGCCAAAAGCAGCGAGGTGATGAGGAAGCCGCTTATGACGAAGAAAACCTCGACGCCGAGGAATCCGCCCGGCATCCACGCGACGCCCGCGTGGTAAAGAAGGACGGCGATGACGGCGAGGGCCCGGAGTCCGTCGAGGGCGGGGACGTATGGCAAGCCCGCCTCGCCGAAGGCTTTCCGCGTCGCCGTGCGACAGTCTTCACGCGCCGCAGTCGCGGCGGAAACCCCTTGCGCCATGCGTCACCCCCCTCGGGCTTCACGGCATTGTTTGCCGGAAAGAGCATGCTACCTCATAAGGGGGTGGGATTTACGAATCTCGCGGAAAATTTCCACAAAATGTGGGGGATCGGAAACGAGCCGCAACAACTTTTCCCGAGTCGTCCGAATGGTGGATGCTCGAACCATCCCGAAGACCGATGCGCGAGGTGGCCGGGCGAGGGTAAAGTGCCGGGTGGGAAGTGGAGCGACGCGAGGAGAGCGGTGTGGAAAAAAGTGGAGGAATCGCCCCGGTTCGAGGTTCGGAGAGGGTCGTCGCCCTCGATGTTCTTCGGGGGATGGGGATAATCGGGATACTTTTCGTGAACATCGGTCTTTTCAGCGGCTCCCAGCAAATATTGCCAGTCGCCCCGCCGGAAGCCTCGCCGATATACGACCGGATCGTCGAGTTTGTCATCTCCGCCTTCGCCGAGGGGAAGTTCATAAGCACATTGGCGTTTTTGTTCGGGCTCGGCTTCGCGTGGCAGGGGATGCGCGCCGAGGAGCGCGGCGAGTCGTCCGGGAAATTGCTCCTGAAAAGAGTCTCGATCCTCGCGCTCTTCGGCCTCGTCCACGCCGTTCTCATATGGAGCGGCGACATATTGCTCGCGTACGGGCTTATGGGGTTCGTACTCATACTTTTCCGGCGGAGGAGGCCGAGGACTTTGCTCATATGGGCCGGGGTCTCCATCGGGCTTCCGCTGCTTTTTCTCGTTCTCTCCATCGCGTCGTTCGCGCTTTTCCTGGCTTTCGGCGACCCGGACCAGATAGCGCAGTCGCAGGCGGGAACCTTCCCGTTCGCCGAGAGCCTCGCCGAGTCGGCCCGTGAAGCATACAATTCCGGCTCGTATCCGGAGATGGTGATTCAGCGCGTCCGCGAACTCGCCGTCCTCGCAATCGGCGTCTTCTTCATCGGGCCGTTCGTCTTCGCGATGATGCTCACCGGGGCCGCCGTCGCCCGAGCGGGCTGGATGAGGGATCTCATATCCCACCGCGCCGGAATAAAAAGAGCCGCCAAAATCGGACTCTCCGTCGGGCTTCCTTTGAACATCGCGTACGGGGTCAGCCTCGTCCTCGACCCGGCGAGTACCGGACTCGCCGGACTCATCGGACTTTTTTGCTGGCTCCTCGGCGCCCCGCTCCTCGCCATCGGATACATGGCCTCGATGTCGCTTTTCGTCCTCCGCCGTCCGGGGAGCGCGGTCGCCTCCCGACTCTCCGCCATCGGACGACTCGCGCTCAGCAACTATCTCCTTCAAAGCATCGTCATGACGGGGATTTTCTACGGCCTCGCTATTTACGGGGAACTCGGGATAACGGCGTCGCTCGCCATCGCGCTCGTCCTCCTCGCCGCGCAAATCGCCGCGAGTCCCGTGTATTTGAGACGCTTTTCTTCCGGCCCGGTCGAGTGGCTGTGGCGGCGGCTCACGTATGGGGGAAAATCCGCGAAAACGAGCGCATAATCTTCTTCGCCCTCCCGGACGATACAATATGCCCAACCGTATGCGGGAGGTTTTTCAGCGTGGCCGATGACAAGAACGACAAGGATTTCAAGCGGAGCTCGGCGGAGATATTCTCCGACTTCCTCTCCGAGGCGAAGGTGAAACAAGTTCGAGACTACGTTCGAGGAGAGGGTTTCAAATCCGACCGGGAGCGCGTCCGGAAACGCGCCGCCGACCGGATAAAGAACCTCCGCGACCGATACAAATCGAAGAGCCGGACCCCCGAGGACGCCGCGAGGGAACGTGAACTCACCCTCAAGCTCGCCGAGGTCGAGGCGGAGGCGGCGGAGATCCGGATACGACTCTCCGAACTCCTCGAAGAGGAGGAGAGACTCCGCGACGAACTCGACCTCGTATGACCTCGTATCGCCTCGGGATAGTCCGGCGAACGAAACGGTAAAATACGGGACGCTTCGGGGGGAGCGGCCTCGGCGGCGAACGGCGCGGCGACACGATGGAGGGGGCTTCATGGCGGCTCGCACTTGTGATTTCGATGCGAATTGTGTAAAAATTGCGGAGCCTTTCCGTGCCTACCATCCGACGAAGGAGGCGACTTGCTGACCCCACGATCCGGCCTTTATGACCCCGCTTTTGAACACGATGCCTGTGGCTTCGGCTTCGTGGCGAGGGTGGACGGCCGAAAAACGAGGGCCACAGTCGAAGAGGGCCTCGAAATCCTCCGGAACCTCGAACATCGCGGAGCGCGCGGCAGCGACCCCGACACCGGAGACGGAGCGGGCATTCTCACACAACTCCCCGACGCTTTCTTCCGGCGCGAAGCGGAGAAGGCCGATGTCGAACTCCCCGAGCCGGGCTGCTACGCCGTCGGAACCGTCTTCGAGAGCGGAGACCGCGATGGCTGCGACCTCGCCGAACGGAAACTCACCGACATCGCCGAAGAAGAAGGGCAAAGCCTCATCGGCTTCCGCGACGTCCCCATAAACCCGGACTTTTGCGGGAGGCTCGCCCGAAACGTCATGCCACGCATCCGGCAATTCTTCATCGAAAGAAACGCCGAGAGCGCGGACGACTTCGAGCGGCGCCTTTATGTCATCCGCCGCCTCCTCCACAAAGCCGTCGAGGACTCGCACTCATGCTATGTCGTGAGCCTCTCGTCGAGGACGATCCTTTACAAAGGACTCCTCACCGGCACACAGGTTCCCGACTTTTATCCCGACCTCGCCGACGAGGATTTCACGAGCGCCATCGCCCTCGTCCACGAGCGTTTCTCGACGAACACTTTGGGAAGCTGGGAACTCGCCCACCCGTACCGATACGTCGCCCACAACGGCGAATTCAACACGCTGCGGGGAAACATAAACTGGATGCGCGCCCGCGAGAGCCGCCTCGAAAGCGACCTCTTCGGCGAGGATCTCAAAAAGCTCTCCCCCGTCATCGAACAGGGGGGAAGCGACTCCGCCGCCTTCGACAACGCCCTCGAACTCCTCCATCTCGGTGGACGGAGTTTGCCTCATGCGGTCGCCATGATGATCCCCGAGGCGTGGGAGAACGACGACCTCATGGACGACGACCGGAAGGCTTTCTACCAATACCACTCCTCACTCATCGAACCGTGGGACGGCCCCGCGGCGGTCGCCTTCACCGACGGGAAACTCATCGGCGCGACGCTCGACCGGAATGGACTCCGTCCCGCCCGCTCCGTCATGACGAAGGACGGTCGCGTCATCGTCGCCTCCGAGGACGGCGCTTTGCGCGTCCCCGACAAGGACATCGTCGAGCGGTGGCGGCTCCAGCCCGGAAAGATGCTCGTCGTTGACACGGAGAAGAACGAAATCCTCCACGACGAGGAAGTGAAGAGGCCGCTTATTCAAAGGCAGCCGTACCGGGAGTGGATCGAGGACAATGAGATCCGCCTCGAAGTACTCCCGGACATCGAGCCGGATCCCCGCCCGGAACCCGCGAACCTCTTCGAGCGGCAACTCGCCTTCGGATACACGATGGAAGACCTCCGGGTCATCGTCTCCCCGATGGCGACCGACGGCGGAGAGCCGACCGGCTCGATGGGAACGGACACGCCGCTCGCCGTTCTCTCCGAGAAGCCGCAAATGCTCTTCCATTATTTCAAGCAGCATTTCGCGCAAGTGACGAACCCGCCCATAGACCCGCTCCGCGAAGAACTCGTCATGTCCCTCAAAATGTCGCTCGGCCCTGAGCAAAACCTCTTCGACGAGACCCCGTACCACTGCCGCCGCCTCCTCCTCGACCAGCCGATTTTGAACGCGGCGGAGATGGAGAAAGTCCGCCACCTCGGCGCGAGGCCGTTCGCCGCGACGACGCTTTCCACGCTCTTCCCCGCCGCCGATGGCGGATGGCGGCTCGAGAAGGCGCTCGAAAATCTGTGCGAGCGGGCCGAGAAGGCCGCTCGGGGCGGCTCGCCCGTCCTCGTTCTCAGCGACCGCGGCGTGAGCCGGACGCAGGCTCCGATACCGAGTCTCCTCGCGACTTCGGCGGTGCATCACCATTTGGTTCGGCGAGGCATTCGCACGAACACGAGCCTCGTCGTCGAGACGGCGGAGGCGCGGGAGGTGCATCACTTCGCGCTCCTCATCGGGTATGGGGCGGCGGCGGTGAATCCGTATCTCGCATTCGAGAGCGTCGAGAAGATGGCGTTTGAGGGGGCTTTCGGGGATCTCACCCCGGAGGAGGCTTCGAAGAATTATGTGAAGGCCATCCAAAAAGGGCTTTTCAAAGTCATCTCGAAGATGGGGATCTCGACGCTCCTCTCGTACAACGGCGCCCAGATTTTCGAGGCGATCGGATTGAACGAGGAAGTCATCGAACAGTATTTCACCGGGACATCCTCCCGCATCGGCGGCGTCGGCCTCGAAGAGCTTGCCCGCGAGGCCATTATGCGTCATGAGCGCGCGTTCGGCGGGGTCGAGGACGGGCCGGAGGAACTCGAGGTCGGCGGCGAGTACCAACTTCGCCAGCAAGGGCAGTACCATCAGTGGAACCCCGCGAGCATCGTGCCTCTCCAAAGAGCCGTCCGCACGAACAGCTTCGAGACTTTCAAGGAATTCACGAAGCACTTCGATGAACACTCCGCGAAGTTCGCCACGCTGCGTGGCCTCATGGACTTCGAGGAGAACCGGATTCCCATCGAGGAAGTCGAACCCGCGAAGGAGATCGTCAAGCGGTTCACGACGGGGGCGATGTCGCTCGGCTCTCTCTCGCAGGAAGCGCATGAGACGCTCGCGCTCGCGATGAATGAGATCGGCGGGAAGTCGAATACCGGAGAGGGCGGCGAAGATCGCGAACGCTTCGCCGACGAGCGAAGAAGCTCCATAAAACAAGTCGCCTCCGGGCGGTTCGGGGTGACGACGGAATACCTCGTCAACTCGGATGTCATCCAAATAAAGATGGCGCAAGGCGCGAAGCCGGGCGAGGGCGGGCAACTTCCGGGCGGGAAAATAAGCGAGTACATTGCGAAGATCCGGTACTCGACCCCCGGCGTCGGCCTCATTTCGCCGCCGCCGCACCACGACATATATTCCATCGAGGATCTCGCGCAGCTCATCCACGACCTCAAAAACGCGAACCCGAAGGCATACGTGAGCGTGAAGCTCGTCTCCGAAGTCGGCGTCGGAACCATTGCGGCGGGCGTGGCGAAGGCGAAGGCGGACCATATAACCATCGCCGGGAACGACGGTGGAACCGGGGCTTCGCCGCTCTCATCCATAAAACACGCCGGGCTTCCGTGGGAACTCGGTTTGGCGGAGACGCAGCAAGTTCTCGTTGAGAACGACCTTCGGGGTCGTGTCATCGTCGAGACGGACGGGCAACTGAAAACGGGACGGGACGTCGTTGTGGCGGCTCTTCTCGGTGGTGAGGAGTTCGCTTTTTCGACGGCGCCATTGGTCGCCACCGGGTGCATCATGATGCGGGTTTGCCATTTGAACACGTGTCCGGTCGGCATCGCCACACAAGACCCCGAGCTTCGGAAGCGTTTCGAGGGGACGCCGGAACACGTCATAAATTATTTCTTCTTCCTCGCCGAGGAGGTTCGGGAATATATGGCGAAGATGGGGTATCGGAGGTTCGAGGACATGATCGGTCGTTCGGACTCGCTGAAATCGAAAGACCTTTCGCACCACTGGAAGGCGAAGAACATCGACCTCGCCCCCATATTCCACCGTCCGAACGTGGCGGAAGACGTCGCCCTCCGCCACGTCGAAGAACAGAACCACAACCTCGACAAAGCGCTCGACAACGAACTCATTGAAGCGACGAAACCCGCGCTCGACGAGAAGAAGCGCGTCCACATCCGGCGCGGAATAAAGAACACGAATCGCACCGTCGGGGGGATGCTCTCCGGCGAGATAGCCCGGAGGTACGGACAGGAAGGTCTCCCGGACGGAACCATCCGCATAGATTTCGAGGGGGTCGCCGGACAGAGTTTCGGCTCGTGGGCGACGAAGGGACTCACCCTCACCCTCGAAGGCGCGACGAACGACTATGTGGGGAAGGGGCTTTCGGGAGGTCGGCTCGCGGTGTTCCCGTCGCCGGACGCGGGTTATGACACGGAGAAGAGCATCGTCGTCGGGAACGTGGCTTTGTATGGGGCGACGGACGGCGAGGCGTATTTCAGTGGATACGCCGGGGAACGCTTCGCGGTTCGGAACTCCGGCGCGGCGACGGTCGTCGAGGGTGTGGGCGACCACGGGTGCGAATATATGACCGGGGGGATCGTCGTCGTCCTCGGGAAGACGGGGCGGAACTTCGCGGCGGGTATGAGCGGCGGCCTCGCGTTCGTCCTCGATGAAGACGATCGTTTCGAGAAACTTTGCAATATGGACATGGTCGGCCTCGAAGCCGTCGAGTCGGACGAGGACGCGGAGATCCTCCGCGCGATGGTCGAGCGTCATCTCGAATGGACGGGGAGCGAGGCGGCGAAGAGGGTTCTCGAAAACTGGGAGGAATATTTGCCGAAGTTCGTGAAGGTGATGCCGAACGATCTCAAGCGCGTCCTCGAAGAAACCGGCGAGAGCCAAATGGAGGTCGTCAGCTAACCATGGGCGATCCGAAAGGTTTCATAAAGCTCGGCCGCAAGCCGGTTCCGAAGCGCCCCATCGAGGAGCGTCTCAAAGACTACGAATACGTATACGAGCCGATGGCCGAGGGCGAACTCAAGGATCAGGCGGCGCGGTGCATGGATTGTGGCGTCCCGTTTTGCAATACGGGATGTCCGCTCGGGAACCTCATCCCGGACTGGAACGACCTCGTGTACCGCGACCAGTGGAAGCGTGCGATCGACCGCCTCCACGCCACGAACAACTTTCCCGAGTTCACGGGGATGCTTTGTCCCGCGCCGTGCGAGTCGGCGTGTGTTTTGACGATAAACAGCGATCCGGTGGCGATAAAAGAGATCGAGCTTTCGATCATAAATCGGGCCTTCGACGAGGGATGGGTCGTCCCGAAACCTCCGCCGCCGGAGATCCGGACCGGGAAGAAAGTCGCCATCGTCGGGAGTGGCCCGGCGGGACTCGCCGCCGCGCAGCAACTTAACTGGGCGGGACATTACGTCACCGTTTTCGAGAAGGACGACCGGGTCGGCGGCCTTCTCCGGTACGGCATCCCGGATTACAAAATAGAGAAATGGGTCGTCGAGCGGCGCGTGGAACTCATGGCGGAGGAAGGCATAAAGTTCCGCGTGAACGCGAACGTCGGCGAAGACCCGACGACGGAGAACCTTCGGGTGGATTTCGACGCGGTCGTTCTCGCTGTGGGCGCCTGGCAGGGGCGGAACATGCCCGTTCCGGGGCGCGACCTCGGGGGCGTGCATTTCGCGATGGATTATCTCGTCCAGCAAAACCGCCGGGTCGCGGGGCTTCCGGTGGAGGAAGAGGAAATCTCCGCCAAAGGGAAAAACGTCATCATCCTCGGTGGCGGCGACACGAGCGCGGACTGCCTCGGGAACGCGAACCGCGAGGGATGCGCTTCAGTGAAGGTTCTCACGCACGGGCCGAAGCCGCCGGACTCCCCCGATCCGCTCGAATGGCCGGACGCGCCGTTCGTGCTTCATACGTACCCGGCTCATGAGGAGGGCGGGGAGCGGGGATGGAGCGTCGCCGTGACCGGATTTTCCGGAAACCGGAAGGTCGAGAAGATGCATTGCGTGGAGACGAAGCGGGAAGGTGGGAAGACCACGCCCATCGAGGGGACAGAGTTCGAGGTGGATGTGGATCTCGTCCTTCTCGCCATCGGGTTCACGGGGCCGGTGCGGGACAAACTCCTCGGAGACCTCAATCTCGGGTACACGGAGCGTGGGGCGGTTCGCTCCGAAACTGGATTCGCCACGAGCCAGCCGGACGTGTTCGTGTGCGGGGATGCGAGGCTCGGCGCGGATCTCATAGTCACGGCCATCGCCGAAGGGCGGAAGGCCGCCCGCCAGACCGACGAGTTCCTCATGGGGCGGAGTCTGTTGCCGGGGTGAAGTTCCGTGAAAATCGAGGGCGAGCATTGGTATTGGAAGGATCCGGGGCAGCGGATGAAGCACGGGTTGGTTACGCGCCGGGTCGCGGACGCAATCGCAGAGGGACGGAGGGTTTGGGTTTATGTGAACCCTCCGGGGTCGGAGCGCGAAGGTCGCGTCGAGGTTGTCGGGTATTCTGTGGAGATTGGGTTTTGGGTCAAGATCGTACTCGCCGATGACAACCTCTTGTTCAATGGGTTCACTTTGATGCGAACGAATTTCAGGGATGAGGCTTGGGATTTTATGGCGAAGATCGGACGAGTACGATGAGAGGAGGTGATCGCGTGAAGATACGACACTATATCGCGGACGACATAAACATCCTGTCGCTGCAATTCCGAGAGGATGTCAGGCCGGATTATGGAACCGAGATCGCGCCGGGGATCACACTCCACTTCGCGGGCAACCCCGACGAAGGAGAGATCATCCCCATATTCCTCGAAATCGAGCAAACTCGCTCCCGCCCACTCAACCACGTGGAACTCGAACGTCTGAACGAGCATGGCGAAAGGCTCGATGAACCGGACGTGGCCGAGATTTTAAGTCTGTGGCTCACCCTTCCTCCGAAAGTCCGAAGCTCCATCGGAGAGAAGATGCGCGAGGCAGGCAAAGCCGCCGCGCCGAAGTAGCCCGGAAGCCCCGGTTCTCAACCGAATGTCCGGCGCGGTTTGCCGTCCGGCGAGGGTGGCAATGAACCCACTTCACTTCGAGGCTATCCGCCGTCGTCTCCACTGAATTTATTGACCGGGACGTTCGCTCCGGTTCCGGAAAGGACATGAATGGGTTTGAGAAACGGCGGTTTCGCCGGAGTTCTCCTCGTCGCCGTCGGGGCGGCTTTGTGGGGGACGGACGGGATTTTGCGTTTCCCGCTCGTGGATACGATGTCCGCGACGACCATCGTTTTCGCCGAGCACGCGATCCTCGCTGTGTACTCCCGCCGTCATTCTCGGGTGGCGGGCTTTCCGGGGATTCGGAAAGAGGCAATGGGGCGCGCTCCTCGTCATCGGATGGGGAGGCTCGGCGCTCGGAACATTGCTTTTCACGGCGGCTTTCATGGTCGGAAACCCGACGGTGGCGATCCTCCTCCAAAAAACACAGCCTATCTTCGCCGTGCTTCTCGCGGGCGTTCTCCTCGGCGAGAGGGTGGGATGGCGGTATTGGATCGTCTTCGCCGTCGCCATCGTCGGGGCATACCTCGTGTCCTTCGGGAGCCTCTCACCGTTCGGGGAACTCGGGAGGGATGAAATCCTCACCGCCGCGCTCGCCATCGGAGCCGCGCTCATGTGGGGTTCCTCGACCGTTCTCGGGCGGTTCATGCTCCGGGACGTTCCATTCCACACGCTCGCCGGAGCGAGACTCCTCACCGCGCTCCCGCTCCTCACTGGAATCGTGCTTTTTACGGGTTCCCTCGGGGAGGTCGGAGCGGGATTCTCGGCGGAGCCGGGGCGATTGATTCTCCTCGCCCTCATCCCCGGCTTCCTCTCGCTCCTCATTTATTATCGGGGGCTTTCCGGGACGCGGGCATCGTATGCGACGCTCGCCGAACTCGCATTTCCGGCGACGGCGGTCGTTTTGAATTGGTTCGTCCTCGATGTCGGCATCGGGGTGAATCAAGCGATCGGGTTCGTCATATTATGGGGTTCGGTCTTCGTCCTCGGATACTTGAATACACGGTCGTCGAAGGCCGTGGAATAACGGGGCCGCGAGCTTCGCGCGCGTACGAGGTCTCGGTTTCGCTCGGCGACTTCGCTTTCCGTCGAACGCCTTTGAAAAATACGTAGTTTGAGTGATTGTGCGGGGGAGGGCAAAATGTATGATGCTCTCGTTATATGAAGCCGGAGGGGGAGAAACCTTCACTCCATAAAGACGGGAGAAGAGCATGCTGAAGAGTGGGGCAAGAAAGGTGATGTGGGTGGGGAGGGCGACCGTGTTTCTGGTCGGCCTTTCGGTGATCTCCGCGGTAGTTTTCGGAGTCACGGCGACGGCTTTCGCGGCGAACGGAAAACCCTTCATCCTCGGGAAGACGAACGCCGCGCGGGCGATCACCACTCTCGTGAAACAAGGGCCGGGGCCGGCTTTGAATCTCGCTGTGAACGCCGAACAGCCGCCGATGAAAGTGAATTCGCAAGGAAAAGTCGCAATTTCAACGCCGATCTCATAGACGGTCGAGACCACACGGACTTCCTCGCGGCGGACGGAAAGGCCGCGGAAGCCGCTCATGCGGACGAAGCGGATCGAGCCGACACGCTCGATGGTTTGAATGCGAACGACTTCATACGGGAGTCGGTCACGAACGCCGTTGCGAGGAGCGAGGGCGACAGCGCCGACTCGAAGACGATCATCGCGAGATGCCCTGCCGGAGAGGTCGCCCTCGGAGGAGGAGCGGAGATCAGCCGCCCGACGTTCGGCACCCCGGCTGAGTTTCCCGTGGCTCTTCAGTCGAACACGCGCAACGATCACGCTTCATGGAGAGCCTCCGCCATTGAGATGGGCGCATACGAAAGCGGGTGGCGACTCACGGTGACCGCGAAGTGCGTTCCGGCTCGAGATGGCGAGATGCACCTCGAATAAAGCCAACGCGGAAAAGTCGAGACGCCGCAACGTACCGAAAGAGTCGTGAGTCTCAGCCGTCTCAGCCGGGGTTCGTGACGGGTTCGGAGGCGGCGACCCGCTCTTCGAGTTTGTCGCACGCCTCGCGGACGAGTTCGAGTCCTTCCTCTTCGCCGATGGACGAATCCTCGGAAGGTGGGTGGCTGGCGAGGATCTCCGCCTCGGTGGTTCGGTATGAGCCATCCTCGTTTTTGAGGCGCTTTATGTACCCGGAGGCCGACCCGCCCGGAGCCGCAAACTCGATGATGGAGTCGAGGTATGCGGCGACCATCGGGGCGTTCGTGCCTTCGGTGGCGGCGGCGAAAAAGAGTTCGGAGCCGACGCCTTCGAAGTCCGGGACGAAGAGGTGTTTCTCGTCCGCCTCGAAGCGTCGGAGACCTTCGACGGGTTCGATGGAGAGGTTCTCGTTTTTGAGGCGGTCGGCGGCGGCTTGGACGAGGGCGGAGACGGCGAGGATGGTGTCGGGGTGGTTGCTGTCGAGGCCGCGAAGCTCGACGGTTCCGTGCGGGCTGAGTCGGACAGGTCGCCAGCATATGTCGAAGATCCCATCGGACATTTTATGGAGCGAATCGCTCCCGACGCCAGCCGAATCCATAGCCTCGCGCCATCTTTGGTGACCCCCTAATTGGCGATCCCGGAGATCCCCGGCTTCCTCCGCGTATGGCTGGAGGCTCCCAAGCTCCGGCATCTCCGAATAAACCCCGTCCCACCCGAATTCCTCGCTCCCCCGGTAGAAAGCGGTGCGGGCGGCAAGCCCCGTGGCGCATCCTTCGTAAAACGGACACGACCGCGTGAGGGCGATGAGGGCCGGGTCGAGGGCGGTCGCGAGGTTGTAAAGTCCGAGGAGTTCACGGACTCCGGCGGGCGAGACGTTCGGCGATACGACCTGCACCGGATCCATGGCATCGGCTTCGATCTCCACGTGGAGATGAACCCCGAAGCACCTTCCCGCGTCGAGGAACCGCTCCCTGCCTATCGTCTCGATCTGTAATTCGTAGCGAGGCTCTTCCCGGAACGAAGGCTCGAACGGAAGCGGATACGTCGCGAGCGGATAAAGCCGCAACCCGAGTTCCCGACCGGCACGAATCGCGAAACTCACGTTCGCCATGTATTCTCTTTCGAGTTCTTCGAGGGTGTTCGCCGGGGCGGTCTTCACCTCGACCATGCCGCGGGAACACTCCTTCGAGAAATTGTCCGGCTCGATACCCTCTGATGGAGCCGCCTCGGCGCACCGGAATATGAGTTCATCCGCACGGTTCGAGGGGCGCCCCGACTCATCCACGAGGAGGAATTCCTGTTCCAGCCCCATGCGTCTTTTATGGTTTTCTTCCATTCCGTCGGCCTTCCCTTCGCCTTCCCCCACGTCTGACGCGATTATGCCCGTTCTCCGTTTCCGTCAAAATGGCCCGCCGGAGAGAAATTCCGCCCGGCCAGCCGCGCTGCCGGAATTTCTCATGACACGAAGTCCGGGCGAATGCTTCGCGTCTTCGCCGCCGGAGGAGCGGGGCGACCCCCCGACTCTCACGAACTCGTCAACAATGGAACTTCCCGCCCGGATCCGGCATGAGTTCCGCGACCGTCCCGGAATCGAGCGCATCTCGGACTTTCTCCGCGCTTTCTTCGAGCGATGCGGAGCCGCCCTTCGACATCCACAATCGGAGCGCGGCATTGTATGCGATGAGGTTCCGAACCGCGCCTCTCTCCCCCGAAATCAGCGCGGCCATAATTCGACTCGACTCGTCTTTTTCGTCCCGCCACGGTATGTCGGATCCCCCCGCCCGCCCGAGGCCGAGCGACTCGGGTTCGATATGGAACTCCTCGACGCCTCCGTCGCGGACTAGGACGAGCGACGATTTGCCGTCGAGCGGAGCCTCGTCCGAACCTTCGACCGCCTGGAAAACGAGAGCCCGCCCGACCCCGAACCCGACGAGGGCCGCCGGGACGCTCTTCAAAAAAGACCCGTGCGTCACGCCGACCATGCGAGCGGAGCCGGGGACGGGCGAGACGAGCTTCTCGATGACGTTGAGCGAAGTCCGGCGAGCCATCTCCCACCGAAGCCCGAGGAGCGAATGAAGCTCCGGCAAATAATGCTCACTCGTCGTCGCCGCGAAACCGCTTTGTTCGAGGGAACGCGCGGCCTCATCGAGGTTTTGCGGCGCGGCGACGCCGAGGTTCCGGAGCGCATCGAAAACGGTTCGGCCTTCCTTCGTCGGGACTTTCTCGCCGCCGGCCACAACGACCTTCGCCCCGGCGGCCGCCGCGACGAGGGAGGACGCAGCCCCGACGTTCATGGTTCGGAGCTTCCCATCGAAGCCGCCCGCGACGGTGGCGATGTTCTCGCCGGACGTGTCGAGCTTTCGGACGAATCGGCTCGCGGCGCGGGCGTATGCGGCGATCTCCGGCGGGGAGTCTCCGGCGGCGCGTCCGACGAGGAGGAACGCCGCCGCCTGCGCGGGCGTGGCCTCGCCCGAGAGGATGCCCTCCATCGCCCGCTCGCAAAGTTCCGGGTCGAGGTGGCCGAGTTGCGCGGGGCCGCGGGCGCGTTCTTTGAGAAGCTCCCGGAAGGATGCGCCGGGTCTTTCGGAGTCTCGGGAGCGATTCACGGCGAAGCCGCCGAGCGGGGTTCGCCGTTCGCGGCTTCCCCTCGATTCGCGACTGACGATTTCACGATCGGCTCTCCTTCCGGCTTCCGAACAACGAAGGCCGCGAGACACTCGGCCATGCTCCGTGTGAGGCGCGACGCTTCGCGGGGCCGCGTTCGTTTTTCTCTATTCACGATCCCGCTATTTTACGAACAATGCTGGGATCGGACGTTTCGCCGCGAGGCTTTCCTCGGAGAAGGGATGCTCTCTCCTCTGTTTCTCTGGTTTAGAATTTATCGTATGAGATGCGCGGAGTGCGGGGCGGAGTTGCCGGGAGAGGAATCGTGCGCGGACCGTTTCCATGCTTTCCTCGCTGCCGAACATCGGTACTACGAGGCTTTCAGTATGCACGGCCTCTTCGTTCTCGCCTATCACGTTCAGCACCCGAGCTTGTGCAAGCCATGGATGAGAGCGCGCCAGCGTGAGACCCTGCGGGAGATCTTCGTCGAAGAAAAACGCTGGCGGGAGGTGCTTTCCTGGCCGAAGGATCGCAGGCTGAGGCAGGCTGCTGTGGATCAACTCAAAGAGCAACCCGTGGGAGCGACCGATACTCCGGAAGTCGGACACCCCATCGAGGGCGAGATGACCGTCGTGGATCTCGGCTCGACCGACTCGCCGGACTTCCCCTCCGAATACCCGCAAAGAGTGGAATCATGGGCGGCATCTCTGGCAGAGCATAGGCTCCTGTGATCCAATCCGATGCCCCTCGAAGTCCTTTCACGGAACGGCAACGATAAATCGACGTTGTTCGCGGCGGAACTCGATCCTGTATTCGAGAAAATCATGTGCGAACCTCTCCGCGTCCCGATGCGGCGAAGGTGTCCGGTATGATCCCCACAGATGGAATCGGAAGAAAGGATCGGCATGAACCGCGAAACAGCGACACAAAAAATCCTCGAAGCGAAGCGCGAAAAGGGACTCACCTTCGAGGCGATCGCGAGCAAAGTCGGGAAGCACAAAGTATGGACGACCGCCGCCCTCCACGGACAGCACCCGATGAGCGCGGAGGAGGCTGACGCCGTTTGCTCGCTCCTCGGCCTCG
>JACDAJ010000190.1 GCA_013695475.1 Rubrobacter sp. | reverse complement strand
CCGCCGAAGCCCGAGGGCGCGAGTTCGAAGGGGGCGTGCCGCTCCGCGAGCTTTCCGAGGACGCTGGAAATCTCTCCGATTTCATCCTCCGGAGTCTCGCCGAGGAATTTGAGGGTGAGGTGGATGTTCTCCGGGCGAACCCACTGCGCCTCGCCTTCGACGCGAAGCCCCGATGTGGACGCCGCGAGGGATTTTCGTATCTCCGGCGGAGAAAAAATAGCGACGAAGAGGCGCACGGAAATCACGCGGAATTCGGACGAGAGGGAAGGGTTCGTCGCCATCCCCTCGGCTTTCGATGCGGTCTCGTGCCGTATTTTCCGGTTCGCATATCCGGCTTTCTCATTTCGACGTTCGGTTTTTCGCGGCTCCGCGCTCGGCGGCTCGGCTTGCGATGAGGGCGGCGGTGGCTCCCGCGCCGACTCCGTTGTCCACGTTGACGACGGAGAGGCCGGGGGAGCATGTCTGGAGCATGCCGAGTATCGCCGCCGTGCCGTCGCCGCCGAGCCCGTATCCCGTCGAGGTCGGAAGCCCGATGACCGGAACCCCGACGAGCGCGGATATGACCGTCGGCAAAGCCCCCTCCATCCCGGCGGCCACGATGAGGCAGTCCGGGTCGAAGCCGTCCATCTCTTCGAGCGGAGCCGCGAGGCGGTGGATGCCCGCCACCCCGACGTCGTGGAAGCTCTTTATCTCCGCCCCCATCTCCGACGCGACGGCGATGGCCTCTTCGAGAACGGGCATGTCCGAGGTCCCCGCACCGAGCGCGGCGATGCGCCCCCCCGAAAGGCTCGGCTCGCCGAAACCCGCGACGATGGCTCGCCCGCGCCTCCTTATCGGGACGCTTCCGAGGGTTTCCCGGATAGCCGCTTCCGTCTCGTCGGATGCGCCGCTCACAATGACCCTTCTTTCGGAGGCTTCGAGCATGGCGGCGCATATTTTCGCGGTTTGTGCGGGGGTTTTTCCGGCGGCGTATAAGATCTCGGGCACGCCTTTTCGGGAGCCGCGTCCGGTGTCGAGGGCGGCGAAAGAGTCGAGGTACCGGACTTCGCCCTTTTTTAGTTCGTCCGCCGCCTCGGAGGGGGGGAGCGAGCCTTCGGCGACGGCGGAGAGTATTTTTTCGAGCTTTCCTTCGTGTTTGTCCACGGTGGCGAGTGTATTACATCGTGGTTCGGGTAAAGTTTGCGGGTTTAAGCAAATATGGGCCGCCGCCGTATAAGTTGGCTCGGCCCGGTATATTTCGAGAGGTTTGCTTTATGGCTATGTTCGAGTTTATTTGCGGGAGGGTTCGCTGATGGGCGGGGCGGACGCCGCCGCGAGCGTTACTTTTCCGACGTGGGCGTGGGCGGTTTTCATCGGGGTCGTGGTCACGCTGCTTTTCCTCGACCTTTTCGTGCTTCACCGGGGGGCGAGGAGGATCCCATTCCGCGAGGCTCTGTGGCTTTCGGCTGGCTGGATCTCCGTCGCACTCGCCTTCGGCGTGTTCATCTTCTTCCTGACCGGGCCGGCGGTGGCCGGGGAATACCTCGCGCGGCGTACCTCGTCGAGTGGTCGCTCTCGCTCGACAACGTGTTCGTGTGGGCCGTCATTTTCTCCGCCTTCGCCGTCCCGGAGGAGTACCGGTACCACGTCCTTTTCTGGGGCGTTGTCGGCGCGCTCGTGTTTCGGGCGATCTTCGTCGCCGTCGGCATAAGCCTCCTCTCCGCGTTTTCGTGGCTCGTTTTCGTCTTCGGCGCCTTCCTCATCTTCACCGGGTTCCGCATGTTCCGAAGCAGCCCCGGCGAGGGCGACACCGACTTCCGGGACAACCGCGTCCTCAATTTCATCGAACGCCGATTCCCGCTCACCGAGGATTACCGGGGCGACCACTTTATAATCACGGAGAACGGCAAACGGTACGCCACCCCGCTCCTCGCCGTCCTCGTCGTCATCGAGTCGTCCGACCTCCTCTTCGCCATTGACTCCGTCCCGGCGGTTCTCTCGATCACCTCGAACACCTTCATCGCATACTCCTCCATCGCCTTCGCCATACTCGGACTGAGAGCGCTTTATTTCGCGCTCGAAGGTCTCATAAACCGCTTCGAGTATCTCCACTATGGGCTTTCGGCCATACTCGTCTTCGTGGGGGCGAAGTTCATCCTCGAAGGGGTCGGGGTGCATCTCCCGATATACGCCTCGCTCATCCCGATAGCCGGGATACTCGCGATATCCATCGCCGCCTCGCTTTACTTCACCCGCGACCGCGCATAGTTTCCATGAAAGGCATGAAAAGGGTTTCATCCCGGATTTGCTGCTAATATATGCGCTTGTTCGGTCGCCCCTCCCCCGTTGAAGACGAGGCGGCGACCCGCGACTTGAGAAGGAGAGGAGGCGAGAATACATGGATTTCGGGGAGCTTTTCGTACGCTTTCTCGGCGTGCTCGCGATAGACCTCATCCTCTCGGGCGACAACGCCGTCGTCATCGCCCTCGCCGTCCAAAAGCTCGAAGGGAGGACGCGCCGGCGGGCTATTTTCTGGGGCGCGATGGGCGCGGTCGTTCTCCGGCTCCTCTTCGCGGGACTCGTCATATGGTTCATTGACGACGTGCCGCTCCTCCGGGCCGTCGGCGGGCTTCTCCTTATCTGGATCGCTTGGAAGCTCATGTTCCAAGACGACAGCCACGAAAACGTACAGTCCGGCGCGAGTATCTGGGAGGCCATCCGGATTATCGTCATCGCCGACGTCGTCATGTCCCTCGACAACGTCCTCGCGCTCGTCGCGGTGTCCGGTGAGAGCATCGCGCTCGTCGGATTCGGGATCATACTCACGATCCCGCTCATAGTCTTCGGAGCGACCATCCTGAGCGCGCTCATGGACCGCATGCCGTGGCTCATATACCTCGGCTCGGGCGTCCTCATATACGTCGCCGTCGAGATGTTCTTCGCCGACACCGTGGTTATCAACGTACTCGGCGAACCGAACCACACCCTCATCCGGATATTCGGCGCCCTCGCCGCCGCCGCGTTCATCGCCTTCGGATACTATAAAGTCCGCCAGCTTCGCCAGACCCCGCCCCCCGTCCCCCGCGTGAAGTAAAGAACCCTCGCACGCCGGGCGCAATTCAGCAAAAGCATAAAGCGGCTGGCGGCGAGCGAAGCGGGCTGCGAGACGCTGACACGGAATCCGCTCAATCGGTTCCGTCGCTCGCTCCTCCGCCTCCCCCCAAAGACGCGAAGCGAAGCGAATTCATCCTTCCGGCAATTTCCGCGGCGAGCCGTTTCGGAGTGGGCGAAACCCTTTCGGGACGGCGATGGTGAAGCGCGAGCCTTTGCCTTCCTCGCTCTCCACATGGACTTTCCCGCCATGCGATTCGGTGATGTTTTTGACGAGCGCGAGTCCGAGGCCCGCTCCGCCTCGCCGCCTCGACCTCGACCTGTCGCCCCGGTAGAAAGGCTCGAAGATGTGGGGGATGTTGTCCGGCGGAATGCCCTCCCCGTCGTCGGCGACCCACACCTCGATGGAGCCGTTCTCCTCGCTCCATCCGAGGTTTATTTCTCCTCCGGGCGGGGTGTGCTGCGCGGCGTTGTCCGTCAGGTTGAAAAGAGCCTGTTTGAAGGTGTCCGGGTCGGCGTGGAGCTTCGTGTCCGGCGGCCCTTTTTCGAGGACGAGGTTCCGGTTCACCGCGAGGTGTCCGGCCTGCGACGAGAACTCCTCGAAAAATTTGGCGAGGCTTATATCTTCGTAGTTCGTCGCCATCGGGGCTTCGAGGCGAGACATGTCGAGGAGTTGCTCGGCGAGCCGCCCGAGGCGGAGCGTCTCGCGGTGCATTCCTTGTATGAGGCGGTTCATCGCCTCCGGATCGTCCTTCGATCCCCGCATGAGGACTTCGAGGGAGCCGCCGAGGGCGGTGAGCGGCGTCCGAAGCTCGTGCGCGGCGTCGGCGGTGAAGCGTCTTTGGGAGGCGAAGGTCGCCTCGATGCGCTCGGCCATGTCGTCGAAGGCGGCGGCAAGCTGTCCGACTTCGTCTTTGCGGTGCGGGAGGTTCACCCGCTCTCCGAGGTCGCCCGAGGCGACGCGGCGGCACGTTGCGACCATGCGGCGGAGAGGGGCGAGCGCGGAGCCGGTGATCCAAAACCCGCCGAGCGTCCCGACGACGAGCGCGACTATCACCCCCGTCACGATGAGAAGCCTTTCCTGCGAGAGAAGCTCGTCGGTGAAGGTGAGCGGGGTGTTTAGCTGGATGGCGCCGATGACTTCGTCGTTGTCGGCGGCGGAGCGGAGCGGGATGAAGAGGAAGAGCATCCTCTCCTCGAACGAGGCGGTGTCTATGTACTCGACTTCGTTGTCCCCTCCGAGGGCCCGGCCCACATACTCCGCGTTCGGCGGAACCGGCGGCGCCTCTTCTTCGAGGGTGCGTCCGTCGGCGATATATCCTCCGTCGGCGTCGAGGATGACGGCGGTCGTGTCGCGCGACGTTATGGAGCGGCTGAGGTTCTCCGAGATTCCGGTCACGTCGGACTCGGAGCCGAGGTTTTGGAGGGCTTCGTCCACGACGGGCTTCGCCTGCGCCCGGAGGCGGGTCGCGGTGGAGTCTATGAGGAAGCTCCGCACGTCGTAGTAAAAGAGCGCGCCGAGGACGACCATGAGTATCCCGAGAAGGCACACGTAAAGGAAGGTGAGCCGGAATCGGAGGGGTAGGTTATTCCATCTATTCCACCGTCGCATCGCTCGCCGGGCTTTCGGGGTCTGTGGGACGGAAGGTGTATCCCATGCCGTACACGGTTCGGATGACGTCGCGCGCCTCGACTCCGGCGGCGTTCAGCTTCCGCCTGAGATGGCTTATGTGGACGTCCACCACGTTCGTGTCGCCGGGATAGTCGAAGCCCCATATCCGGTTGAGGAGCGTCTCGCGGGTGAAGACCCGCTTCGGGTGGCTCATCATGAGCTCGAGCATGGCGAACTCGGTGCGGGTGAGGTTCATGCGCTCCTCCCCCCGGTGCGCCTCGTGCGTGTCGGAGTTGACCGCAATGCCCGACGAGACGATGAGGTTCCCTGCCTCGCCGCCGCCCCTCCGCCGGAGAACCGCCTGTATCCGGGCGAGAAGCTCCTCGAAAGAGAACGGTTTGGTGACATAGTCGTCGGCGCCCATGGTGAGTCCGGCGACGCGGTCGGGGATCTCCTTCCGGGCGGTGAGCATGATGATGGGGGTTTCGCTCCCGCCTTCGCGGAGGCGTTTGCAAATGGCGAAGCCGTCGAGGTCGGGGAGCATGAGGTCGAGGATGACGAGGTCGAAAGCCTCCTCGGTGGCGAGCCGAAGCCCGCTCCGACCCTCGGACGCCGAGACGACGTCGAAGCCCTCATAAGAAAGCCCGATCCTTAAAAACTCCGTGATCGTCGCCTCGTCCTCGATGACGAGCACCCGGCGATCCCCGTTTTCCGACCCCCGGATTTCTTCGTTTCTCACCGCTCGATGCTTTCCTTTCCGCCGCCGCCATGATACCAGTCGAAACGACGAGCCGTATGGGATTGAATGTCTCCAAACCATGTCCGACATTCGATGGGTCGGCGTCCGCTCCGCTCCGCGCCGACCTTCGGAAATTCGAGCCTCCCGACGCGAGACGACATCTTCTTCACTCGCCCCGGAGACCACCGCACTCGTCGTCGCGCTCCACCGCGGAAATTCGAGTCAGCCGAAGGGGAATGGAGCCACCCCGCCTTCGTTTCCTTTGCCTTTCGGGGCGGGGAGGAAGCCGGGATCGCCGGGTGGGGGAGCGGACATTTCGACGGGATTCGAGGCTCCGAAAGTCCTTCCCGTGGCGGTCGGTGATGCTCGTCGCGTGGATCCCGTCTTCTCCGAAGCGGCTCGGGCGGGACACGCCGCTCACCTCGACGGAGGCGCCTCCCGCGGCACGAACGAAGCCGCCCTCCCCGGTGGAACATGGACGTTCGGACTCCGCCGAAAAATCCGCCCCCGTCGAGATGGAAACCGTGGACATGGCGCCCGCTCGGCGAGTATTCGTACCCCGAAACCTCGCCCTCGACCGTCTCGACCCCCGAACCCGCCGAAGCGAAACCCGCCAAAGCCGAGCCGAAAAGTCCGACGGGCGTTTGGGGGCCGGGCATGAGTGAGGCCGCCGCGACCACGACGTTCGTCTTCTCGCGCAAGCATGCTTTCATCTCTGGCTATTCTTTCGAGAAACTTACGTCTCTTCACGGAAAGCGCTTTAACGGGCGGGGATAATAAACCGGATGAGAAAGGGTTGAGAAATTCTGAAGATGAAGGGGGATCGTATAAAACTCACGAACCTCCGCCCGCTCGACGCGTGGGCGGAGGCCCGGCTATATTTTTTACTCGGTTCTTTTGCCGATGGGGTCGCAGGCTTCGAGGTGTTCGAGGTTGTCGCGCATCATCCGCTCGCCGACCTCCATCATGTCGAGGACCCGCTCGTCGGAGATCGAATAGTATGCGTTCCGGCCTTCGCGGCGGGCCTTCACGTAGCCGCACCATGAGAGGCACCGGAGATGATCCGAGACTCGAGGCTGCGGGGCGTCGAGTTCTTCGACGAGTTCCCCGACCTTCATCTCGCCCCGCTGGCTGAGCAACAATAATATGGACAGCCGGGTCGAGTTGGCGAAGCCGTTGAAGAACCTCGCCAAGAGACAGAGTTCCTCGCTGTCCCTTCCTACTTCGAGGCCGGACATGGGATCCAGCCTGTCAACGCTCTTTTGCATTCTCTTCTCCTTTCACGTCTGTGCGAATTATACCCACCGGATGCACCTCGTATAACGATGCGCCGAAATCTCATACTTCAGTTGCTTAGACTTCTCCGCTCCGCCCGAATTGTAGCGGATAGCGATGAACGTGCCAAGTTGTGGATCCCGTCAGCCGAACGCCGCCCTCGCCGCGCCGAGATCCCATAAAGCGCTCCCCACACTCTTGAATATAATCGGATGCCCGGACGGGGGGAGCTTTCCACCGGGGCCGAGGATTTCCTGCAATTCGGTGGCTTCATCCCACTCGAAAGCCCCGGCTTCATGGGCTTGGATGAGATCCCCGGCCTCCCCCTTCGCGCCTTCGATGTTGTCCACGACGACGTTCGAGTTTTTTATAAGCTCCGGCGGCAACTCGGCCATCTCCGGCCGGAACGCCCCGACCGCCGCGACGAACGCATCGGGGGCGACGCTTTCGGGAAGCACGGGACGCTCGCTCGTCGTCGCCGTGACGATGAGCCTCGCCTCGCCGATGACATCCTCCGGCCTCTCCACGACTCGCGCCTCCATCCCGAGGCTCGCGGCATGGCGGGCGAGTGAGTCGGCCTTCTCCCGCGTCCTCGACGCGACGAAGACCTTCGACACCCCGAGACCTTCACGGAAGGCTTCGAGGTGGGAGCGCGCCTGTGTTCCCGCGCCCACTATGAGGAGCGGGCCGGAGGGATGCGCGGCGAGTTCGGAGGCCGCGAGGAGCGAGAGCGCGGCGGTCCGGCGGCCCGTCACCACCAATCCTTCGAGGACCCCGAGCCGCCTCCCCGTCCCGGCCTCCATAACGACGACCTCGCCTTGAATCGTCGGAAGGCCGAGGTCGCCGTTCTCCGGGTGGACGCTCACGAGCTTCGTTATGGCGACGCCGTCGTCCGCGGCGGGCATGACGAGGAGGGTTCCGCCGTTCGCAAGCGGCAAAGCCATCCTCTCCGGGGCGCGGGCCTTCCCGGATTTCCCGTCGAGGGCGACCGACTTTATTTCGTCCGCGAGCTTTTGGTACGGGAGGAGCGCGTGCGTCTCCTCGGCGGTGTATGTCGTCATGCGGGATCCGGGATGGGACCGCGTCGTTGGCGGGTTTGGGAGCCGGGAGGCGCTTCGCTTCGCTCGCCTCGAAAGTCGGGAGTCGGGGGGAGGGAGGTTTCGGATGCCGGGCCTCCGCTTCTTCGGCCTTCGCTGGCGCATCCGGCTCTTTTTCGACGGGGGAGGCGTCGGGCTTCGGCTCGTCGTCGGCGGCGCGTCCCTTCCGAGGCGCGCTTGTTTTCAGAGGGGCGGGCCGGGGTGGCTTTCTTTGGCCGGATAGTCATCATCCTCCTTTGAACGGCGGTGGATATTCGATGCGGCCCGAGGCTCCTCCGAGCGAGCCGTCCGCGAATTCGAGCGCCATGAAACACTCCTTCGGATACGGGGTGTCAAAATTCCTCGCCGCCTCCGTCGAGAACCCGAAGCGCGAATAATATGCGGGCTCTCCGAGGACGAAGATGGCATCGTGGCCTTCGGCGGCGGAGGCTTTCACTCCGGCTTCGATCATGGCCGACCCGATACCCACGCCTTGCCAATCCGGGGCCACGGCGACCGGAGCGAGCGCGAGAACCTTCGGCAAACCCTCCGCTGAAACCTCGCTGAATAGAACGTGCCCGATGATTTCACAGACTCCTTCGCCTTCGTCCTCCACTTCGGCGACGAGTGACAGCGGGTTTCATGAGTATTGACCCCGTGACTCGTAGCATCCGCAGTGCGCGAACCACCCCGCCACGTCGTGCAAAGTCACCGCCCCGAGCGCCTCGGCTATGGCCTCGTTGAGCGCCTCCCGAGTCCTCTCGCCCGCCTTCCTAACGAGGTTCTTTATCTTCGAGAACGCCTCTTCTATGGGGTTCAAATCCGGCGAGTACGACGGCAGGAACACGAGGGCGCATCCCCGCGCCTCGACGAGTTCGCGCACCTTGTCGGTCTGGTGCGCCCCCAGGTTGTCGAGGACCACAACCTGCCCCTCGACGAGACTCGGAGCGAGGGCCTTCTCCACGTACGCCTCGAACACCGGGGCGTCCGTGCCCCCCTCCAGGCACATGCACGC
>JACDAJ010000172.1 GCA_013695475.1 Rubrobacter sp. | reverse complement strand
GAATACTCCCTGTGGAGCCGCGACGTCGAGGACGAGATACTCCCGACCGCCCGCGAACTCGGCATCGGATTCGTCCCATACAGCCCGCTCGGGCGCGGCTTCCTCACCGGGCAAATAACCTCCCCCGACGACTTCGCCGAGGATGATTTCCGCGCCACCTCGCCGCGCTTCACGGGTGAGAACTTCCAGAAAAACCTCGACCTCGTCGAGCGCGTCAGGAAAATAGCCGACGGGAAAGGCGTGACTCCGGGCCAGCTCGCCCTCGCGTGGCTCCTCCACCAGGGAAGCGACATCGCCCCCATCCCCGGCACGAAGCGCCGCGAACGCCTTGAAGAAAACGCCGGAGCCGTGGAAATAAACCTCACCGACGACGACCTCGCCCGCATAGACGAGGCCGCGCCGAAGGGAGTCGCCGCCGGAGAAAGATACGATGAAGCGGGCATGAGCACGCTCAATATCTGACAGCGAGTTTTCTTCGCGCCTCGCCAGACTCCACGAAACCCGCTATGAAGTGTGGGAGAGAGGGAGTCGGAAAATGTCTCGACTCCCTCTCTCCGCATCCGACAGCGAAGTTCGTGAAGGTATGCCCGGCACGCGAAAATTCGCCACTTCCGCAACGCGCGTTGAGGGGGCTTTCGGTAAACTCGCCCGGGCTTTGTCGGCGGGAGTTTCCTCACTCCCGCCGAATTCTCGCCAGACTCGAACGCTCCGCCGAAGCATGTTTCGGCCTTTTCTTTTCTCCATTCCCCACTCCCGAAGCGAGCGCGATCGAGCGGCTCCCGGCTCTCTGTGTATCGGTCTTTCGGCTGATACACTTTCGTCGCCGCGCTAAGCGGGGAGCTGGCGATGCCCTGTACCTGCGATCGCCTAGCAGGGCTGAATCCCCCGCCCGAGGCGGTCTGCGTTCGGTGGAAGCCGGTGCGGAAGCGTTGATGGTCTGGTCCCGGGCAATCCGGCCCCGTGAATCGTGTCAGAACCGAGAGGTGGCAGCACTAAGCGGGTAACTGGATGTGCTTTCGGGGTAGCCGAACCGGAGCCGAAACGCCGGAAGTTCGCCGGGGGCGGTTCCGTCGAAGGCGGGGTGCGCGGTGTTTTTCTCGCTTCGCTCGCGGCGAGGTCGTGGAATCGTGAGGTAGTGAGTCGTATTGCTTTTCCCGACTCCCGACCTCACGAAGCGCCGCATAGCGGCGCGCCTCACTACTCCCGACTCACCTAGCCATCGTTGAGACGGGCGATGTCCGTTATACTATCGGCGTGATTTTCCGCGTCCCAATCCTCCCATGAAACACTCCACACTTTACCGGAAGTGGCGCCCGCGGCGCTTCGGCGAGATTGCCGGGCAAACCTCCGTCGTGCGGACTTTGCGCCGGGCTATCGAGACCGACCGCGTCTCGCACGCCTATCTTTTCTCCGGGCCTCGCGGCACCGGGAAGACCTCTTCGGCGAAGGTGCTTTCGATGGGGCTGAATTGCGCGAAAGGCCCGACCCCCGAGCCGTGCGGCGAGTGCGACAGTTGCCGCTCCATCGTGAACAATTCCTCGATGGACGTCGTCGAGATGGACGCCGCCTCGAATCGGCGCATTGATGAGATCCGGGAGCTTCTCGACCGGGTGAACCTCGCCCCCGCCGCCGGGAGGACGAAGGTGTACATCGTTGACGAGGTCCACATGCTCACGCCCGAGTCTTTCAACGCTCTCCTCAAAACGCTCGAAGAGCCGCCCGAACACGTCGTCTTCATCCTCGCCACCACCGACAAGCACAAAGTTCCCGCGACCATAATAAGCCGTTGCCAGAGCTTCGACTTCCGCCGCCCGAGCATCGAGACGTTGTCGGAGAAGCTCGGGGGGATCGCCGCCGCCGAAGGCATCGAGACGGAGCCGGAGGCTCTCACGGCCATCGCCCGCGCCGGGGGCGGCTCCTTCCGCGACGCCGAGGGACTCCTCGACCAGCTTTCGTCTTTTTCGGAAGGGAAAGTCACGGCGGCCCTCGTTCGGGAACTCCTCGGAAATGTCGGGCCGGAGGTTCTTCTCGGGACGGTGGACGCCCTCGCCGAGAGGCGCGTTTCCGACGCGCTCCGCGATCTTGACTCGCTCTCGAATGAGGGGCGAGACCTCGGGCAGTTCGCTTCCGAACTTATCTCGCACCTCCGGAATTTGATGCTTCTTCCGCATGCGCCGGAGGTCGCGCTCGCCGAGGTCGGGGCGGACGAGAGGGGGCCGCTCGAAGAGCAGTCCGGGCGTGTTCCGACTGCGGAGGCGGTGCGGATGATCGAGGCCCTCGGGGAGGCCGTCGGGCGGATAAAGCGCGGCGGCGACCCGAAGCTCGAACTCGAACTTTGCTTCATGAAACTCGCCCGCGATTATTCGGAGCCTTCCGTGGAAAGCCTCATGAGCCGCCTCGAATCACTCGAAATGGCTGCCGGGAATGGCGGTTTCGCTCCCACGCCTTCGCGGCCCACGCGAACGGTCGAGGTTTCGGAGCCTCGGATGGATGTCGGGTCGGGTTCCGCCGGAGAGAAAGCCGCATCCGGGGCATCGGAGTCTCGCATGGATGGTGGGTCGGGTTCCGGCGGGGGGGAGGGCGCGTTCGAGACGGCGGGGGATCTGGCGGACGGGGAAGCGGGTTCGTCCGGGAGGATGTCCGGCGATCCGGGGTTCGCCGAAGCGGAAGCGGGATCCCCGCCCGGCGCGCCGAATTCCGCCGGGGATGCGGATCCTTTTTCATCGGAGTCCGCCGAAGCGCGATCCACGTCCGACGCGCCGAGGTCCGCCGAAAGCGAAGGTTTCCCGGAGACGCCCGAACCGGAGCGCGGCGGCGAAATGGAAGCGACTCCGAGCCGCGCCGAAGAAGAGTCCGGGCCGGAATCGGCATCCGAGGATTCCGGCGCGGAGGATTCCGGGTCGGAGTCTCGGGAAGCCTCCGGCGGCTCCGCCGCTTCCGGTTCTTCGGGCGGGAGTTTGGATCTCGCCTCGCAGTGGACGAACGTTATGGGGGAATTGAAACGCCGCCGCCAAGCTTTGACGGCGGCTGTGTACGGCGAGGCTCGCGTCGCAAACTTCGACGGGGAGGTTTTGAAACTCGTCTTCCCCGGCGACGGCGGTTTCCACGTGAAGATGTCGCAGGAAAGGAAGCATCTCGACCATCTCACCGAAGTCCTCGAAGCGAAGTTCGGCATAAAACCACGCCTCGAAGCCACCTCGGAAGGAGACGCCTCCGGGGAAACTTCCACTCCCGCCCCGCCCCGCCCCGCCGAAGCCGTCCGGGAAGAGCCGCCTCGGGAAGATTCCCCGCCGCCTCCCGAGCCAACATCCGGGAATCTTCCCGACGAAAACGAGCCGGAACCTCGCCCGGAGTCGTCGGCGGATCTGGGGGATATACGAGGTTCGGCGGACGGCGTCGGCGGCGAGGCTCGAAACGATGCGCCTCCCGCCGACGCGGCTTCGTCGGCGGAGTGGGAGAGTGGCGTCGCCGATGATGCTCGAACCATCTTGCCTCCTTCCGAAGCGGCTTCGTCGGCGGAGCGGGATGAAGGCATGCCGAGCGACGGCGTGGATGGATCCGATGCTCCGCGAACTTCGCCGGGGGGCGGAAATGGCGATGATATAATCCGCGACCAGCGCGAAGTCTTCGATATGGCTCAGGCGCGGTTCGACCTCGATGACGAGACAAAGGGGAAATAGAGCATGGCCAGGCAGAACATGAACAAGATGATGGAGCAGGTCCAGCAAATGCAGCAGCAAATGCAGGAAGCCCAAGAACAGCTCGCCAAAGAGACCGTCACGGCGAGCGCGGGCGGCGGAGCGGTGAAAGCGACGATGACGGGCGGCCTCGAACTCACGTCCATCGAGATAGACCCGGAGGTTCTCGACCCGGACGATGTCGAGATGCTCCAGGATATGGTTCTGGCGGCGGTCAACGAGTCTTTGAACAGCGCGCAGGAACTCGCCTCGCAGCGGATGGGCGGCATCACCGGCGGTCTCGGCGACCTCGGCCTGAACATTCCGGGGATGTAGCGAGGCTCTTTGGCAGCGTACGCCCGCCCCGTAGAGAAACTCATAACCGAACTCTCGAAGCTCCCCTCCATCGGCCCGAGGAGCGCGCAGCGTATCGCCTTCCACATAATCCGCGGAAAAACCGACGATGCCTTCGGCCTCGCCGAAGCCCTCCGGGAAGTGAAAGAGAAGATAAAGCCGTGCCGACGGTGCTTCAACCTCACCGAGCAGGACGAGTGCGGAATCTGCCGCGACCCCGGAAGGGACGCCTCCGTCATATGCGTCGTCGAAGACCCTTATGACATCGGCCCAATCGAGAGAACGGCGGAGTACCGGGGGCTTTACCATGTCCTCGGAGGAGCGCTCTCCCCCCTCGACGGCGTCGAGCCGGAGGATCTCCGCATAGCCGAACTCGTCGAGCGGGTGAAGAACGAAGGCACGAAGGAACTCGTCGTCGCGACGAACCCGAACACGACGGGCGAGGCGACGGCGATGTACATCTCCCGCGAAGTCGAGGATTTCCCGGTGCGCGTGACCGCCCTCGCCAGCGGACTCCCCGTCGGCGGCGACCTCGAATACGCCGACGAGGTGACTTTGGGTCGGGCGTTCGCCGGACGGCGCGAGATATAGTCCGGGGCGTTCGCCGGGATTTGGGAGGCACTCGCTTCGCCTCGGCCTTCGGCTCCGCTCGTCTCGGGAGTGGGGAGTCGGGAAAAGCATGGTTCGATGCTCCCGCCATCGAAGTCTTCCGTCGAGTTTGCCGGGCGGGAAGGCGTGGGTATCGAGGAAAGGGAATCGAGAACACTCCGACTTCCCGGCGAAGGGGATGTTCATGTGTCCGTCGGAGTGGGACGGGAGTACAATTTTTTCGACGGCGGCGAAGGGATGGCCTCGACATGGCGCGGAGTGTTTGGATAGTCGCGCAGAATCCGGTTGAAGTGCGCCGTGGAACGGGGATGGAGTCGGTTTTTCGGTTCCGGCGGATGATGTTTCGGACGCGAGGGATCCCCGCCACGAAGAAATGCCCGCCGGGGTGTGATGCCGGGTCGTCCGCCGATATATGGATAGAGTCCCGCACCCCCGGAGTGATGCCGTGAATCCGAAAGCGAAGCCCCGGAAAAACACCTCCCCACTCGCCGGGATGAGCCGCCGCGCCGTCGAGTCCATCGGGGAGACGGTCGCGAGCATCCCCCCGAAGCCGCCGAAACTCGTGGATATGCCGGAGCTTCACCCGAAGCTCGTGGAAGCTCTCGGGCGGGAGGGCGTGAAACAACTTTATTCTCATCAACGAGAGGCTTATGAGCGCGTGAGTTCCGGCGAGAACATCATGGTGGCGACCGCGACGGCGAGCGGGAAGTCGCTTTGCTATAAAGTTCCGGCCTTCGAGAATGCGCTCGAAAATCCGGGGAGCCGGGCTTTGTTTTTGTATCCGACGAAAGCTCTCGCACAGGATCAACTCGGGAAAATCAAGTCGTACAAACTCCCCGGCGTCCATCCGGCGACATACGACGGCGACACTCCACGCGCCATCCGCCCGGACATCCGAAAAAAGGCGAACATCGTCCTCATGAACCCGGACATGCTGAATATCGGGGTGCTTCCACACCACGATTCATGGGCGAACTTTTTGAAGAATCTGGAGATCGTGGCCGTGGACGAGGCACACGTATTGCGCGGCGTCTTCGGTTCGCATGTCGCGGCGGTTCTTCGGAGGCTCCGGCGCGTCGCCCGGATGCACGGTGGCGACCCGAAGTTCGTCCTCACGAGCGCGACCATCGCCAATCCACAGGAACTCGCCGAAAGCCTGATCGGCGTCCCATTCTCCCTCGTGGACGAGGACGGAGCCTCCTCCGGGCCGCGCCGCGTCGTCTTCCGAAACCCCCCGCTCACCGACAAAGAAAAAGGAAGCCGACGGAGCATTCTCACGGAAGGCGCGCAGGTTTTCGCCTCGCTCGTCGGTTCGGGGGTGCGGACGATCGCGTTCGCCAAAACCCGGAAAACGGCGGAACTCATATACCGGTACGCCGCCGACCGACTCGGCGTGGACGGCGCGAAGAAAATGTCACCGTACCGAGCCGGATACACCCCGAAGGAGCGAAGGGAAATCGAGCAAAGACTCTTCCACGGCGACCTCCTCGGAGTCGTCTCCACGAACGCCCTCGAACTCGGCGTAGACGTCGGCTCCCTCGACGCGGTGGTTTGCTGCGGATACCCCGGCTCCGTCGCCTCGATATGGCAGCAATGGGGCCGCGCCGGACGCGGCAATGACCCGTCCCTCGCAATATACATAGCCGGACGAGACTCCCTCGACCAATTCCTTTATGAAAATCCGAAGCGCGTCCTCGGAAAGCGAGTCGAGGCGGCTCGCGTCACGATGGAAAACCCGTACATCCTCGCCCCGCACCTCCTCGCCGCCGCCCATGAAACCCCGCTCGAAGCGTCAGACGAGGAATTCTTCGGGCCGGAGTTCGGTCGCATGGCGAAGAGTTTGATGGACGACGGCTCGCTCGTCGAGAGTGGCGGGCGGCTCGTTTATGCGGGCGGGGATTCTCCGGCGAGGAAAATATCCCTTCGTTCGGCATCGTCGGAGACGGTCATGATCGCCGACAACGAAGGCGAACTTATCGGGACCGCCGAAGCGTCGCGCGCCCCGAGGGAACTCCATCCCGGCGCGACGTATCTCCACCGGGGAAACGCATACGAGATAAAAAACCTCGATTTCCAAACCCACCGCGCCGTCGCCCGCCGCGTCCCGAACAAATTCCACACCCGCCCCCGCGTCGAGACGGACGTGGAAATACTCGAAGAACTCGATGAGCGACCACTCGCCAACGGGGCGACGCTCCACTTCGGGCGGGTGAGCACGACGGACACGGTGACGCATTACAAGAAAATTCAAGTGGCGGATGAGCGCGAGGTCGGGGTGTTTCCGCTCGACATGCCGGATGTGGTTCTCGAAACTCAGGCGATGTGGACCACACTCCCCCCGATCCCCCGCGGAGCGAAGCCGTCTTTCGAGAGTTTCGGTGGCGCACTCCACGCCGCCGAACATGCCATGATCGGGCTTCTCCCGCTCTTCGCGATGTGCGACCGGGGCGACATCGGCGGCCTCTCCATTCCGGCCCACCGCCAGACCGCCCTCCCGACGATCTTCATATACGACGGCTATCCGGGCGGCGTCGGAATATCCCGGCGCGGCTTCGAGGCGTTCGGCCCGCTCTCCCGCGACACGCTCGGGGTCGTCACCCGATGCCCGTGCGAGCGGGGGTGTCCGGCGTGCATACAATCCCCGAAGTGCGGAAACTGGAACGAGCCGCTGAGCAAAGATGGCTCGGTGCATCTCCTCCGGTATGTCCTCGGGCAGATAGACCGGTATCCGACGTTGTGAGGCGTGGGGCGCCCCGGTGATTAGTGAAAGGCATGGCGTCGGCGCATCATGCGCCACGGGGCGTTCCGTCGTGTAGCATGGAGACTCCGGACAAGTTTGAAACGGGAGGGAACTATTTATGGACGAGAATATGGAAGAGAAGCGCGTCGCGCTCGTGAGCGGAGGAAACCGGGGCATCGGGCTGGAAGTGTGCCGCCAACTCGCCGACGACGAGGGACTCGTCGTCCTCCTCGGCTCGCGCGACGAGGAGAAGGGACGCGAAGCCGCCGAGAAGCTCTCCGGCGAAGTCCGCGTCCGCCGCCTCGACGTGACGGATCAAAAAAGCGTGGACGACCTCATATCCTCCATCCGCGACGAGTTCGGGCGGCTCGACGTCCTCGTGAACAACGCCGGGGTCGCCAACGACCGCGGACAAAGCGGCGTCGAGGCCGACCTCGACCGGGTGCGCGACGCGATCGAAGCGAATTTGCTCGGGGCGTGGCGGCTCACCGAGGCAGCGATACCGCTCATGCGCGAGGACGGATACGGGCGCATCGTGAACATATCGAGCGGCCTCGGGGCGATCAACGAGATGGGGGGCGGCTCCCCGGCGTACCGCGTCTCGAAGGCGGGTCTGAACGCTCTCACGCGCATCTTCGCCTCCGAGCTTCGCGGCACGGGCATCCTCGTGAATTCGGTGTGTCCGGGATGGGTTCGGACCGACATGGGGACCGAGAGCGCGTCCCGAACCGTCGAGGACGGTGCCGACACGCCCGTGTGGGCCGCGACGCTTCCGAACAACGGGCCGACCGGGGGGTTTTATCGGGATCGGCGCCCGATCGAATGGTGAAGCGTTCCGCGTTCCGCGAAACGCGCCGGTCAGCATTTCAGCCCGCTTCGCTCGTCAGCCAGTCGTACGGAATCCGCACGAATAGCTCCGCTCGATGCGACGCATCCCGTCGTTGCGCGCCATGCCTCTCCACGGAGGACATGGCCTTCGCGGCGGAGGAGGCGACTGGCCGGATTCCGTGTCAGCTTTCGTTTTCCGGCGGCGAGGGCGAATTCCATGACGACAAACCTCGGAGGACGGCGACGGTTCCGCCATCCTCCATGAAAAAAGCTGACAAGCTGACAGGCGCGGAGCAAAGCGCGTGCGCGGCTTCGCCGCTACAGCGAAGCCGCCACGAAATGGAGATCCCCGAACTCGTGCCAGAGATACCCCTCCCGCAAAGCCTCCCGATAAGCGGCTTCGAGCACGCTTCGGCTCGACATCGCTTCGAGCATCGAGAGGTGCGACGACCTCGGCTCGTGAAGCCCCGTGAGCATCGCGTCCACCGCCCGAACCCCCCGCTCCGGCGTTATCACGACATCCGTCCATCCCTCTCCGGGATGGACGGTTCCCGACTCGTCCGCGACGCTCTCCATCGCCCGCACGACGGTCGTCCCGACGGCGACGATGCGGCTTCCCGCTTCGCGGGCGGCGTTCACGACCCTCGCCGTCTCCGGTGGAACCCGGTAAAACTCCTCGTATGGAGGCTCGTCGTCTTCGAGGCTCGCCACTCCCGTGTGGAGGACGAGCGGCGCGACATGCACGCCCTTCGCGACGAGCTTCGTTACGAGCTCCGGCGTGAAAGCCCTTCCGGCGGAGGGCATCTCCGCGCTCCCCGGCTCGGTCGCGTACACCGTCTGATAATAATCTATCGGCCATCCTTCCTTCACGTATCCGTACCGGATCGGCTCACCATGACGCTCGATGAACTCGTCGAGAACTGTCGGAAGTTCGAGGCTCGCCACCCACAGCCTGACGCCTTTCTCGATGCGGGCGTACGGTGTGAGGAGCGACGCTTTCCCACCACCTTCGAGAAACACCTCTTCCCCAGATTCCGCGTCGAGGAGCGGCTCGGTGTCGTTCGCCACCTTCCTCCGAAGCTCGACCGTCCACAGTCCCGCCGGAAGCCGCGTGGAGAGGCGGAGTTCCACGGGCGCTCCGTCCCCGCGCTCGGCCGGTATCGCGGCCTTCATCGTGCCGCTCGTGTTTATTACGACGACATCCCCGGCTTCGAGGAAATCCGGGAAGTCTCGGAACACGGCGTGTTCGATGTTCCCGCCGGGACTCGAGACCATCATCCTCACCGAGTCGCGGGCGAGGCCGCGGGCCTCCGGCGGCTCGGAGGCTTCGAGTTCTCGGGGAAGCTCGAAGTCGAGCGAGTCGAAAGATATGCCGTTCACGAGTTCGAGGGAGTTCATCGAACCGCCTCCTTTTCTTCGATGGGATGGAAGAGCGTTATTTGCAAGCCGTCCGGGGTTTCGAGGCGAGCGTTCATGTCGCCCCATGGCGTCTCGACGGCGGTTCCCCCGACCATCCTCGCCCCCGCGTCCCGGAGCGCGGCGGCGGTTTCGCCCACATCCCCGGCCTCGACGGCGAGCCGGACATGGCCGGAGGCATGCCCCTTCGCCTCGACCTCGTCCACGAACTCGGATTGTCTCCGGTCGAGTATCTCGACGGTCGTGTCCGGGGCGGAAAAGATGACTCCGTTCCCGCTCTCGCCCGACCATTCGTCGGCGACCGGAAGCCCGAGTCCTTCTCCATAAAACCTTCTCGCCGCATCGAAATCATCGGCGGTGATGGCGACGCGAAGCTCTTTGATACGCGGTTCTTCCGGCAAACCCCGTGCCTCGTAACGCCCGCTCGGGAGGTCGCCTTCGATGAGGCGGATTATGCCCGGCACGCTCTCCTCCGGGAGCGGGCGGTCGGAGATGTCTTCGTCGGGGAAAGCGCTTTGGTGCATCCGGGTTCGCATGTCGCCGGGGTCGAGCGCGTATACGCGGAGGTCGCCCCTCTCGGCGGCGAGGATGTTCGTCATTTGGTCGAGGGCGGCTTTGCTCGACCCGTACCCGCCCCATCCCTCGTAGTTTTGAATCGCCGCGTCGCTCGTGACGTTTATTATGGCGGCTCCGGAATTCAGGTTTTCCTTCGCCGCCCGAATCAGCGCGAGCGGCGCGAAGACGTTCACCCGAAACACTTCTTCGAGAGCGTCGAGCGGATACTCCATAAGCTCCGGCTGCGGACTCGGGCCGAGCATGCTCGCGTTGTTCACGAGCAAGTCGAGGCCGCCGGAGTTCCGAACGGCTTCGGCGAGCGCGAGCCGATGCGCCCCCTCCGAAACATCGCCTGGCACCGCGGCGACGGATGCCGCCCCGGAAAGCTCGGCCCTCGCCGCTTCGAGGGCTTCGGCGTCGCGTCCGCCTATGACGAGGCTCCATCCGTCTTCGGCGAGGCGCCTCGCCAGCGCGAGCCCGAGGCCGCGCGAGGCTCCGGTTATGAGGGCCGTTCGGGTATTTTCAGACATTGTTTTTCCTCTCTTTCGTTGCGCTTCGATCTCCGCGAAGCCGGGAGATGACGGCTTTCGCGTCGCGCCCGAGATCCTTCGCGAAGGCTGTGATTTTGCTTTCCGCGACGCCGGAACTCCGCTCCCGAAGCGACTTCCCCATGCGGTTCGTCCGGGCCTCATCGAGGAGGCGTCTCCGGCGTTCCTTCTCCATTCCGGTCGTCATGAAATCGTGCATGCGTCCTCCTTCATCCGACGGAGCGGGCATTGTGTCCCTCGCCTTCCGAGAGTCCCCACGAGACGATGCGTTCGGGGCTTATGCGGATGAATGGCCGTTCCCCGTTTATCGCCTCGGCTTTCCCGCGGACTTCGACGCCGCGAACTCGCCACGGGGATTTGCTCGCCACGCCATCCACCACGAAGGCGGCGCGTCCCGAGGCCGCGACGTCGCGGAACTTCTTCGACTTCGCCATGTCGTGGCCGCCGATCTCGATGGCGTCGCCGTTTCGGGAGAATCCGACCGGGACGATGTGCGGCGTCCCGTCTCGTCCGACCGTCGCGAGCCGTCCGAGGCGTCCGCCGCCGTCGAGGCATGAGATCTCCGCCTTCGTGAAAACACTCATCGCGGTCATCCGTCCTCTCCATCTCGGAGGCGGGTGAGGATGTCGCCGATTCGCCGTTCAGCCTCGGCTCTTTCCGTGAACTCGTAATACGGTGTGCCTCCGGCGGCGATGCCCGGCACGAGGAGGTCGAAGTCGAGGGAGCGGAGGAGTTCGAGGCTTTCGATGTACTTTTCGCGGTCGGAGATGCCGTCGAGAACGGCGGCCCGCCATCCCCGGCTGCCGAAGAAGATCGAATCCCCTGTGAAAAGCACGCGATGCTCCCCCGAATCCCACAAAAACGCCGTCGCCCCGCCCGTGTGTCCCGGTATCGGGATGACCTCGAAGTCGTCTCCGGGCATGTGCCTTTCGGCGAAAGTCTCGTCCACGCGAGCGACCTTCGAAGCCGCCGCCGCGTCGTCTTCGTGGATATAGAGCGGCGCGCCGAACATTTCCGAAACCCGCTCGGTGGCGGGCGAGGCTTCGTGGTCGTGGTTCAAATACTGGCGCGAGGCGCCGCCGAGTTCACGTATTTCCTCCGCGTCCCGTTCGAGGTTCGCCGAGCGGTATATGATGATGTTTCCATTTTCTTCGCGTTCGAGAAGGTACGCCCGAATTTCGAGTGATGGGCCGAACCCGAGCGGTTCGGGTTTCGATGCGTAAAGTTTCGGAATTATTTTCTCCATGAGAAGTCTCTCCTTTTCGTCGTTTTTCTTCGGTCAACTTTGCCGGGCGGCTTTTCGTTCGGAGGCGGCCTTCGCCCGCTCGTAGCTCGTGCGGAAGAGGCCGATGAGTTCGGGGATGTCGCCTTCGTTTCGTATCCGGAAGCTCACAACCTTCGGGAAGCCGCCCCGATGGGGTTCGGCGCGTCCGGCGGAAACGAGTTCGTCGTGAAGTTCCTTCGGGAATTGGATGTCGGCGACTCCGTCGTGGTGGATGTGGCCGATGTGCCGTCGCCCGAAATTGTATATGGCGACCTCGCCCTCCCCGATGATGCCGTCCGCTCGCATCTCTTTCTCAATGCCCGGCCATCCGAGTATTTCGTCCTCGAATCTCGCCACGAATTCCGCGTTCATCCCGTTCGCTCCTTCCGCTCGACGACACTCTTTATCCGCTCGTAGTTCATGCGGAAAAGTTCGATGGCCCTCGGCACGTCCTCCGCGCTCCGTATCCGGTGGCTCGCGACCGTCCGGCTGTTCGGGAATGCGGGGTGGGGGATGGCTCGTCCGGCTTCGATGAGTTCGTCCCGGACTTCTTTCGGGAACGAGAAGTCGGCGTGTCCGTCGTCGTGGACGTGGCCGATCTGTGGCTTCCCGTACCGATATCCGGTGACTCCGATTCCTCCGGGGGCGTCCTCGTCGCGCTTCTTCCACACTCCGGGCCATCCGAGGACTTCCGTTTCGACGATTTCCAGCAATTTCTCTTTCATCGGGTTTCTCCTTTCCGCGCGAGTGTGGTGAGAATGCCCACGATCACGGCCCACGCGACTCTGTGCATGGCTTCGAGCGAGGCGATCATCGAGGCGGGAACGCCGGGTATCTTGAGTGGCATCGCGAGCGAAACCGCGAGCGCCGCGACCGAGGCGATCCGGAACATCCTCACGGGCCGCCTCGCGAAGAGGCCGATCACGGCGAAGACGACCGCCGCCCCGAGAGCCCCGGCGACCGAGGAGGCCGCGACCATGCCGACCGTGATCGGCGCCTCCCCGCCCGCCGCCGGAACGAGGGCGTCCCGCGGAATGAACCCCGCGCCCGAGGCCACGAAAAACACGACGGCGTTCGCGGCGCTCGCGGCGAGGGCGGCGGCGACCGTCGCCAGAGGCAGTCTCCGCCACGACACCCCCGCGTCCGCGCCCCGCCCCGCTGCCGTCGTCACACCCCGTGCTTCACTTTCTGCGGCCATTGTTTTCTCCTTTCCTTCGATTGAGTGGATGATGCCCCGGAAAGGAGCGTCCGCCATCGGACGACGGATCGGTTTCCGAGGCTGTAATATGGGCCGGAAAGCTGCCTGTACGAAAGGACGGGAGACATGTGCGGAGAAAATTTCGGCAACGAGACGGGCGCGGACGAATTCCTCCTCGACACGAAAACCGTGCGGGATTTCATTGCCCACGTCCGCGAAGAAATCTCACATTCGAGCGGCCCCGAGGACGCGATAGAAAACATAAAGCCCGCCTTCTCGCGCCTCCTCGAAGACGACGGATGGCTCCCGGAGAAATACCGCTCCCCCGCGCCCGAGAGTGGGATGGGGGGCGGCATCGGGCAATGGCTCATCTTCCGATCCGGACTGCGAGACCTCTCGCTCTTCGCGCTCGTCGTGCCATCCGGCTCGGAGACTCCCGTGCATGACCATCTCGCATGGGGTCTCATCGGGCTTTATGAAGGCGAGCAAAAAGAGACCGTCTTCGCCCGCGAGGACGAAGAGGCTCCGGTGGTAGAGAGGGAAAAACTCTCCGTCGCGTTCACGAGAAGCGTCGAGCGCGGGGATTTTTATCCGCTTCTTCCGCCGACCGACGATGTCCACAAAGTCGAAACGACATCCGGTGAGCCGTCCGTCTCCATCCATCTCCTCGCCAACGACACCGGATGCGTGTGGCGGCACGCCTTCGACCCGGAGACTTCGGAGGTGAGGCCGTTTCGTTCCGGCTATGTGAACCGGGAGTGCGGGGAAGAAGAGGCTTTTTAGAGAAGTTTCCTCTCGCGGGCGACGGCGACGGCTTCGGTCCGGTTTTCGGCTTCGAGCTTGGCGAGGAGCGATGAGACGTGGAATTTCACGGTTCGCTCGCTTATGAAGAGTTCGGCGGCTATTTCGCGGTTCGGCATTCCTTTGGCTATTAATTTGAGGACTTCGGATTCCCTCGGGGTGAGGGTTTCGAGGGGGCCGTTTCTCATGTGGGTGAGAAGTCGGCTCGTTATGTCCGGGGCGAGGAGCGAGCCTCCGGCGGCGACGGCTTCGATGGCGCCGAAGATGTCTTTCCTGGCGGAGCCTTTGAGAAGATACCCTTTCGCCCCGGCCCGTATCGCGCCGAGTATCCGCTCGTCCGTGTCGTATGCGGTGAAGACGAGAGCCTTCGTCTCGACTCCTTCTTTTTGGAGCGTTTCCAATGCTTCGACGCCGTCCATCTCCGGCATTTCGAGGTCGAGGAGGACGACATCGGGCGAGAGGCTTTTCACGCGCTCGACGGCTTCCCTTCCATTCTTTGCTTCGCCGACGACCTCGAAATCCTCGCGGGTGGAGAGGACGGCGACGAGTCCTTCGCGGAGCATGGGATGGTCGTCGGCGACGAGTATTTTTATGGTCTCGTTCATCGGCTTTCCAATGGTATTTCGACCTCCACTTTCGCTCCATCGCCTTCGACGCTCGCAAACTCGAATGTCCCTCCGAGGAGTTCGGCCCGCTCGCGCATTCCGGTGAGGCCGTGGCGACCGGGTTTTTCGGCGGCTTCGGGGCATCCGTTTCCGTCGTCCTCGATGGTGAGGCGGGCCGACTCGGGGGCGAGGACGAGTCGGATGGTGGCTCTCTCCGCTTCGGCGTGGCGGGTGATGTTCGCGAGGGCTTCCTGGCAAATGCGGTATATCGCGGCTTCGACGCTCGGTGGCAGCGGGTGCGCCGCGTTTACGGGGAGGAAGCGGGCGGAGGTGTTTTTTTGCTCGGACTCCCACCTTTCGATGAGGGATTTCAATGCGTCGGCGAGCGGCCTTCCTTCGAGGGGGGCGGCGCGGAGGTCGAGGACGGAGCGGCGGGCCTCGTCGAGGTTCGAGCGGGTGAGGGAGAGGGCGCGGGAGAGGGAGTCGCGCGCCTTTTCAGGCTTGTTCGCGTCGAGCATGGCTTCGGCGGATTCGAGTTGGAGAGTGGTCGCGGAGAGGGTTTGAGCCAATGTGTCGTGTATCTCCCTCGCGAGGCGGTTTCTTTCCTCGGATGCTCCGAAGCGGGTGCTTTCGGCGAAGAGGCGCGCTCTTTCCACTGCGATCGAAAGCAAATCCCCGATGGTATACAAAAGTTGGAGATCCTCGGTGGAGAGGCTTCGCCAGTCGGGGCTTGCGACGTTCATGACGCCGAGTTTCTTGTCGCCAGAATATAGTGGGATGGATGCGTGGTACCGGAGTCCTTCGGCTTCGTCCATGAGGTTTTTGAGGCGGCTGCAACTCACGACGTTCACGTTCGCCGCGCCGTCGAGGTCGCCTTTTTTGTATGTGTCGAGGCAATAACAATACGAGGAGCCGTCGAGGAGGCGGGGGTTTTCGGCGAGGATGGGGGGAAGGTTTTTTGTGGCGGCGAGGTATGCTTCGGAGCCTTCCATCAGCCAGATCCAAGCGGTGGAAAGTTCCAATAACTCGGCGACTTCGGAGAGCGTGAAGTCCATCGCGTCGCCCAGATTGACCGAGCGGTTGAGTTCGCGTGCGATGGCGTTGAGAACGGAGAGTTCGTGGTTCCGCCTCTCGATGTCCACTCCCTCGCTCATCCCGACATTGAGTTTACCAGCGCGGAAATTGGTCGCTTGCAAAAAGACACTCGTGCGCGGCTTCCTCTGTGGTTGTAAAGTGCGTTCGGCGTTCCATCTTGGGAGGGTTTTATGACCGTCGGGTTCATCCGCCGCGACAACGTCGGCGTGGGCCGGGAAGACAAGTTCGAGAAGGCGGCGCATTATACGTCCGAGTCCGGACATCGCCTCGTATATGAGGTGGCGCGGCGCGTCGAGGAGCCGGGTCGGTGCATCGGCCGGATCGAGTGGGGTTCGCTCGACGGACATATGATATGGAGTCCGCCGACCGAGTTCCGGTTTCCGGGAGGCGGGCGGCGAAGTGCCTCGTTTCGCCCGAATCGAGGAAAAGCCGCGAACCGGGAGCCGCGAACCGGGAGCCGAGAACCGTGTTTTTTCCGAATCGTGGCTCCACGATTCACGACAAAGCTATTCGCGCCGCCGGACGTGTGCGGAAGCGATCGGCCGGATTCCGTATGAACGGTTTCCGCAAAAGCCGGGATTTCCCGAAGTTCTTCGCGCTCGTGCGGCCTTTCTTCGATGCGATCGAGGAGATGCGGCATTATGAGGTGTCGTTCGGGAGCCGAGCCGGATAGGGAGGAAGCGGTATGAAGCCGCCGAGTCTTTTGTCGGCCTCGGTTTCGCGGGCCGCCGGGGGCGAGGATGAAGAGCGGGGCGCGACGTAGCTCGATGCCGGGATGCGGAATGTTCCCTCGCGTTGGTACACTTCCGCTCCGAGATTAACCGAGGGATGTGGAGGGGAATTGCCCGAAAGAAGCTGGCTGGATGAGAGGGAAGTCCTCGCCATCGGGAGTCCGCTCGCCCGCTCGGTCGAGCTTCATGGTGAGATCGGCTCGACGCAGGCGAGGGCGAGGGAGCTTGCGAAGGACGGGGCTCCGGACGGGACGCTCGTCGTCTCGCGCATCCAGACCGGGGGGCGTGGGAGACTCGGGCGGCTGTGGGGTTCCCCGGCGGGCGGGCTGTGGATGTCGCTCGTGCTTCGCCCGGATTTCGAGGCGAGGCTCGCTGGGCGCATCACACAGGCCGCCGCCGTCGGCGTGGCGAAGGCTCTCCGGAGCCTCGGCGTGAAAGCGGAGATAAAGTGGCCGAACGACATTCTCGTGGGCGGACGCAAAATTTGCGGCATCCTCGCGGAGTCGAGTTTGGCGGCGGGCGGGGGCGTCGGGTTCGTCGTGCTCGGGGTGGGGATGAATGCGAACCTCGATGTGGAGGAACTCGGCGTGGAGGATGGGCAAGCCACGACGCTTCGCCGGGAACTCGGGCGGGATGTGGGTACGGCGGAGATTTTGGCTTCGGTTCTCGATGGTTTGGAGAGGGAGTTCGGTCGCATCGGAGTGTTCGGGGGGATACTCGAAGATTGGAAGTCCATGAATTGCACGCTCGGGAGGCGGGTGAGGGTGGTTCGCTCCGGTGAGACCCTCGAGGGCGAGGCGGTGGATATAACGGGGTCGGGGGCTTTGGTTTTGCGTACGGGAAACGGCTTCGTCGAGCTTTTCGAGGGGGAGGTCGAGAATTTGCGGGCGAAGCCGCTGTGAGGCGGGTGCCGGCTCGCGTTGTGGGGTACTATGCGGGGAATTTGAAGGAGGAGACATGTTCGAGAGCATCATAAGCGGTTTGGAAGACAGGAGCGCGGCGGGCATCTCGGAGGCCGTGGAGCGTGGAACCGTCCCGAGGGACGAACAATATGCGAGGGTGATCGAGGAGGCCCGCGCCCTCGTTGAAGAGGGTCGGGGCGACTGGCGGTATATCGGCTCGCTGGGGGATTCCCCGCAATGGGAGCCTCCCACAGGCGGAGAGCGGGCCGAAGAGCCTCCCCCGCCGGAGACGGGGACTTTGTGAGGGCGGCACGCGGGGAATGCTCTCAGCGCATTTCAGCACGCTTCGCTTTCAGCGAAGGCGAAAGCGGCAAGTCGGCTCGCTGACACCTTCGGGGTTCGGGGAATATCGCCTCGGGCGGAACTTCGCTGGCGTATGGAACCCCCTTCATCAACTCCGCTGCCAGCTTTCCGTCCTTTGCCGACAAGCTGTGAGACAGGCATAGGAAAAGGGTCGGACAAAATCCGACCCTTTCTTGTTTCTATGCGTCTCGCCCGGTTTATGGGCGGCGTTTTGTTACGAGTTCGCTTTTATTTTGCGGTCTATCTGCTCGACGAGGGTGTCGCGATTCTTGTGGCTCTTCTCGTAGGCGCGAACCTTCTTGAGTTCGTCCTCGGAGAGGCGGCCGTCGAGGTTCTTGGCGATGTCTCCGACGTTCATCTCGTCGTAGCCGCCGTTGTCGAGGGCGACGATGAGAAGACTGCCCTTAACGCCGTTGGCGCTCTGGCTGACCGCCTGCGAGGTGGTATCG
>JACDAJ010000167.1 GCA_013695475.1 Rubrobacter sp. | reverse complement strand
CCGGATCGCAACCCGAGGGGGGCCGAGCGATAAACGCTCGGGGATGATTTGCTAAACAAGTGTACCGCTTATCGCGCTACCTGTCTATAGATCTATGGTCAAACCCCCGGCATCCGAGGCGGCGCGGTATTCCACATGAGGGATATTTCTTCTTCGGTGAGGCCGTATGCGTGGTTTACGAGATCCGCGAGGCGGCGTTCGAGGGCGGCGGATTTCGTCCGGGCCTCCTTCGCGGGGACGGCGAGTTCTTCGTAGCCGGAACGGAGGTCGCCGAGCGCGCCCGGCGTGAGGCGGCCTTCGGGCGTCGAAGTCTGGGATGGATATTGGAAATGGTCGTAGACAAATTGCAATGCGACCGTGGTTCTTGCGTTTGTGCGAGAGTACACTAACTTGAAAGCCGAAAGTGTCGAGTGAGGTGAGCGTATGTCCATGTTGTCCATTTATCAGAATAAAGTCGGCAAGCTCACGGCGGATATCGTGCTTCTTCGCAAGAAACTGAGCGGGGAAAGGGATAAAGAGGCCAAAAAGAACCGCGAGCTTACGAGGACGACGCGAAGCCTCGCCGGAACGAAGAGTTCGTCCACTCGGAGAATGAAAGAGAACAAAGCGACTCGCCTCATGGGAGAGACCGCCACTATCCAGAAAAACATCGCGGATCTGGAAAGCAAAATAGCGGGCAAAACCAAAGATTTGCACACCGCCGAACAGCGGCTTACGAGGGAGCGAGACAAACAAAACAAGGCTCGAAGGAGCGGCGAACTCAAACATCAGAAAACTCTGACGCGAACGGTCGAAGACCGTCGCCGCCTCGAAACGCTCCATGGGACGCTGGCGGCGGAGTTTCCCGATTACGAAGCGTCTTCTTCGGAGGATGTCGAATACGATATCTTCATTTCCCACGCCAGCGAGGACAAAGAGGACTTCGTCGAGCCGCTGGCGGAGCTTCTTTCCGGTATGGGTTTCAAAGTGTGGTACGACGATTTCGTGCTCGATGTCGGGGATAGTTTGAGCCGTTCCATAGACATGGGCATTGCCAACTCCGGGTATGGGCTTGTCGTATTGTCTCCTCAATTCTTCACAAAGGGGTGGACGGAGCGCGAGCTGGCGGGTCTCACGGCGCGGGAAGTCGCGGGCCGCAGAAAGTTGATCCTCCCCGTCTGGCACAACGTCACCCACGAGGACGTATTGGAATACAGCCCCATGCTCGCCGACAAGGTGGCGTTGGATACCGGGAAGATGAGCCTCGAAGAGATCGCCGAAGCCCTCGCGGAAGTGCTTCCGGGCCTCGTTGACGAAGAGGGCGATGCCCTCATCAAAGCGAGGGCGAGCTTCGGGAGCGATACCGAAGCCTTCGACGACGCCACCGACCCCGATACCCTTGCGAAAGAGCAAAGCGTGTCCGCCGCGAACTTCGACGACTTGGCGGGGGATTTCTGGCCCGAGGAAGAGGAGCCGGAAGAGTTCACGACCGCTCTCAGAGAGTGGCGTCGGGATCCCCCTCATAGAAACACATAGTGTCTCCCCTCGTCGTTGACACCGATGTGGTGTCTTTCATCTTTAAAAGAGATTCCCGAGCGGAGCTTTACCGACCACACCTCGATGGGGAATTGCTCGTGATCTCCTTCATGACCGTCGCGGAACTCGACCTATGGACTCTCGAACGCGACTGGGGCGAACCGCGCCGCCGGAGCATGGAGGAGCATCTCCGAAACTTCGTCGTCTATCCATACGACCGGCGCATGTGCCGCAAATGGGCGGAGGTTTCGGACGCATCCCGAAGGAAAGGTGAGCCAGTCGGTGTGGCGGACGCATGGATCGCCGCCACCGCCCTTCTCCATGACATGCCGCTCGTCACGCATAACCGCGAACACTTCTCCGGCATCGAAGGTCTCGAAGTCATTTCCGAAGCTCCCTGAATTCCATCCACGTAAGCCGGGAAAGCGCCGAAACTCAAAAACGAGGCATCCTCGGCGGAGCCGTGCTCCACATGAGATGTATTTCTTCTTCGGTGAGACCATACGATTTGTTTACGAGGTCGGTGAGGCGGCGTTCGAGGGTGGTGGATTTCGTGCGGGCTTCTTTCGCGGGGATGGCGAGTTCTTCGTAGCCGCTCCGGAGGTCGCTGAGCTTCCTCGGTGTGAGGCGGCCTTCGGATTTCGGGCGGCGCTTTCTCACTTCGGTGATGAATGTGTCCGTGTCGAGGGAGGCGATGTCTTCGAGCTTTTTGCCCGGCTTCTCGACTCCGAACTCGACCGCGAGCCAGTCGAGCGTCCGCCGCCTCGTCTCGCCCCCCGCCTTCGCCGCCGAGATGAGCCTCCCGACTATCCCCTCCGCCTCCTCCCGTACTTCGTCCGTCGGCGTGGCGATGGGGAGCTTCTCCACGAACGAGTATATGAGACGGAGAGCTTCGTCTTTTCCATGCGTCGCGTTTCGCCACATGTACGCCCACATGAGCGGAGAGTTCACGACGGCGAGAAGCCATGGATCCGAGGTCGGCCACATGTACGCAGTGTTCACGAGGTATGTCGGTTCGTCGGTGAACGCGAACTGTGGACGCCACGTGATGTCGGTGTGTATGATCTTCGGCCCCTCGAAAAGCTCGTAATAATCGCACGAGCGAAGCTCCCACCAAAAACGTCCTTTGTCGGAGCGTTTTCGGAGCCTCGCTTCGAGCGGCTTCATGTGGGCGTGTATCGCCGGGAACGCCCTTCGGAAAATCTCCTCGGCTTCGTCGGAGTTCGCGGCGGCGGAACTCCACGGCCATGTGTGATCCCCGCTCGACCTCATCACGATCATCCACAAACCTCGCCATTCGGGACTCCACCGCTTTATATCTTGCCCGCGCAAATACGGCTTTATGATCTCCCCGGAACGCCCGTCCTCCCGAACGAGCCGATCCCTCACAGCCGTGTCTATGAGGAACGCTTCGTTGAGTCCGGTCTTTATTCCATACGCGGGCTTCATCCCGGCGAACTCGGCGAGTGGGACTCCGTTTTCACGGAGCTTCGCCATGAGGTCGTCCACTTCGGAGGTTTCGAGGCTCCACGCGGCGTTCGTGAAGCGGCTTTTCGGGACGGTGTGGCCGTGCTTCCGGGCGTATTCCTCGATGCCGAACTGTCCGAAGGCTTCGCGTGGGAACTCCGTCACACGGACGGTGTCGTGTGTTTCTCCGTCCGGTTTGTGGAGGGTGATGATGCACGGGAAAACGTCGGCGTCCGGGAAGATCGGGGCGTGTCCGAAATCCACGATCTCCTCGACCGCGCCGCTCTCGGCGAAGTATTTTCTGAGCGGCTCCCCGAACCCGGCCCGCATCCATTTGTTCGTCACGATGTACCCTATCCGGCCACCGCGGCGGAGATGCCGGAAACCTTGCTCGTAAAAATAAACGAAAAGATCGGCGACCCCGTGATACGTCTCGGGATACGCCGCCTCGAAGTACCCTTTCATCTCGCGCCCGAGGGATTCCTGCCGCACATACGGCGGGTTCCCGACGACCACATCGAAGCCGGAGCCGTCGCCGAGAGGCCGTCCCTGCCGGTCGAAGAAAACCTCCGGGAACTCGAGTTCCCAGTGGAAGAAACGCCGTTCCCTCGCCGCTTCCGTCGCCTCGTCGAGCCACCTTTGAAATTGCGGGAGGGTCGCGGCGGTCGGCCTCGTGGCGTAGTCGGCGAGTGGTTTCCACAGCGACACATCCACATCCACGCCGAAGCTCGTCGCGGCGGCGAGGTCGGCGAGGCTCGCGTACCTCCGGGTGAGGTCTTCGCGGAGCTTCGCGTAAAGCCGTTCCTGTTCGCGGACTTCTTCGACCGTATCGGCGGGGGATTCTTCGATCCGCCACATCGAGCCGACCGCGTTGCTCATGGAGAGCCGGAACGAGTCGTCGTCGAGCATGGACAATTGCGACGAGTCGTCGGCCTTTTTCTTCGTCCGCGACTTCTTTTTCCTCGGCTCGAGTTCGGAGATGCGCGAGCCGACGAGGGAGTTTCCGCACCGGAGGTGGTGGTCGAGGAACGAGAGCGGGCGGTCTTTCGCGACGGTCGCGAGCCACAGCGAGAGCTTTGCGAGATCCACGGCGAGCGGATTCAGATCCACACCGTACACGCACGACTGCGCCACCCGCCGCT
>JACDAJ010000148.1 GCA_013695475.1 Rubrobacter sp. | reverse complement strand
AGAGGGGCGGGGATGCGAGCTTGTGTGTTTGCCGTCGTACTCGCCGGACTTGACCCCCATGGAAGAGGCGTTCTCGAAGATAAAGAACATCGTGGGAAAGGCCGAAGAAAGGACTCGGGAGGGATTGGACCGAGCCATGGCCGGGGCGCTCTGGGCGGTCACTTTGCATGATGTGGCGGGATGGCTCGCGCACTGCGGCTGCTACGAGTCGCGGGGTCAATACTCATGAAATCTGCTGTCAGTGGCCCGGTTCGAGCGCCGGGCGAGGACGGCTCCCCCGGAGGCTCCCCTTCCGAAGGCCGTGTTTCCGCGGAAGACGCTGTTTTCGATCTCCGTCGCGCCCCCGGCGGCAACCGCGATGGCGCCGCCCCCTCCGGGTGTGGAACAGATGCCTCCGCACGCCGCCTCGTTGTCAATGAACGTGCTGTCGGTGACGGAGGCCGTCACGGGGAACGAGCCTATGGAATAGATCGCACCCCCGGCGTCGAAGGCGCGGTTGTCTTTGAAGGTTACCCCCTCGACCACGAGCTTCGATTCGTTGTACACCGCGCCGCCGCCGCTGCCAGCGCCGCCGAACCCATCCCCGTTTTGCACCTTGAAATTCCGGCCCGCGCCGTTGGCGAGCGTCAGGTTTTTGAGGGTGAGGGTCGTAAACGTAGTCTGGCTGCGTTTGTTGTGGAAGATCCCGACCTCGCCGCCGCCGCTTATCGTGACATCGTGGGTTCCGCCGTCTATCGTGAGGTCCTTGTCTATGGCGATCGCCTCGGGGCCGCCCTCGTCGCCGACGGTGGCGGGGCTGTTCTCCTCGGTGAGCGTGATCTCGCAGTCGCCGCCGAAGTTTATGGTCGTCTCCGACGGAGCCTGCGCGACGGCTTGCCGGAACTCGGCCTCCGTGCATTCGGTGAGGGTCAAAGTCTGAGCCGACGCCGGACTCGAAAGAAGAGCCATGAACAGGAGAGATGCGAAGACTGCGTACACCGACACCGAAAAACGAGACGCGCTAAACATATTCTCTCTCCCATTCGAGTATTTCGGGAGAGATGGAAAACCTCGCTCCCGCTACATTACCTGTGAAGCATAGGCTGTCGCCGATGGGGCGTATATCTCTCAAACTACGTATTTTTGGGAGTCGGGGCGGCGACGGTTTTGGCGGAGTCCGGCGCCCGGTGTTTTCCGCTCCCCGAGGCTTTTCCTTATGACGTCGATTATCCATATCGCATGCTCTCTTTCCCTCCATCCAAACGCCATGTTTGGGAAAGTCCGCCCGGCTCGCTCTTTGCCTTTGCTTCGTCCACTTTTCTCTCCCTCGCGTCGGCGGCGGTGTCGCGGGTATTCTTCATGACCTTGACTTTACGGAGTCGCTTCTCCGTCCGCCCCTGTAATTTGATAGGGATTTCCCGCGAGGCGATGGCCGACTATCCATCCCTATCCGTCCGCGGGGCTTTCTTTGGCTTCCGGGGCGAGCGAGAGTCCCGTCTCGTCCACGAGCGCGAGGAAGTCCGAGACCTTCGCGCCGGGTGGGAGCGACGCGCCTTCACCGAGTCCGGCGCCGCCGACTTCCGCCCGGTCTTCGCCGTCGGGGTAAAGGACGATCCACACGAGAGAAGAGTCCCGCACGGCGCCTGTCGCCTCGCTGCATATCACGAGATGCGGCCGGAAACGCGACACCTCGGTATCCGTCTCCTCCGGCTCGCACACGCCCACCTCGATGAGCGGACGGAGCTTCTTCAAAGCGTCGGCGATGACCTCCCGGTAAACCCGAGGCTCGTTGGCGAGAAGTACGCGCATCTTTTCCATGAAAGAAACTTTAGAGAGGCGCGTTTACGTCCGCCCCTATAAATTGAGAGGGGTTTTTTGTAGCGGGTTTGCGTAAGGAATGATTGCGGCGGGGCATGGGTTTCAGGCATCGGGCTTCAGATTTTGGCCGCCCTCCCCTCGCCGAGAAAGAAAGTCTTCGCAAAGACGTTCGGCTTCCTGTCCGGGGGACGTTTTTCCTGACGCCCCACCCCTGACGCCTGAAGCCCGGTTCGTTCAAGGATCGAGCCTCACGCAACCTCACCGCCTTTCGGAGCCGATCTCCACGAAGCCGTGGCGCACGGCGAGGACGAGGGCTTGCAGCCGGGAGTGCGCCCCGAGTTTTCTGAGCATGCCCGCCACATACCCGCGAGCCGTCCCGACTCCGACATTGAGATATGCGGAGATCTCTTTGTCGTTCATGCCCATGGCGAGGGCTTCGAGCGCGTCCCTTTCGCGGGGCGCGAGGCTCTCGAAGGCCGACTTCGCATTACGTTCTCGTGTCCTTTCACGGTCGGCGTGGCGCAAAAGCTCGATGACTTCCCTTTGTGAGAGAAGAACCTCGCCCTCCGAGAGGCGGCGCATCGCGTCCATGACCTCGTCGATGGAGGCCGACTTGTGCAAAACCCCCGCCGCCCCCGCCGCGACCGCCCGCGCGCGCGAGTCGAGGTCGAGGTTCGCGGTGAGGACGAGGGCGACGGCGTGCGGATTCTTCGCCCGAAGCTCGCCGATGAGGCCCGTCCCGTCGCCATCGGGGATCGGGGAGGCCGAGATCCACGACCGCCACATCCACGCCGCCGGGAAGCTCTTCGAGCCTCTCGTTCGCCTCGGCGAGCGAACCCGCCTGCGCGACGACCTCGACACCCGGCTCAAGCTCGAAGGTTCGGGCGAAAAGCTCGCGGAATATCGCGTGATCCTCGACGAGAAGCACGCGCACCACCGAGCCGCCTCCCCGGAGCGGGATCCCATACGCCTCCCTGTTTAACGTGGTCTGTTCCATATCCTTCGCCTTCCCGCAAACCCTCGGACACATATGAAGCGTTCCGGCGGCACATACCCACCGCCCCGATGGCGAAGGAAAATAGAATTCCCGCCTACGCTTCACATCACAGAATAACGGTCGCCCCATAACCGCTTCTTAACCCGGCGAACCCCGCAAAAGATGGGTATACCCAAAAATAAGGGAAGAGGGGCGAAAGTATCCGCCGACCGAAAGTCGGGAGTATCCCCACTCCCGGTCTTTATCGCCGCTTTTCGGGGGATCGGGCGGCGACTTCCTCGCGGGAGTCGAGGCCGAGTTTGTCGAGGATGCTCCTCACGTGGTTGTCCACGGTGCGTTTGGAGATATACAGCTTTTCGGCGATCCGGCGGTTCGTGAGTCCTTCGGAGACGAGGTCGGCGACCTCCCGCTCGCGGGGGCTGAGAGGGGCGGACGCCCGCCCGACTATCGGCTCATCCCCGAACCGCTCTTCTTCGGAGAGGGCGAGATCGGTGGCTTCGCCTTTGGTCATGGCTCTTCCTTCGTCCCACGACGACTCCGGGTCGTCGAGTCCTTCGCGAACGGCTCGGACGTATGGCTCGAAGCATCGCGTCTCGACGGGGGACGGGACGGCTCCGATGGCCTTTTGCAAAGCCTCGGCGGCTCCCCACAGCCTCGCCGCCCGAACGAAGTGTCTCTCTCCTCCGGCTTGCGCGGCGGAGATGTGGAGATAATAGATGATGAGGCGTTCGTATCCGAACCTCATGGCGAACCTCATTCCTTCCGTGCGGAGATTATTCGCTTTTTCATAGTCGCCCCTTCCGACGGCGACGAGCGCCCCCGAGCCGAGCGCGAAGACGGTCGCGATGGCATCCCCGGTCTGTCGGGCGACGAGGAGCGCCTCCTCGTGAAGTTCGGTCGCCCGGACGAGATCCCCTCGGACGTTCGCGACCAATCCGAGAGCCTGGAGCGTGAGGGATACTCCCACGTTGTTCCCCGACTCGCGCTGGAGGGAGAGGGCTTCTTCGAGGCGCGCCGAGGAATGCTCGTACGAGTTTTGGTAAAGGGCGAGCAATCCGAGATCGTACAAAATGGTCGCCGTGGTCGCGTCGTCGCCCGAGTCACGGGCGAGTTTCAGGCTCTCCTCGCCGAGAGCCTCGGCCCGCTGATAGTCGCCCAGTTCGCGCGCCATGTTCCCGGCCCAGAATAGGACTTTGCCGATGTGGGCATCCCCCGTCCCGCCTTTCTCGAGAGCCGCTTCCAGCCACCCGCGACCCTCGGCGACTTGGGCGCGCATGGTCCAGAATTCTCCCAAAGCCCCGGCGAGCCGAATCGCCATTTCGGACTCCCCGGCCTCCCCGCGCTCGAGCGAGTGGCGAAGAGCCGCCCGGAGGTTGCCGTACTCGGTGTCGAGGCGCTCCAGCCACGCTTCTTGCTCCGGCCCTTTGAGTCCCGGCTCGGCCTCTTCGGCGAGGGAGAGGAAGAATTCGGCGTGACGACGGCGGACGGAGTCGGACTCACCGCCGTTCTCGTCGAGCTTCGCGCGAGCATACTGGCGGATGGGTTCGAGCGTTCTGTACCGGAGAGTGGCCTCTTCCGACGATGCCTCCGCCACTACGACGACGAGCGATTTGCCCACGAGCGCGGCGAGTAAATTCAGCACGTCCTCTTTTTCGATGCCGTCGCCCGCGTAAATCGCTTCGGCTGCTTCCAGTGAAAAGCCGCCCGCGAAAACCGAGAGTCGGGCGAAGAGTTCCTTCTCTGGAGCTTCGAGCAGTTCGTGTCCCCAGTCGAGTGCGCCTTCGAGGGTTTGTTGGCGAGGTGTGGCGGTGCGGCTTCCGCCGGTGAGGAGTGCGAGCGAGCCGTCGAGCCTTTCGGATATTTGCTCCGCCGAGAGGACTCCCACCCTCGCGGCGGCGAGTTCGATGGCGAGCGGCATCCCGTCGAGGCGGTGGCAGATCCGTGCGACCGCCTCCGCGTTGCGCTCCGTCGGCGCGAAGGTCGAACCCCGGCGCGAAGCTCGTTCTATGAACAGTCGCGCCGACTCGGCTCTCTCCATCCCCTCCATCGTGTTCGGGTGCTTCGGGTCGGGCAGCGCGAGGGGCGGCACGGGATGGTTGACTTCCCCCGGAATCCCCAAAGCCTCCCGGCTTGTCGCCAGTATTCTCAACCCCGGACATGAGACGAGGAGCATCTCCGCCAGCCGCGCCACAGCGTCCACGAGATGCTCGCAATTATCGAGAATCAAAAGCAGATTTTTGGAGCGCAATTCGTCCACGAGCGCGTCGGCGGTCGGGCGGTCGGGCTTCTCTCGAATGTTCAGGGTTTTGGATATTTCCTGCCCGACGAGCGTTCCTTCGACGAGCGGCGCAAGCTCCATCAGCCACACCCCGTCCGGAAAGAGGCCGCCGACGAGGTCGCGAGCCGCTTCCAGCGCGAGGCGGGTCTTTCCCGAGCCGCCCGCCCCCGTGAGCGTGAGCAAGCGGTTCATCGCGAGCGTTCGCTTTATCTCCACCAACTCGCGCTCGCGCCCGACGAAACTCGTCAGGGAAACGGGCAAATTGTGAAGCCCGGCATCTTTGGAGACAGGCGGTTCCCGTTCCTCACGGTGAGGCGGAAATCGCCCCGCGAGGGATCCCGGCGTGCATGCTCCGGGCGGCCTCCGGGGGCGTTCCTCCTTCGAGCGACTTCAGGAAAATCTCGTACTGCCGGGTCGCCGCCCACTTCTTCCCGGAGAGGGCGTACAGACGCATCAAACCGACGTTCGCCTCCTCGCGCGTCGGCTCGGCGGCCACCACTTTGCGGAGCGCCTCGATGGCCGGATCGAACTCCCCGCGCTCCTCGTGCAATGAGGCCATCTCCAAAAGCAGGCCGAAGTGCGTATTTCGCAGCCCCTCGCGCCTCCCTTCAAGCCAGTCTTCGTAAAGATCGCCGGGCAAGAGGTCGCCCGCATAAAGCTCCGTGGCCGTCCGGTACGAGGCGGTATCCCGGCCGCGGCGAGCCGCCTTCGCGGCTTCTTCGAAGGCTTCGGCATCCACGAAGAGTTCCCCGTCCGGGCAAAGCGCGAGTTGCTCGCCGCGGAGTGGGAGTACGGCGGCGAAGCCGGACTCGACGGAACCAGACTCCATAGCCTTTCTCGCGGCGTGAAGCGTGCGGTGAAGGTTATTGGCCGCCGACTCCGGGGGGAGGTTCGGCCAGAGGAGATCCATGACTCTCTCCCGGTGAAGGCGATGTCCGGGAGCCAGCGAGAGGAGCTTTATAAGGCTCTTCGCCTTCCTCAAACTCCATTCGCCCTCCCCGACCACCCTCTCCCCGACCGAAACCCGGAAGCCCCCGAGCAACCACACGCGCACGGTCTCGGACATCTCTTCGGGCATTCCTTCGAGCCTCGGAGCGCTTTGCTCGGCGCCCGATCGTGGACAGCTTGCCATTCTCCCGGTTCCTCCGTGGAGTGAGAAGATCACATAGAGAAAGATTCTAGCAACATCGACGCAGACAAGCCCGTGAATCGCCTCGAAACAAAAGAAAAGCCCGGAGCGGGAAACTCCGGGCCGATGAAAGATGTTTCGTTGTTTTAACTCAGCAGGTGAACGAGCTTCCGCAGCCGCAGCCGCCCTGCACGTTCGGGTTGTTCACCGCGAAGCCCGCGCCCATGAGGCCGTCCACGTAGTCGAACTCCGAGCCGCCGATGTACGGGACGCTCATCGCGTCTATGACGAGCTTGACGCCTTTGTCCTCCATCACCTCGTCGTCGTCGTTGATCTCGTCGTCGAAATAAATCGAGTACTGGAACCCCGAGCAACCGCCGGGCCGGACGCCGATGCGGAGCGCGAGATCCTCTTCGCCCTCCTGCTCCATGAGCGCCTTCACCTTCTCCGCCGCGTTGTCGGTGATGGAAACTAACGCCTGCTTCTGGTCCATCATCGCCTCCTGAAATACATAGCTGTCTTATATGACGGGATTATTACACCGCCATACTATTTGTTCAACGAGAAAGGATTATCGCCGGAAGGCTCTTCGGAGCCTCAATCCGACTTCCTTGACGAGTCCTTCCCACCCCGACGCGACACTCCGCCCGAGCCGCTTCATCAGCGAAGCCGGGTTTATTTCCCCGAGAACCCGCCGCCACATCGGCAGTTTCCCGAACTCTTTGACGGCATTTCTGTGCGTCCGTGAAATATGCCTCCGCCCTGATTTCTCGCCCTCCGGCCCGTAAAGATGGTCGGAGTATGCGCGGGCGAATTCCACGAACGGCTTTTCTTCGAGGCCGCTCGCCCCCGCGAGGAGCGCCATCCTCTCGGTGACGGTGAGCGACGGCGAGTCGGCGAGGGCGGCTCCGCTTCCCGGCGGGAGCGCGTCCCGGAGCCTCCCGGAGAGATCGCGGTAAAAATCCTCGGGGCGGCTTCGGGAAAGGAGCATCCGCTTCGCGGCAGGCGGGACGATGAAGAGGATTCCGGCGGCGAGCGCGAAGAACGGCCATGCCGGAGTTCCCTCCTCGGAGGTGCCGGATGCGGCGGACTCGCCTTCGTTCTCCTCGGGAGTGTCGAGGGTTTCTTGCTGATCGAAGTCGCTCTCTCCTTGAAGCGTGGGGTCTTCGGGGGTGAGTGCCTCCGGCGCCGCCTGCGAAGTCGGGGAGGGAGCGTTCGCCTGCATAGTCTCCGGCATCGCGAATCCAGGTGTCGGGTCCATCGGGTACCACCCCACGCCGGGGAAATAAACCTCCACCCACGTGTGCATGTTCGCCCCCGTCACCTCGTATACGTTCTCATCCACCTCGTCGCCCGGCGTCGAGCCGTAAACCACCCTCGAAGGAATATCCATGTCGCGCAAAATGAGCGCCATCGAGGTGGCGAACTGCGTGCAAAATCCCTCCCGCCCGTCGCCGAGGAACTCCTCGATCGCCCAGTCCGCCCGACGATAACTCACGTCGAGGTTGTATACGAAACCCCCGTCCGACGTGAGATACCGCTCAATCGCCCGCGCCGTGTCATACGGCGTCGAGGTATCGTAATTCGCTCGGATATCGTCCGCCGTATCCCCGACGACTCCGGGCGTCGTCTCGGGAAGCTGGAGAAATCTTTCTCGAACCTCCGCCGGATATTCCGTCCCGGCTCCTTGAAGTTGTTCGGTGGACGGCTGCGGAACTTCGGAGAGGGCGCGGTAAAAATCCCCCTCCGTGAACTGCGACCCGGAACTCCACGAACCGTCCGGGTTCTCGCTCGCGTCCGGCACATCACTCGAAACATCGGATATTTTGTACCCGCCGAAAACGAGGTCGGTCTCCGCGTCGAGGATTTGGACGCTTTGCACGACGGGCCGCGTCGGAACGCCTTCCTCCACCGCCTCGCCGACTTCGTCCGCCCCCTCGTCGCCCCTCGTCGTGTTCGACCATCTCACGCCGTCGAAGCGGTCGAGGGTCCCGCCGCGCCACCGAAGTTGTTCCGTCGAGGAGACCCGGAAAAGCTCCGCGTCCCGTCCGGCGGTGAGATAGTCGCCGACGTCGGCTTGAACATCGAGGCGCGACGTGCCGCCCGTCCCGATGCGCGTCCAATCTATCTCCCCCGAACTCACCGTTTGATCCGAGAACGGAGCCTTCGGAACGAGAAGTACCGCCGCCGCGACGACCACCGCCACGAAAAGCCCCGGTCGGAGAAGGCTCCCGCTCTCCCCCGCCGCGCCGGAGAAAAGGAGGAGTCCGAGAGCCGAGAAAACGAAGACGAAAAAGAACGGCCCCGCGCCGTCCTCGAAGCTGATCGTGGATAAAACCCCGATGGTCAACCCGAGCGTCGCCACCGAAATGATCGGGGTCCGCTCATACAAAGTCGCCGAAGTCGCGAACGCCGCGATGACCATGACCATCGGCATGAGAATGACGAGAAGCCCCGGAGACACGTCATACGGCACGGGCTGCGCGTACATAGTATTCGCCGCGACGAAGAGATCCCCGCCGATCTGCTCGACGAGACTCCCCCACCCCGAGAAAGTGAGCGGCGGAAATCCATACACAGCGAACAACGTGTACAAAATAGCCGCCGGAAAGAGAAGGATGAACCGGAACCGCCCCGCCGACCCGACGAAAAGCGCGGCGAGGGCCGCCCCGAACATTGGGACGAACGCCCCGTTCCCACCCATATTCACGAGCGAGGACGCATTGAAAACGCCGCTCCCACCCTCCCCGGTGAAAAGTATGGCGAACGCGGAACCCGCCGCGAGGACGGCGATATAAAGGCAAATTCTTTCCACGCGGCGCGCCTCCTCCATCACACGACACCCCGCATCTCCGCGCCGGAGAGTCCGGCGACGCCACCATTGTCGTGGCGGACGACGCACACCGAAGCGCCCGCCCGGTCGAGCTTTTCGGCGTGGCGGAGGAAGGCCGACTCCCTTTCGGAGGCGCGGCTCGACGCTCCGTCCGAGGGGCGGTATGTGTGGGAGGCGACGAGCGCGGCGACGACGGAGAGGCCGGCGCTCCGGAGCTTCCTTACGCACTCCGGCAATTCCTCGTCGAGGTGGCGCGAGACGAGGACGACTCCCTCCCCGAAGGAGTTTCCGTTCTTCCCATCGTTGCCGAGGATCGAGTCGGCGAGCGCCTCCCTCCCGTCGGCCCGGACGGAGGCGAGAATTCGCATCGCCTTCCAATATGACGAGTCGTCCATCCCGAACTCGGTGGCCTCCTTCTCCTCGTCGTTGCACATGAGGCGGAAGGGAAGTCCCTCGTTTTTGAGGTGCGTCATGATGGAGGCGGCGGTGGATATGGTGTCCTCCACCGGGCCGTCGAGGGCGCGGAGGCCGCCCCGCCGGAGGTCGAGGGCGACGGTGTGGCGCTTCGGGGCGTGGAGCGAGAACTCTTTGACGAAAAGTTGCCCGGTCCGGGCGACGCTTTTCCAGTGGATGTGGCGGCGGTCGTCGCCGCGGCGGTATTCGCGAAGCCCCGCGAACTCGTCGCCCCGGTGGCCGATGGTTCCGCGTCCGCCGGAGTCCGAGTTTCCGCCCCGGACCGGGAAGCCGCGGAGTTCGTGGACTTCGGGGTATACGACGACCTCGGTTCGCTCATCGAATTTTCGGGTGAAACGGACGAGATCGAAGGGGTCCACGGCGGCGGCCTCGGCGGGGCCGAGATGGTATACGCCGCGCCGCGGAAAGGTTATGGGAACCTCCGCGCTCGACGAAGCGTTCCCGCCGAGAGGCGCGAACTCGAAGTCGCGGTCGTCGGGGAGGCGGTCCGAAACCTCGACCACCGAAGTCCCGAAGCGCGAAGAATTATCGAGGCAAAGCTCGATGCCGGACTCGGCTCCGGCGGTGATGCGCGAGTTCTTCGGAAGCCTCCGGGAGAAAGAGAGGCCGCGGGAAGTCGCGAGTCCGAGGACGAGGGCGGCTATGGGGAGGATGAGGAGCACGTACCCGAGTTGGTGGAATTGCGTCGTTCCGATGAGGCGGGCGACGATGAGGACGAGGACGCCGATGATGATCGCCTGCCAACCCCGCGCCGTCGGGCGGATCGAAAGCCGGGCGTTCTCCGCGCTTTTCGGCAAAATTTAAACGGCCTCGGTGACGGGGACGGAGGAGAGTATTTCGCGCACGATGGAGTTCGCCGCGCCGCCCGATCCGAACCCGTTCTCCGAGCGAACGGCTCCGGCGGAGGGGATGATCCGGTGCGAGATAACCGCGGGAGCGAGCGCCTTCACATCGTCCGGCGAACAATACGAACGCCCGCTCGCCGCCGCCCGCGCCCGCGCCGCCGCGAGGAGCATCCGGCTCGCCCGAGGAGACGCTCCGAGAGATATTTCATCATGATCCCTCGTCGCCGAAGTTATGGAGACGACGTACCGGAGAACGGCCTCGCTCGCATGAACCTCTTCGACGAGGCGGCGCATGAGGATGAACTCGTCGAGGCTCACGACCGGGCGAAGCTCGGAGGCCGGGTCGCGCGACAATTTCAAAAGCTCCATCTCCGCGTCGCCGCTCGGGTATCCGATCTCCATTTTTATGAGGAAGCGGTCGAGTTCGGCATGGGGGAGCGGATACGTCCCTTCATGCTCGATGGGGTTTTGCGTGGCGAGAACCGCGAAAGGACGGGGGAGATCCCGAGTGTCGCCGTCCACCGTGACGGAGTCCTCCTCCATCGCTTCGAGAAGCGCGCTTTGTGTTTTCGGGGAGGCGCGGTTGATCTCGTCGGCGAGGACGACGTTCGCGAACACCGGCCCCTCCCAAAACTCGAATCGCCGCTCTCCCTGATCGTAAATATTCAGCCCCGTGACATCGGCGGGAAGGAGGTCGGGCGTGAATTGTATGCGCCGAAACTCGCCCCGAATAGACTTCGCGAGCGACTTCGCGAGCAAAGTTTTTCCGACACCCGGCACGTCCTCGATTAAAATGTGTCCGCCCGCGAGCATGGCGACGACCGTGAGGAAGATACCATCACGCTTGCCGGAGACGGCCCGCTCGACGTTCGAGACGATCCGCTCGACCCTCTCCGCGAAATCGCTGTATTCCAAAGAAACCCCGCCAATTTGCATAATTAAACGACGATTCGGATTATATACGGCGACCCGTGGTTGGCAATCGGGCTTTCGGTGGAACGGGACTCGGGAAACAGTGGAAAACGCCCTTCGAAACTAGCCGAGTTCCTTTTCGAGGGCGGGCGGGCGCGATGGACGGGCGGAGAAGAACTCGGTGACTTCGGCTTCGATCTTCTTCGCGCCGTGGTATCGAGCCACGGAGACGCGGTGGCATCCGTCGAGGACGAAGTACGCGCCGCCGACTTTATACAAGCTCACCGGGGGGAGTTTCCTCTTCCGAAGGAAAGCCCGATCCACACTCTTCCACCGCTCCCCGACGCTCGAATCCCTCGGAAGAAACTCCCCATCGAAGTCCGAATTGCGGCTCACCGTCCCGACGATGAGGCCGAGCGGAACGATTTCCCGTCCGCGATGGACGGCGCACCGCGCCCCCGCCTCGCCCTTCGCCTCCTCGAATGAAAAGAGCCGCCCCGAAGAAACCCCACTCCGCATTCGAGCCGATACTCGTCGGAAGAGGCGCCGATAAAACGCCTTCCGGCGAGCGTGGCCGAAGTCCCTCTCGGTTTGCTCTTCGAGATGCGCGTGATCGGTCATGTCGTGTCTTTCCTCCATCGCCCACCGCGGAAGTGCCATCTTACGCCGTCGCGGCGAGCATGACAAAGAACCTCCCGACCCCGCGCCTTCTTTCACGATTCGCGTTTTCATCGAAGTCTTCGTCCGGACTCGGTGTCGCTACGAGAGAACATCCGCCGCGCGGAACACGCCATGGGGGGCGGGAACCTCGAAGGCGTACATACTCCCCGTATGCCCTTCGAGAAAGCGGTTCGCCTATGCGCCCGAAGCGGAGGGCGAAGGCTCCAATGAATCCTCGCCGTAAAACTGCTCGACGTACCGCCTTTGTATTTCATTGAGTCCACGCGAATACCACACCATCACGACGTATCGCGGCTCCTTCGGCGTCGTCTTCGGGTACATGCCGCACTCCATCGGGAGGCGGCTCCCCTTCCTCGCGTTGCATTTCGCGCACGCCGTGACGACGTTGTCCCATGTGTTCCCGCCACCTTTGGAAAGCGGCTTCACATGGTCGCGCGTCAAACACTCGCGGCGATTCAAATCATCGCGGTGCTTCCCGCAATACTGGCAGCGGTAATTATCGCGGGCGAAAAGGATGGTATTCGTGACGTGCTTCCGGAGGCGGCGTGGGATCTCGACGTACTTTATGAGCCGGATCACGAGCGGATACGGGTATTCGGCCTTCTCGCTTCGGAACCGTTTTTCGACGTTCGCCTCGACGACCTCGGCCTTTTCGGAGACGACGAGGACAATGGCCCGCTTGATCGGAACGAGGGCCACTGGCTCGAAGCTGGCATTGAGAGTCAAGCATCGTCCCATGCCGAAAATTTTAGCATAAGCGCATGACTGCAATCCTCCATATCCGCTTTTCTACAAGAATTAACGTATGTTTTACGGGCGGGCGAAGCTCGCCGCGCACGCTCCGCTTTCAGCAAAAAGCATTCGCACGGACACCACCGGGGATGATGAGAACTTTTCCACGAAAACACACTCGCCACATTCGTGGGATTAGTTGAGGCCGAAAGCCCCGCCATCTCCCGGTTTCCACGGAACCCCGAGAGGGGATGGCGATGCGAGGTCGGCGAGCTTCCTCCTCGCAGCGACCACGAGACTCCCGAACTCCTCGAACTCGTCGGGCGAGAACCATAAAGTGAGTCCGTTGTGCGAGAGTGAAACCTCTCCCATCGCACACCGCTTAACCCGCCCACACGGACAACTCGCCAACTCCCCGCACCGAGCCTCGCACCCGAAAGCATCCACGAGCATCGCCGCGAAACCGAGAAACTCGCCCCGACCCATCGCCACGCTCAAAGCGCCCCACGAAACCTCGATGCCGCCGCCATCGCGAAGCATCACCCGGCTGCGCGAACTGTACGAAGCGAGAACCGTCTCCCCCGAACGCATCTTCCTAAATCCTATTAATGACAACCGTTTGCAAAGTAGACGGATGATACGCCATCGGTGGTGGGGAAATCAAGGTGGAAGTCGGGAGTGCGGTTCGCCTCCGGCTCCCTTCTCTGGGGCTTCCCGCGCGGCTCCGTCTTCTCCGAAGGGCTCCCGCCATTCCCAACGGGAAAACTCTCGCCGGGGGCGGAGGATGCTTCGGCGAGTGAACCGTCGCCTCCGAGCTTTCCTCGACTCCCGGCTCCCGAAACGAGCGAAGCGAGTACCTCCCGACTCCCGGTCTTTCTACCGGCTCTTCATCTCCGAATCGAGCATGAGGAGCGCGGTCGGGTCGTCGCCCGCCATACGGAGGCGTTCGACGATCTGTGAGGCGGACGCCTCTTCCTCGACTTGCTCTTCGATGTACCAGTGGAGGAGAACCTGCGCCGGATAGTCGTTCTCCCGGACGGCGTGCGCGTATATGTCGTTTATTTGCGCCGTTACTTTCTTCTCGTGCGCCAGCGACTGCTCGAAGGCGTCGAGCGGCGAGCGGAACGAACCCGTCGGCGCGGGAATCGCCGGAAGCTGAACGCTCTCCCCCCGTTCAATGAGGAAGTCGAAGAACTTCGTCGCGTGCTCCACTTCCTCTTTCGCCTGCGAACGCATCCAATGCGCGAATCCCGGAAAGTTCGCCACCTCGAACGAACCCGCCATCGAAAGATACAAATAAGCCGCGTGGAACTCATTTCCAACCTGAGCCTCCATCGCCTCCCGCACCGCGCCCTTCATCGGCGTCTGTGTGATCTCCGCCATCTTCTCTCCTTTCGGTAAATTTCAAGAACTGTTCTTGATCTTACT
>JACDAJ010000102.1 GCA_013695475.1 Rubrobacter sp. | reverse complement strand
GCGCACGGAGCGGTGTGGGCGGCGTGCCTGAATGCCGGACAAGTATGCACTTCGCCGGAGCGTTTCTATGTGATGAAGGGCGTGGCGGACGAGTTCATCGAAGCGGCGAGGAGCCACGTGGAATCTTTGAACATCGGCGACCCGATGGACAAAGCGACAGACGTCGGGCCGATGATAAACGCCGCCGGCCGCGAGAAGGTCGAACGCCATGTCGGCGAGGCGAAAGCGAACGGCGCGAAGGTCGTCGTCGGAGGGAACCGTCCATACGAACGCGGCTTTTTCTATGAACCGACGATCCTCACGGGCGTGGAATCCTCCATGACCATAATGAGCGAGGAGACTTTCGGCCCGGTCGTTCCGGTCGTGGAAGTCGGGAGTTTGGATGAGGCGATAAAGCACGCGAACTCGGTTCCGTTCGGACTCGGGGCGAATATTTATACGCGGGATTTCGGGAACATGCTCCGGTGCATGCGGGAGGTGCGGGCGGGGACGGTTTGGATCAACGACCCGCTCACCGACAACGACGCGGCCCCGTTCGGCGGACAGAAAGGGAGCGGCATCGGGCGCGAACTCGGGCGCGAGGGACTCGAGGCGTTTCAGGAATCGAAGCACATCCACATAGACCCGAGGGTGGAGAAGAAGGAGTGGTGGTATCCGTATGGGTGATCGGCCCGCCACAGGCGAACCGCGCCGGTCAGTTTGCCCGCCAGCCAGCTTTTTGGCTTTTGGCTGATAAGCTGAAATGCGGCAAGCGAAGCGTGCTGACAAGCTAAAACCGAAAGGTCCCCACATGACTCGTCCCGAACAGATCGCGCCGAATGTGTACCGGGTGGACGCCGTTCCGATCCCGAACGCCATAAGCGTCCTCCTCATCGAAGGCTCCGATGGATGGATGCTCGTGGACGCGGGGGTGTCGAAGGGCGCGGGGAAGATAAAGGAGGCGATGTCGGCGCTCGGGGTCGGGGGTTCGGATCTGCGGCGCGTCTTCATAACGCATCACCATGTGGACCACATCGGCGGGCTTCCGGGCGTCCTCGATCTTGCCCCGAGCGCGGAGATCATCGCCTCCGAACACGAGGCGAAAATAATCTCCGGCGAACGAAAGCCCGACTCTCCCCCGAACCCGATCCTCCGCGCCATAAACAAAGCGACGACCCTCCCGACAGCCCCGGTCGGTCGCGTGGCGAACGAGGGCGACGCCATCTCCGGCTTCCGGGTCATAAACACGCCGGGACACACGCTCGGGCATACGTCGCTGTTTCGGGAGGAGGACGGCCTCCTCTTCACCGCCGACGCCTTCGCGTGCATTCCGGTGAGGCTCCGTGTCGGCGGGCGGAGGTTCGTATGCACCGATCCCGCGCTCGCGAAACGCTCCGCCGAAAAGCTCGCCGGGGAGGATGTCCGAACCGTCGTCCTCACGCACGGGAAGGCGATCCACGAGGCCGCTCGGGAGACCCTCCGGCAAGCCGTCGCGGAGTGCCGTTTCTGATGGCGCGGGAGGCGATGTCCGATGCGGGACTCGGTGCCGCCGACACCGATTTCGCGGCGGTCTCTGTTCGGGGAACCGCGCGTGTCGGTGTTTCACTCCGACGGGCCACCGAGGGCGCGCCTCCCAAACGCGAGGCTCTCCGCCCGGACTCGGCCCGGCGCCGCGCTCCGCTCGTCGGCTCTTTCCGGGGGTGGAGAGAACGGGATGGCAAAGTCGCATTCATGGCGTGGCTCCGCTCGTGAGCATCTCTTTCCGAAGGCTCCGGCATTCGGAGATACCGCTCATACATCGGTGGCTCCATACGCCGCATGTCGCCCGATGGTGGTATGAGGACGTCGGGACTCTCGAGGAAGTCGAGGAGCGGTATTCCGCGTACATCGAAGGTCGGGAGAACGTCGAGGCGTACCTCATATTCCACGAAGAATCCCCGATCGGATACATGCAAACGTACTCGATCTCCATCGAGGAGGAGTACGAAAAGCTCGTCGGCGTCGAGGGTGCGGCGGGCCTCGATCTCTTCATCGGCGAAGAAGAGTTTTTGCATCGCGGCCTCGGGTCGAAGATCATCCGATGCTTCATCGAAGAAGTCGTCTTCCCCGACGAGCGGTACGAAGCATGCGTCATCGGCCCGGAGCCGAGGAACAAATCGGCGATACGAGCATACGAGAAAGTGGGCTTCCGGCATTTCAAAACGGTGCGCGTCCCCGGAGAGCCGAAGCCGGAATATTTGATGAAGCTGACGAGAGAGGAGTTCTTCGGAGGATGAAAAAGACCGGGAGTCGGGAGCCGCGCCGCTTCACACCGCTTCGGGAGCCGGGAGTCGGGGATGCTCTCGACTCACTCTTTTCGCATGCCCTCGCCTTCCCGTCCGACGGACTCTCGCACGGTTCGAGACGATACTTCGCCATCGAACGCTTCGACGCCTCGCTTTCGCGGACGTCCCCATCCCGTATGCGAGGCGTTCGATGAACCCGGACGAAGGCATCGGCGGACGCTCCGCCTCCTCGCCTTTCCCGACTCCCCCGAGCGACCGGAGGGAGCGACCCGATGCCATCGTCATCGGCTCGGGACACAACGGCCTCATCGCGGCGGCGTATCTCGCGAAGGCCGGAAAGAAGGTTCTCGTGCTCGAACGGCGCGAGGTCATCGGCGGGGCGACGGTCACCGAGGAATTTTGGCCGGGATACAAACTCTCGACATGCTCGTACGTATGCAGTTTGCTTTTGCCGGAGGTCATAAAAGACCTCGAACTCGAAAAGCACGGATACGACGTCCGGCCACTCGACCCGCAATATTTCACGCCGTTCCCGGACGGAAGGTATATGACATCCTTCCTCGACGGCGAAAAGACGAAGGCGGAGATCCGGAAGTTCTCGAAGCGGGATGCCGAAAACTACGACTCATACTGGAAAATGTGGGATCGCATACTCGCCCGCATGCGCCCGCTCATGCGGCAAAGAACTCCGACCGGATCCGAGCTCGAAGCCGCCTTCGACGGGCTGGATGGAGAGGAGGATTGGCGGCGACTGACAAAGGCGAGCGTCGCGGAGCTTCTCGACGAGTTCTTCGAGTCGGAGGAGGTGAAAGCCCCGCTCTCGGTCGGCGGGGTCATCGGGACGAACGCCGGGCCGCGAGACCCCGGGACGGCGTACATAAAGTTCCATCACATCCTCGGGGGCGTCGGCGGCCACCAGAGCGCGTGGGGATACGTCCGGGGCGGCATGGGGATGGTCGCGGAAAGCATCGCGGCGGCGGCGAGAGAGGCCGGAGCCGAAATCCTCACCGACGCCGAGGTCGAGAAAATCGAGGTCGGCGAGGATGGCGAAGCCCGCGCCGTCACCCTCCGCGACGGGCGCTCCTTCGAGGCCGACACGATCATCTCGAACGCCGACCCGCACCGGACTTTCCTCGGCATGGTCGGCGAGGAAAGTTTGCTGGAGAGTTTCGCCGAGAGTGTGAAATCCACGCGGACGGAGGGTTCGGTTGTGAAGGTTCTCCTCGGACTCGGTGAGTTGCCGGACTTTTCGGCGGAGCCGGGGAAGGAGGTCGGGCCGCATCATGTGGGCGCGATCGTCATAAACCCATCCATAGACTATTTGCAAGCGGCGTGGGAGGACGCGAAATCGGGTCGTCCGTCCGAGCGTCCGTTTATGGAGGGGTACATACAAAGCGCGACGGAGAGCGGCCTCGCCCCGCCCGGAAAACACACGATGAGCCTATTTTGCCAGTATGCCCCATACGAATTGGCGGACGGGACGTGGAACGAACGACGGGATGGGATCGGGGCGCGCATCATCGAGACTTTCGCGGAGTATGCGCCGAATTTGCCGGGTGCCATCGAGCACATCGAGGTACTCGGGCCGCCGGACATCGAGGCGCGGGTGGGTATTTCGGGCGGGAACATTTTCCACGGCGAGATGACGCCGGATCGGATGTTCGGAGGCCGCCCGGCTCCGGGCTTCGCGGGCTATGAATCGCCGATAAGAAATCTCTATTTGTGCGGGGCGGGGGTGTGGCCGGGGGGCGCGGTGTTCGGGGCGGCGGGGAGGAATTGCGCGATGGAGGTTCTCGCGGGTGGGCGTGGGACTTTTTAGGATCGTCATTCGGGGATTCGGTGTCCATCGTCCGCGTCGTCGGCTGGTGATAGACTGGCTTCCATGAAACGGGCGACTATCACGATTCCGGACGAGTTGGAGGCGAGGCTCGACGAGTATGTGCGTCGGCAGGAAGTTCCTCCGGCGTTGACGGCGGTGGTTCAGGCCGCGCTTCGTGAGTTTTTGGAGAAGCGGGATCGGTTCGGCGGGGAGCGGGAGTTCCGTCCGTTCCGGATCACTCCGGTCGCGGAGAAGGACGACAAGGGCGAGCGCGACGTGAGCATAAACCACGATGAGTATTTCGCCGAAGCGGCGCGCGAAGACAGCTTCAACGAAAAGTGAGGGCGGTCTTGGCGGACACCGAGCCTTTATACGCCGCCGCCATACCCTCCGACCAGTTTCACGAAAGAGCCGGGGAAGATACGGAGCAGCTGGAGCGGGAAGGTCTCGAAGTCGTGGTGGCATACCCCACTTTACTCGAGGCGCAATCTTTGATCCTGCGCCGCTCGCATCCGGCGGTCGTTCACGGATGGCTGCGGGAGATGGTCCGGAACTCCCGATTCGTCAACCCCACACCGGACGACCACCAGCGAGCCGTCGAACGGACGCGCCGATACCCCGACCAAACCATCACACTCTTCGACGCGATCGCCGCGACCTTGAGCGAACGCCTCGACCTCCCGGTATGGACTTACGACCATCACTTCGACATCATGGGAGCCGAGGCGTGGCGGTAAAATTCAGCGCGGCGGAAATTCTGGGAAAAGGAGAAAGCTATGGAGACCGGAGTGAAGCGGGTCGAGAACTTTATCGGGGGCGAGCGCGCGCAGCCCGCCGAGGGACGTTTCTACGACCTCGTTGACCCGACGACGGGCGAGGTTTTCGCCGAGGCTCCGGCCTCGGGCAAAGTGGATGTGGACCGGGCGTTCGAGGCGGCGGAGAATGCGTTCGAGGTTTGGCGCGACGCCACTCCCTCCAAAAGACAGCTCGCGATGCTTCGGCTGGCGGACGCCATCGAGGAGCGGGCCGGGGAATTGGTCCGGGCGGAGTCGGAGAATACCGGGAAGCCGATCTCGATGACGATGGAGGAGGAGATCCCGGCGATGGTTGACCAAATACGCTTCTTCGCCGGAGCCGCCCGTATTCTGGAAGGAAAGTCAGCCGGAGAATACATGGCCGGATACACGTCTTTCATCCGGCGCGAGCCAGTCGGGGTGTGCGCCCAGGTTACGCCGTGGAACTATCCGATGATGATGGCGGTGTGGAAGTTCGCTCCGGCCATAGCCGCCGGAAACACCATCGTCATGAAGCCGTCGGACACGACGCCCGCGACGACGGTGATGCTCGCGGAGATGGCCTCCGAGTTCATGCCCCCCGGCGTTTTCAATGTGGTGTGCGGCGACCGCGACACCGGACGCGCCCTCGTCGAGCATCCCACGCCGCAAATGGTTTCGATCACCGGCTCCGTCCGGGCGGGGATGGAGGTCGCGGGGGCGGCGGCGAGGGATCTCAAACGGACGCATCTCGAACTCGGCGGGAAGGCTCCGGTCATAGTTTTCGACGACGCGGACATCGAGGCCGCCGCCGAAGAAATAGCCGTCGCCGGATATTTCAACGCCGGACAGGATTGCACAGCGGCGACGCGAGTTCTCGCCGCGCCGGGAGCATACGACGACTTCGTGGCCGCCCTCACCGAACAGGCGAGAGCCACGAAGACCGGGGCGCCCGACGACGAGGATATTTTGTACGGACCGCTCAACAACGAGAGGCAACTCGCGCATGTGTCCGGCATGGTCGAGCGGCTTCCGGATCACACTGAAGTCACCGTCGGCGGCGGGCGGTTCGGGGAGCGGGGATATTTCTATTCGCCGACGGTGGTGAGTGGTCTCAAGCAAGAAGACGAGGCTTCGCAGAATGAGATATTCGGCCCGATCATCACGGTTCAGACTTTCTCGGACGAGGACGAGGCGGTTCGGTGGGCGAACGGGGTGAAATATGGACTCGCTTCGAGCGTTTTCACCCGCGACCACGGACGGGCTATGCGTGTGAGCCGGAGGTTGGATTTCGGGTGTGTGTGGATAAACACGCACATACCGCTCATCGCCGAGATGCCGCACGGAGGATTCAAGCATTCGGGGCACGGCAAGGATCTCTCGATGTACGGCTTCGAGGACTATACGCGCATAAAGCACGTGATGACGAAATTAGATTAGCGGCTTGATTTTCGGCGAGAGGCTCGAGCCTCTCGCCGCTTCGCGGAAATATAGTGCCGGAATCCCGTGTCTGCGTATAATCCGAAGACAAGGGATTGGACGACCTTCGAGAGAGATCGAGAGAGCGGATGATGCTTCCCGACGACCACGACATAAGCGAGGAAGTGTCTCGTCCGCTGTACAGTTACGCCGAGGCCGACCGCATCGCCGGAGTCTCCCGAGGCACTTCCAGGCGCTGGCTCAAAGGCTACAAATACTGGTACTCGGAGGTGGAGACAGCCCAGCCACCAATTACCTCGAACTCCGGGCATGAAAGCGGAGTGTCTTTCGTGGATCTCATCGAGGTCGTTGCTGCCGACAGGCTCCGGGCGGAAGGCTTCAGCCTCAAGAAGATTCGCCAGATCAACGAATTTTGCCAGGTTCGGCTCGAAAGAGATCGCCCTTTGGTCACCGAGACTTTCAAATTCAAGGGCCGGGACATATTCGTGCAGATAAGCGAAGGCTATCTCCTCAACGTGGGTCGCCAGAGGGGCATGCAGGCGTGGGCCGAGGTTCTCGACCCGTTCCTCGAAACGCTTGACTACGAAGACCATCTCGCCCGTCGGTGGTGGCCGCTCGGAAGGGGCGAGCCGATTGTCGTGGATCCCGACTACGGCTTCGGCGCGCCTGTCATAGCTGGCACCGGTGTCCGAACGGAGAACATCGCCGAGCGGTCGAAGGCCGAGGAGCCTCCCGAAGAGATCGCCCACGACTTCGGGGTGGAGATATACCAAGTCGAGGCCGCCCTGAGATACGAGTTTCCCGAAGCTGCATGATCTTCGTTGACGCATCCGTCCCGCGGAGCGTCGCAGACCGGATCAAAAGATCGAGGCCGGAGACGGTTTGGATAGGCGATGTATTCCGACTCGACACGAAAGACCCCGTATGGCTCAGAGAGGCCGGCAGGCGCGGGTGGCTGATCATAACCCGCGACAAAAACATCAGAAAAAGGCACGGTGAACGAAGAGCCATAGCCGAGAGCGGAGCCGGATGCTTCGTCCTCGTGTACCGGGAACCTCTCAAAAAAGACGAGATAGCCGAGATGATCCTCTCCTTCCTCGAAGACATGGAAGCTCTCTTCGAGAATACGCCCCGCCCCTTCATATACACGGTCACCAAAAACGGAGACTTCAACAAATACGATTTGCGTCCGTAGCGACGCAATGCATCGCAACCAGCCAGTCAGTCAGTTTTCCGCCTTCGCCGACAACCGTGAAATACCCGGCAACCCGTCAATGCTCTCCGCGTTGCTCTTCTCCCGATACGCCGCCATCCCCTCCTCGCCGAGATTTCCGGCGAAGTCCGGCAAATCGTCGCGCGCTCCGACATAGTCCATGAGCGGAACTCCAAAACCGCATGATGTCGAGACGCGGACGACTTCCACCATAATTATCGCCCGCTCCCCCGGTATGTCGGGGGAGCGGGGACGGAGTTCGTCGTAAAGAGCGTCGCCCGGCTCGTGGACGGTTCCATGTCCATATAAACGCACGATCCTCGCCGAACCCTCGAAGGCGCAAAACATGAGCGTGATGCGTCCGTCGGCTTTGAGGTGGGCGATGGTTTCCACGCCGCTCCCTGTGAGGTCGAGCCATGCGACCCGGTTCTCGCCGAGGATGCGGAAAGCGTCGAGGCCACGTGGGGAGACGTTTATATGAGTGTCCGGGTTGGCGGGGGCGGTTGCGACGAAGAACATTTTCTGGGCTTCGATCCACTCCGACAGCCTCTCGTTTATCCGGTCGAAACTTTTGCCCATTTTCCGCCTCGCAATGTCGGGAACGCGGTCATGATAACCCACTTCGCCGGGCGGCTTCACACCGGACGGACGAAGTTTCCGACCGTTTCGCAACGCCGTTTTGGAAGAGTACAATCGGGCGCGTGTTCGGAGCGGCGGAGAATTTCCGGAGGGGCGTTTTGCCCTCCTTCGACCGGAGGGTGTGGTTCCTGCTTTTCGCCATGCTCGTGTTCCGGTTCGGACAAGGGCTTTTTTATCCGTTCTCCACGGTTTATTTCGCCAACTTCGTCGGCATTCCACTCTCGCTCATCGGGGTGGGACTCGCGTCTCTGGCGGTGGCGAGCGTGGTTTCCGGCCTCGTTTCCGGGCCGCTCACGGACCGCTTCGGACGGAAGCCGATGATGCTCTTCGCGCTTTCGGGGAGCGCGACGACGTTCTTTCTTTTTTCATAGGTGGGGTCTTTCGCGGGGTATGTGGCGGTGTGCGTTATGGCGGGACTCGCCGGTTCGGGCATGTTCGACGCCGCCCGGAACGCGATGGTCGCCGATGTCGTGGAGCCGGGGGAAAGGGCGCGGGCGTACGGCCTCGTCCGGGTCGGGGGAAACGTCGGGTGGGCGGCGGACCCGGCGTTCGCGGGGTTCGCGGCGGCGTTCTTCGGGTCTTCGGCGGCGACGTATCAATATATGTTCATGGGGACTTCCGCGTTCACGTTCATCGTCGCATGCTCGCTCGCGTTTTTCGTGCGCGAGTCGCTTCCGAGGGATGCGGGGGAGGAAAAACCATCTTCGTTTCGGGGGATCGGGGACGCGCTCTCGAACCGGGCGTTCCTCATGCTCCTCGGCTCGGGGTTTTTGATGTACTACGTGTTCACGCAGGATTGGCAGGCGTTGCCGATATACTCCAAAAACTTCCTCGGGATGCCGGACTTTCTCATCGGACTCTTCCTCGCCGGGAACGCACTTCTCATAATCCTGCTCCAGCTTCCCATCGCCCACATGATAGACGAACGCTCGAAGTCCGGCGCCCTTCTGTGGGGAGCGGTTTTGTTCGCCCTCTCGTCGGCGACGCTCCTTTTGACAGACTCGTGGTGGGGGGTGTTCGTGGCATTCGTCGGGTTCTTCACGCTGGCGGAGATGGTTCTCGAAGTCGCGGGGGCGGCGTATGCTTCGGAGATGGCCCCGGTGAAACTCCGGGGGACGTACCTCGCGCTGTTCGGGGTATGCTTCGGGGCGGCGCACGGTTTCAGCCCCATCGTCGCCGGGTCGCTGCTCGAAGCCGGACTCCCGAGCATAATCTGGGCGATTCAAATAGTCGCCGCCTCGCTCGCCGCCGCGCTTCTTGTTTTTATGAGGCTCGCCCGCAAACCATAGCTTCACGCCGGGCGCGGCGGCCCATTCCGGATGCGTTCGCGGAGAGTGTCCGGGTCGTTCGGCGGAGTCCACGGAGACTCCATCCACCATGTGATTCCGGCCTCGGCGAAAGGAGCGACCATCTCCGATGCCCGATCCGGATCGCCACCGGGAGTCTCCCCCTCCATCACGATGTCGAAAGTTTCGAGGGTGTCGAAAGGTTTGCCGCCCCGCCGCTCCGCCACGTACTCGCGCATCCCCCGAACATCCTCCGGCTCGACGTGCCCGGGAGTACGGTACGTCGTGTACGCGAGAAGGCCGTCGTAGCGGAGCGCGCGGTTCATTGACTTCTTCGACGGCCACGCCCCGACCACCCATACCGGGATGCGCGGAGTTTGCACGGGCTTCGGCAAAAACGTCATCTCCTCGACACGATGATAATTTCCTTCATAAGAAAACGGCTCCCCGCTCCACAGCCCGGTGAGGATTTCGAGGCTCTCATCGAGGATTTCAGCCCTCGCCTTTTTGTCCGTCGGCTCCCCGACCTTCGAGAAACCGCCGTCGTCGGTCGCGCCGAGTCCGACCGGGAGGACGAGCCGTCCGCCGGAGAGACGGTCGAGGGTCGTCGTCTCCCTCGCCAGTTTCCACGGGCGACGGCGGGCGGGGGGCGTGAGCATCGCCCCGATCCGGACGCGACTCGTCCGCATCGCCATCGCCGCCATGACGACCCACGGGTCGTATGTGTCGAAAGCCCCGACGCAAATTCCGTCCCAGTAAAACGCGCCGTCCCATCCCGCCTCCTCGACTTCGCGGGCAAGGTCGGCGACCGTCACCGGGTCGCCGGACGTGATGATGAATCCATACTTCACAAAGTCTCCCTTCCTTTATGGAAAGCGAGTATACGCTCGCCGAGAGAGGCGGTGGACGGCGAAAGGTGAAGAGCGGGGGATCGAGGTTATTTCAGCATCCCCTCTCTCTTCTCTTCCTCGTAAACCCTCTCGGCCACGAAGCGCCGGAGGAGACTTTGATAGCCGACGCCCTTCTTCGCGGCGAGGGTTTTCAAACGATTCACCATTTCGTCGTCGAAGCGGACGGAGACGGGGGTTTTCCGGGGACGCGGCGGGGGGAGTTTTCCTTCGGGGATCGGGGCGAATGTTTCGAGGAGCTTCTCGCTCGTGGTGTGCGTCTCCCAATACCGATGCTCTTCTTCCTCGCTCCCGAACCGCGGGACTTCGTCCCAACTGTCTATCTCGGTCATTTTCTTCGCGCTCTTTTTCGACATGCTCATCACCTCCTCCGGTAACGTCGTTTTTGTCCGTCGTCGGTGTCTCTCGCGGTGACGGGGCGGACTTTTTCACCGCGCATAGTGAACACCACATAAAGTATGCGCCCCGCCAAAGTCGCGCCGATGGCCGCGTCGCGCCTCTCGTGCGGCACGTTGTATGCGTCGGCTCCGACTCGATCCGGATCGAGCAAAGCCTCCTCGATCTCTCCGGGATCGATCCCATGCTCCCATATATGTCCCTCATTCGCATCGTCCCACTCGAACCATCCACCATCGTCCACACCGGAAGTATCTCATAGGTACATACATGGTCAAAGAAACTCACGGGCGGTCTTCGACGCCGAATCGTTCTGTGAGGTCGGAGAGGAGGATGCGAAGCAAATCGGAGAGTTCTTCCGCGACCGCCTCACCGAAGAAAGGACGCATCGTCTCATCTCCGCCACGAAAAACGGGCGCGCCGGAAAGCCGGAAGACATTGCCGCGACCGCGCTCTTTCTCGCTTCGCCGGCGGGACACATCACCGCACAGACTATTCACGTCAACGGAGGCGCGTACGTCGGATGAAAAAGCCGCGAACCGCGAGACGAGGAAATCCGCTCAAACTCGCTTCAAAGTTCGGACAAAATAATACGAGTCGTTCTCGCCGCTCGGGTGGATGGCATACCCCATCGAAATCTTGAGCGCGTAATTCTCACGGCTCGAAACCGGGCTTCGGGAACGCATTTGATAACATCCGCGCCCCTCACAAAACTCGATCGCCCATTCTTGCATGGACTTCCCGACCCCACGCCTCCGATACTCCGCATCCACCCCGAATGCCTCCACGAAACCTTCCGTGAGTGGCCGTCCGGCATCGAATATCGGCGGCCTCCCCTCATCGCTCCCGATAATTTGAACCATGAACCGGAGGAAGCCGACGCACCGGCCCTCCACGAAAGCCCCGAGAAGAACCGACTCCTCGATGTGATCCTCACGGGCCGGAATGTACCGCGCCTGACCGAGACGGTCGGCAAGCGAAAGAAGCTCTTCATAAACCCCCGTCCACTCCCGAACCTCGACGACCTCCGCCGTCAAACGACGGAACTCTCCGGCCCATAACTTTCCAGCCGCTCCTTAACCGCGTTCAAAAACCGGAGCGCCACGCCTCCATCGAAAATCCTGTGGTCGAAGGACATTTCGAGATTCATCATGCTTCGAACCACGATGGCATCCCCCCATTCCTCCATCACGACCGGACGTTTTATTATCGCTTCCGCCGAAAGTATCGCCGCTTGCGGGTGGTTTATGATCGGCACCGAAACGACACTCCCGAGCGCGCCCGGATTGTTCACCGTGAACGTCCCGCCCGAAATGTCGTCGGGGGAAAGCTGTTTGCCTCGCGCCTTTCCTATGACCTCGTTCGTCTTCCGGGCGAGGCCGACGATCCCATAATTATCCGCCTCTTTGATGACCGGGACGATGAGCGCGCCGTTTTCCCCGTCCTCGATGTCCACCGCGACCCCGATGTTCACCGCCCGCCGAAGCACGATGGAATCGCCGTCCCACACCGAGTTCACGACCGGATACTCCTTCAAACTCTCGACGACCGCCCGGATTATGAACGGCATATACGTGAGGCTCACGCCCTCGCGCTTTTTGAACGCCTCTTTGTGGGCTTCACGAAGTTTCACGAGACCCGTCACGTCCACCTCGACCATGCTCCACGCATGAGGAGCCTCGCGCATGCTCGTGGACATCCGATTCGCAATGGCGCGGCGCATGCTCGTGAGGGCGATGGACTCATCCCCCGGATGCGACTCCGCCCGGACGATTTCGGGCGACGGCGACGATGGTGGCGGCAATTTCGTCGGCTCCGAAGCCTCGGGCGGCGCGAAGTATTCGCGCTCTTCTTCGAGGCTCGGCGGGACGAAGTCATCCTTCTCGACGAGGGCGAGGATGTCTTTCTTCGTCACCCGACCGCCGACCCCGGTGCCGGGGATGGAGGATATTTCGACCCCATGCTCGGCGGCGAGACGGCGCACGACGGGCGACGAGCGAGTCAAGCGAAGCTCCTCGGCGGTCTTCGTCGCGGCGCCTCCGCCGTTCCCGCCCCTCGCCACGACCGACGGACTCTCCCCCGCCCCCGCCGCCACGGGCTGCGCGGCGGTTCCGGCGACGGGCCACTCCGCAGCTTCGCCGTCGGTGGCATCCGTTTCGATGGCGGGAGATTCGGTCGCCGGGGAGCTTTCACTCGGAGAGCCTCCGTTCGGTGAACCCGCTTCCCCGGCGAGGGCGACGGACGCTATTTCGACCCCGACATCCACGGTCTCACCCTCGGAGACGAGTATCTTTTCGAGCTTCCCGGCGAGGGGGGATGGGAGTTCCGAACTCACTTTATCCGTGTCTATTTCGGCGATGGGTTCGTCGAGTTCGATGTCCTCGCCCTCGGATTTGAGCCACTTCGCAATGGTTCCCTCGGTGACGCTCTCCCCGAGTTGGGGCATTTTTATAGGTTCGGGCATAGTGATCTCCTCACGTTCCGCGTCGGAGCTTCTTGGCGAAACAGACGCTGTTCTCGTTGCCGATGTATGGGGCGAATGGCTCCGTCTCGGAATACCCGCTGGAGGCATATAAAGATATCGCCTCGAGCTGGCGGGTTCCGGTCTCGAGTATGCTCCGGAGGTATCCGCGCCTCCGGGCCTCGGATTCGAGATGTTCGAGCATGATCCGCGAGACGCCGCGCCCCCGGAACGCCGGGACGACGTACATGCGCTTTATCTCGACCGTCTCGCCATCCACAACCCGGAACGCGCCGCAACCCACGAGATTCGCTCCGAGCCGCGCGCCCACGAAATATCCGCCCGCTTCATGGAACCCGTCGGAGTCCACACCGTTCGTCGGCTCGCCGGGGTATTTTTCGAGGATGTCGGCGTCGGGGCCGTCGAGCAACCCGGAGGACACTATGGTTTCTATGCGCTCGGGGGAGAGAGTCGAATTCACCATCGCGCCCGCCTAATAATGCGCCAACTCGAGCATGGCCGCCTCGACCTCTTCTTTGCCGATGAGGAAACGCTCCATGAGCGGTTTCGCGTACGGCGCGGCGGGAGAGTCCGGCGAACCGAGCCTCCTCACCGGAGCGTCGAGCCACTCGAACGCCCCGTCCGCCACGACCGCCGCTATCTCCCCCGACACCGACCCGGACAAATTCGCCTCCGATGCGACGAGAACCTTCCCCGTCTTCTTCGCCGAAGCGAGGATCGTGTCTTTATCGAGCGGATACAAAGACATCGGCTCGACGACCTCGACCGAAATTCCATGCTCGGCCTCCATTTTCTCGGCGGCTTCGAGCGCGTGGTGGAGGATGAGTCCGTATGCGACGACGGTGATGTCCGTCCCTTCGCGGTGGACTTTGGCTTTGTCTATGGGGACGTCGAAATCTTCTTCCGGCACATCTTGTTTTATGAGGCGGTACGTCATTTTGTGTTCGAGGAAGAGGACGGGGTTCGGGTCGCGGATCGCGCTTTTGAGCATGCTTTTGGCATCGGCGGGAAAGCTCGGAGCCAAAACTCTCAGCCCCGGCGTATTGCAAAAATACGCCTCGACGGACTGCGAGTGGTACAAAGCGCCGCCCGGCACAACGCCGTACGGGGCGCGGACGGTCATCGGGACTTCCCACGCTCCGTTCGAGCGGTAATAAAAGCGTGCGGCTTCGGAGACTATTTGATCGAAGGCCGGAGGGATGAAGTCCGCGAACTGTATTTCGGCGACGGGCTTCATCCCGTTCACCGAAAGCCCGATGGCCGCGCCGACGATGAGGCTCTCCGCCAAAGGCGTGTCCATGACCCGCGTCTCGCCGAACTCGGCTTGGAGGCCGTCCGTGACGCGGAAGACACCGCCCGCCTTCCCGACGTCTTCTCCGAGAACCATCACCGTCTCGTCGGAGCGCATCTCCTCGGCGAGGCCGTCGTGTATCGCCTGAAGGAGATTCTGCGTCGCCATGACTATCCCCTCTCCGCGTACACGCCTCGGAATATGGACTCCGGGTCGGCGTATTCGGCGGCTTCGGCGGAGTCGCTCGCCTCCCGGACCTCGGCCTTTATCTCCTCGTCAATGGCTTCTTTTTGGGTGGCGTCGAGGATTCCGTGTTCTTCGAGATAGCCCTCGAAGCGGGGGATCGGGTCTTTGAGTCGCCATTCTTCGATCTCCGAGCTTTCCCGGTATCTCCGGTCGTCGTCGTCGGAGGAATGGGCCCGCATCCGGTACGTCTTCGCCTCGATGAGCGTCGGCCCGCCGCCATTTCTTGCCCGCTCGAAAGCCTCCTTCGAGGCTTCGTAAACCGAGAGGATGTCGTTCCCGTCCACCTCGACGCCGGGGAAACCGTATCCTTCGGCGCGTTTCGCGATGCTCCCGGCGACCTGTTTCTCGGCGGGGACGGAGATGGCGTACGCGTTGTTTTGGATGAGGAAGATCACGGGCAAATCGTGTATTCCGGCCATGTTCATCGCTTCGTGCCAGTCGCCGCCGCTCGTAGAAGCCTCGCCGCCTCCGGTCAAAACCACGCCGTCCTCGCCGCGCATTTTGAAGGCGAGGGCGGTTCCGGCGGCTTGCGGATATTGAACGCCGATGGGCGCGGAGGAAGTCACTATATTCAAACTCCGCTTCGAGAAATGGCCCGGCATTTGGCGGCCTCCGCCGGACGGGTCTTCCGCCTTTCCGAGGATGGACAAGAATTGATCCCTCGGCGTCATCCCGACCATGAGGACGGTTCCGAGGTCGCGGTAATACGGATAAACAAAGTCGTGTCCGGGCTGGATGTGGACGGCGGCCCCGACTTGCGCGGCTTCCTGTCCCTGGCACGAGACGACGAATGCGGCCTTTCCCTGGCGGTTCAGCGTCCATGAGCGTTCGTCGGTGCGGCGGGTGAGGAGCATGCCGCGATATAGTCGGATGAGATCCGGGCCGTCGAGTCCCATCTCCTCATGGCGAACCCTCGTTCTCTCCATAGCCATAAGCATTCCTCCTTATGCATACGCTTTCCCCAATAGCCAGTTCGGTGGTTCTACTTTCTATGAGTATCGTATCAAATGGGGAAGTTCCGGGTTTCACGCGCAGCGAAGCCCGCCCCCCTCGAAAACTCACGGTTTCACGCCCACGGCTTTGAAAAACGTATAGCAAAATACCCCGTCCGCCTCCGTCGTCCGGCGCAAAGCCTCGATGCCTCTGTCGAAGATGTTTGCTTCGATCATGTCGGCTTCGATGGAGGGTTCGCGCACGCCTTCGATCATGGCCGTGAAGGTTTTCTTCGTGAAACCTTCGACGAGCCGGGGTCTGCTCGAATCCACATAAACCATCCTCGGAGATACGCGAGTGGAATCGAAGCCCGCCGCGTCCAAAAGCGGATAAAGCTCCCTCCCGATGTTCGCGTTTCCACCCGCCCTTTTTTGAAGCTCGACCTGGCACCGGATCGCCTCATGCGCCGCCTCGCTGTCGGGGTGAAAGAAAGTCGAGCCGTGGTCGCCCTCGATGGCCGTCATCGTCCCGCCGACTTTGAGAAGTTTTTCGAGGGATTCCAAAGCCTCGACCGGACGCGCCAAATGTTCGAGGACGAAGCAAACGAAGATGTGGTCGAACGACTCCGGCTCGAACGGAAGGTCGAAGATGTCCCCTTGCCGGAAACCCACGTTCGCGAACCCGGCTTCTTCGACCTTTTTCTTCGCCTCCGCGACCGACGCTTTGGATATGTCCACCGAGATGATATGCGCCTCGGGACTGTTCCGAGCCAAAGTTATGGTTTGCGCGCCGACGCCGCATCCCGCTTCAAGGACATCGCTCCCGGCAGGATACGATGTGTCGGAGTGGAGGAGTTCGACGAGGGTCGTGGCTTGATCCTGCAACCGCACGTTCTCTCGCGGATCATAGCCATGCACGTATTTCTCGTTCATTGACCCTTTCTTTCCTCTGCGAAATATTCTATGAGATAAAGAACGAGGCCGTCATTCCGCCGGGAAAAACAAACCGGCGCTCGTCGCGTCAGGCAACATACGAGCCTCCACAAATCATGCCGAACGAAGAATCAGCGTCTCGGATGGCCGCTAAATCACCGGAGTCTCACGATACGAGCCGAAGACTTCTTGCATGGCGAAGGAAATCTCCCCCACCGTCGCGTACGCCTTCACGCACTCGATGATCGGGTACATCGTGTTCCCGTCGCCCCGGCAAACCTCCCGAAGCTCATCGAGAGCCGCCTCGACCTTCTCGTTGTCGCGGGACTTTTTGAGTTCCTTCACTCGCTCTATCTGCCCTTGTGAAACTGCCGGATCCACGCGGTGCGTCTCCACATCCTGTTCTTCCTGCGCTTCGTAAATATTCACGTTGACCATGTAGCGGCGGCCCTCTTCGAACTCGCGCTGGTAGCGGGCGGAAGCCTCGGCGATCTCCCGCATCTGGAAACCCTCCTCGATGGCCGGGATCACCCCGCCAAGCTCTTCGATTTGATCGAAGTATTCATAAGCCTGGCGCTCGATCTCATCAGTCAAAGACTCGATGAAGTACGACCCTCCGAGTGGATCTATGGTGTTCGTCACCCCGGTTTCCAACGCGGCTATTTGCTGCGTGCGAACCGCGACCCGAACCGCCTCTTCGGTGGGAAGAGCCAATGCTTCATCGAGCGAGTTCGTGTGGAGGGACTGCGTCCCGCCGAGCACCGCCGCCAATGCCTCGAACGCGGTCCGGGCGACGTTGTTGTACGGTTCCTGCGCGGTGAGGGAGACTCCCGCCGTTTGAGTGTGGAAGCGCATGAGGAGGGATTTTTCGTTCTTCGCGCCGTATTTCTCCTTCATCACTGTCGCCCATATGCGGCGGGCGGCCCGGAATTTGGCGATCTCCTCGAAGAAGTCTATGTGCGAGTTGAAGAAGAAACTGAAGCGAGGCGCGAAGTCGTCCACGTCGAGCCCGGCCTCGACGCCCGCCTCCACGTACGCGAACCCGTCCGAGAGCGTGAACGCGAGTTCTTGCGCGGCGGTCGAACCCGCTTCCCGGATGTGGTACCCGCTTATGCTCACCGTGTTCCACCGGGGCATATGCTCGGTGGAGTACACGAGCATATCCTTGAAGACGCGCATGGATGGCTTCGGGGGGAAGAGCCACTCTTTCTGCGCGATGTACTCTTTGAGAATGTCGTTTTGGTTCGTGCCGCCGAGCTTGTCGGGGGTGACGCCTTGTTTCTCCGCGGCGACGACGTACATGGCGAGGAGGGCCATCGCGGGCGCGTTTATGGTCATGGAGGTCGTGATCTCGTCCATTGGGATTCCGTCGAAGAGTCGCTCCATGTCTTCGAGGGAGTCTATCGCCACGCCTTCCGTCCCGACTTCTCCGAGGGAGAGCGGCGAGTCGGAGTCGAGGCCCATGAGGGTCGGCATGTCGAAGGCGACGGAGAGGCCGTTCTGGCCGTG
>JACDAJ010000093.1 GCA_013695475.1 Rubrobacter sp. | reverse complement strand
AGCCAGCATCCTCGCCCTGAGCAGATCGAACCCCGCTCGTCCGTAGCCCTGTCGTTTCAACAGCTTGAGCTTATTCACGAACCCTTCCACGGGGCCGTTAGACCAAGTTTCCGTCAGCCCCGCCTTCCAGCGCGACGGCCTCTACCGGGCGATGGACTACCTCCACCGAAACAACGGCGTCCTCATCGCCGACGGAGTGGGACTCGGGAAAACCTTCCTCGCCGGGGAACTCATCCGCCAGGGCGTCCACGACCGCCGCCAGCGCGTCCTCCTCGTCGCCCCCGCCGCGCTGCGCGACGGCCCGTGGGAGCGGTTCCTCATTGACTACGACCTCAAAAACGTCCAGTGCGTCTCCTTCCAGCAGCTCGCCAGCGACCCGCGAGTCGGAGGGGACGGAAACCACGTCCTCTGGCACGACCCGTCGGAGTACGCGATGGTCGTCATAGACGAGGCCCACGCCTACCGCAACCCCGACACCGACCGGGCCGCCACGCTGCGGAGGCTCCTCGAAGGCTCGCCGCCCAAGCAGGTCGTCCTCCTCACCGCCACCCCGGTAAACAACAGCCTGTGGGACCTCTACCATCTCATGGCGTACTTCGTGAGGAACGACGCCGTCTTCCTCGAAGCGGGCGTCCCGTCCTTACGAAAGCACTTCGCCGAAGCCGAGGCCGAGGACCCCGAAGACCTCTCCCCGGACAAGCTCTTCGACATCCTCGACGCGGTCGCCGTCCGCCGCACCCGCCGCTTCGTCAAGCGTTTCTACCCCAACGAGCGCATAAAAAGGGGGAACACCGAGATCACGATAACCTTCCCCCAGCCCGAAGTCCTCCGAGAGGAATACGACCTCGACGCGCTCCTACCCGGCTTCTTCCACCGCTTCGCCCACGCCCTCGGGGCCGACGTCGAAGCCGAGGGCAGCCCGCTCCCCCCGCCCGACGCCTTCGACTACGGCGAGCAGCTCACCCTCGCCCGCTACGCCCCGTCGGCGTACCTCCTCGGAGACCGCCGCGCCGAGACCTTCGAGCTTCAGGCGGCGGGCCTCCTCCGCTCCGGCCTCCTCAAGCGCTTCGAGTCCTCCTCCCACGCCTTCGCCCGAACCTGCCGCAAGATGGCGAAGAGCCACCAGAAATTCCTCGACGCCCTCGCGGACGGGTGGATCCTCACCGGAGAAGCCCTCCTCGCCTGGACGAGCACCGACACCGAAGAGTCCACGACGGAATTCACCCCCGAGGCGAACGGGGGAGGCCGCCGCGACCCGGCCAAAAACTACGACACGAACCGCCTCCGCGCCGCCGTCGAAGCCGACCGCGACCTCCTCACCGCCTTTGCCGAAGAGGCGGAGCAAATAACCGCCGACGAAGACCCGAAGCTCGACGCCCTCATCGAATCCCTCGCCGAAATAGCTGAAGAAGCAAAGCGCGAGTCCATCACCCCCTCCGATGAGCGCGACAAGCGCAAGGTCATCGTCTTCTCGTACTACGCCGACACCGTCGCGTGGATACACGAACGCCTCCAAACAGCCTGCGAAGAAGACCCGCGCCTCGCGCCGTACCGGGGACGGCTCGCCACCGTCACCGGGAGTTCCGGTGGTACGGAAGGCATCCTCTTCGGCTTCGCCCCCGATTCCTCGCAGGCTCCGAAGGGACGGAACGACGACAAATACGACCTCCTCGTCGCCACCGACGTTCTCGCCGAGGGGGTCAACCTCCAGCAGGCGCGGCACATCATAAACTTCGACCTGCCGTGGAACCCGATGCGCCTCGTCCAGCGCCACGGTCGGATTGACCGCATAGGCTCCCCGCACAGCCACGTGTACCTCCGGTGCTTCTTCCCGAGCGAAGACCTCGACGCGCTCCTCGGCCTCGAGGACGCCCTCCAGCGCAAGATCACGCAGGCCGCCCGCTCCATCGGCGTCGAGGGCGAGATAGTCCCCGGCTCGAAGGCCACGGACCAAAACTTCGCCCACACGAAAGAACAGATAAAGACCCTTCTCGAGGAAGACGCCTCCCTCTTTGAGAACGCCGAGGACACCGGCGCGCTCTCCGGCGAGGAGTTCCGCCGCGAGCTAACCGAAGCCCTTCAGACCCCCCGCCTCGCCCAGTCCATAAAGACACTCCCCTGGGTGGCCGGAAGCGGCAAGGCCACCGAGGGCGAGGGCGGCTTCATATTCTGCGCCAGGGTCGGCGACCATCCGAGGCCGCAGTACCGTTGGGTTCCCCTCGCGGCGGTCGGCGACCTTCGGGCGTCGGGAGCCGGGGAAGACGATATGAATGCCGCTGCCGCGGGCGGCGGTTGGCAGGTCGCCCCGGAGTCCATAGTGGACGACACCCTCGCGTGCCTCGGCAAAGCCGTATGCGCCCCCGGCACTGAGCGCCGCCTCCCCGACCCCATCGCCGACCTCGCCTACGCCGCGTGGGAGGCTGCCCGGCGCCACATATACGAGGCGTGGCTGGAGTCCACCGACCCGGCGAACATGCGCCCCTCCATCCCGAAGCCGATGCGCGACGCCGCCGAACTCCTCAACGATCATCCGCCGAAGGATCTCGGGAGCGACCGGCTATACCGGCTCCTCGACGCCATCGAGGCTCCGTACGATACCCGCACCCAGCGCATGATGCGAAGAGCCCTCGATGCCCACGAAGATCCGAAAGAGCGAGCCGAGGCCGTCATCTCGCTCGTGGACGAACTCGGCCTCCAGCCGCCGCCGGAGGTCGAGCCGTTGCCGGAGATAGAGGTGGGGGATGTTAACCTCGTAACCTGGATGGCGCTCGTGCCGGAGGGCGGATGAACAGCGCAGCGACGTTCGGCGTGGTCGGTGGGAGTGTGGAGTCCCACCGACACTGCCACCCTGGTGCTCCTCTTCCTTCCGGGCTTTGCTCTGGAGAGGATGTTGGGCTACCCGCTGGAAACCCCGCCTTGTTTCATCAGGAAGCCGACACAAAACCCAAGCTTTGCGGCTCAGTTTGACTTATGGTCCCATACTTGACATATAAGTAAATGTCGAGCATTATTATGTGCCATAATGGAACGGAGGGCTATAGTGGGAACGGGAAGTCGAGAGACTCGGCACGCTGTGAGCTCGGGCCGGTTGCGGGTTGGTGTTCTCGGAGCGGGAACGATGGGAAGTGGAATCG